>NZ_JBSGAI010000041.1:0-103527 GCF_053600695.1 Amycolatopsis sp. NPDC005003 | reverse complement strand
TTATTATTTTGTGTGTTCATTTCTTATCTTTGTGTTTCATTGGTTCTAACCCGAATTACCACTCACGACGGGTGCGCGGGGTCAGAGGCGGCAGGAGCGGATGTCGGAGGCCAGGATCGCCTTCGCGCCGACCTCGGCCAGCTCGTCCATGATGCGGTTGACTTCCTTGCGCGGCACCATCGCCCGCACCGCGACCCAGTCTTCGTGGGCGAGCGGGGCGACCGTCGGCGACTCCAGGCCCGGCGTGATCGCGATCGCGCGCTCCACCAGCGTCCGCGGGCAGTCGTAGTCCAGCATCATGTACTGCTGCGCGAACACGACCCCGCGCAGGCGCGCGGCCAGCTGCGTCTTCGCCTTGCTCTCCTCGGTGCCGCGGCGCTGCAGCAGCACGGCTTCCGACACGCAGATCGGGTCGCCGAAGGCCACCAGGTTGTTTTGCCGCAGCGACCGGCCCGACTCGACGACGTCGGCGATCGCGTCCGCCACGCCGAGCTGGATCGAGATCTCCACTGCGCCGTCGAGGCGGATCACCTCGGCCTCGACGCCGTGGCGGGCGAGGTCGTCGCGGACCAGCCGCGGGTACGACGTCGCCAGCCGCTTGCCGTGCAGGTCCGCCGGCTTCCAGTCCCGGCCCGCCGGGGCGGCGTAGCGGAACGTCGAACCGCCGAACCCGAGCGCCTGGATCTCCTCCACCGGGGCGCCGGAGTCGAGCGCGAGGTCGCGGCCGGTGATGCCGAGGTCGAGCTCGCCGGAGCCGACGTAGATGGCGATGTCCTTGGGACGCAGGAAGAAGAACTCGACCTCGTTGACGTGGTCGAGCACGGTCAGGTCGCGCTGCTCATGCCGCTTCCGGTAGCCCGCCTCGCCGAGCATCTCCGTCGCCGCGGCGGCGAGGGCTCCCTTGTTCGGCACGGCAACACGCAGCATTTCGCTTCTCTCCTCGTTGTTGGAGCGACCCGTCACAGGTAGCGGTAGACGTCCTCGGTCGACAGGCCGCGGCCGAGCATCAGCACCTGCACCCGGTACAGCAGCTGGGAGATCTCCTCGGCGAGGCGCTCGTCGGACTCGTGCTCGGCGGCGATCCACACCTCGCCGGCTTCCTCCAGCACCTTCTTGCCCTGGGCGTGCACCCCGGCGTCGAGGGCGACGACGGTGCCGGACCCGTCGGGACGGGTACGCGCGCGCTCGGCAAGCTCCGCGAACAGCTCATCGAAGGTCTTCACGGTCCGGAATCCTTCCATCCCGGACCGCGCGGCGCCGCCCCGCCCCGCCGCGGGTGCTGCCCATCTCACACGGGAGTGGACGCCGGCTCCCACGGGCTGGGAATCAGAAGAGCGCGCCCTGCTCGAAGTCCAGCAGGTACCGCTTGCGGTCCAGGCCGCCGCCGTAGCCGGTGAGCGAGCCGTTCGAGCCCACCACCCGGTGGCACGGGACGATGATGCCGATCGGGTTCTTGCCGTTGGCCAGGCCGACCGCCCGGGACGCGGCGGGCTTGCCGAGCCGGTCGGCGAGCTGGCCGTACGAGATCGTCGTGCCGTACGGGATCTTCCGCAGCTCGGCCCAGACCAGCTGCTGGAACGGCGTGCCCGCGAAGGCCAGCGGCACCTCGAACTCCTGCCGCTGCCCGGCGAAGTACTCCTTGAGTTCGGTTTCGGCGCGGGCGAAGACCTCCCCGCCCGGATCGGCGGAGCCGAACGTCAGCTCGTCCGGGCGGTGGCGCTGGTCGACCATGTAGAGGCCGCGGAGCGCGCCGCCCTCGGCGACCAGCGTCAACGGGCCGCAGGGGCTGTCGACGACGGCGTGGGTGCGCATTGATACTCCTGTCGGTTTCATGCCGCGGGCATCCGGTTGATCGCGTGGTCACCGGTGGCCCACAGGTGCTGGGTGGCGTAGGCGCGCCAGGGGCGCCATGCGGCGGAACGGGCGACGACGGCGGCCTGCCCGCCGAGCCCGAGCGTTTCCGCCGCGTACTTGATGCCGAGATCGGTGGGGAGGAAGGCGTCCGGGTCGCCCAGTGCCCGCATGGCGATGCTCTCGACGGTCCACGGCCCGAAGCCGGGCAACGCGCTCAGCGCGGCCCGCGCCGCCCCCCAGTCGCTGCCCGCGCTGAGGTCCAGGCCGTCGGTCAGCGCCTCGACCAGCGCGAGCATCGTGCGACGGCGGCTGCGCGGCATGGCCAATGTCTCGGGGTCCAGCGAGGCGAGTGCGTCGAAGGAGGGGAACAGGTGGGTCAGGCCGCCTTCGGGGTCCTCGACCGGTTCGCCGTGGGCGACGACGAGCCGGGCGGCGTGGGTCCGGGCCGCCGCCGTCGAGACCTGCTGCCCGAGCACGGCCCGCACGGCGAACTCGGCGCCGTCGACCGTGCGCGGCACCCGGCGGCCCGGCGCGGCCGCGACCAGCGGGGCGAGGAGCGGGTCGCCGGCGAGCTGCTCGTCGACGGCCACCGGGTCGGCGTCAAGGTCCAGCAGGCGGCGGCACCGGCTGGTGGCGGCGGGCAGGTCCCGCAGGTCGGCGAGGGTGAGGCGGCAGGCGATGTGCCCGTCCTCGGGCCGGAGGGCGACAACGCCGTGGCCGTGTGGCAGCCGCAGGGTCCGGCGGTAGGCGCCGTCCCGCCACTCCTCCACACCCGGCACGCCGGTCGCCACGAGGTGCCCGAAGAGGTTGTCCGGGCACAGCGGTTTGCGGTACGGGAGCCGGAGGACGAGCGCCCCGGCCGCCGAAGGCTTGCCCTTCGCGCGCTGCCGCAGCTCGGTCGGCGAGAGGGCGAACACCTCGCGGACGGTGTCGTTGAACGTCCGGATGCTGCCGAACCCGGCGGCCAGGGCCAGTTCGGTCATCGGCAGCGTGGTCGTCTCGATCAGGGTGCGGGCGGTCTGCGCGCGCTGGGCGCGGGCCAGGGCCAGCGGGCCGGCGCCGAGTTCGGCGAACACCTGCCGTTCGACCTGCCGGACGCTGTAGCCGAGCCGGGCGGCGAGGCCGCGGACGCCTTCGGTGTCGACGACGCCGTCGGCGATCAGCCGCATCGCCCGCGCCACCAGGTCGGCGCGCTCGTTCCACAGCGGGGAACCGGGGCTGGCGTCGGGGCGGCAGCGTTTGCAGGCGCGGAACCCGGCCTGCTGGGCGGCCGCGGCGCTCGGGTAGAAGCTCATGTTCTGCCGCTTGGGCGGGACCACCGGGCAGCTGGGCCGGCAGTAGATCCGGGTGGTCAGGACCGCGCAGTAGAACCACCCGTCGAACCGGGCGTCCTTCGCCTGCACGGCCCGTACGCACCGTTCGAAGTCCTCATGCACCGCTTCAGCATCGCGGACCCGGGCGGCCCCGGGCTAGCGGAAAAGCGACATGGTCGTGGTCAGCCGAGCAGGGCCGCCAGGGCCGGCACGTCGATGCCCACCAGCGAGTCGCGGAACACCCGCCGCTCCCCCGCCTCGACGGGGACGTCGTTCGGGATCACCAGCACCGTGCAGCCCGCCGCGACCGCGGAGGCGGTGCCCGGCGGCGAATCCTCGACCGCGACACAACGCGCGGGGTCGACGCCGAGGAGCTCGGCCGCCTTGAAGTACGGGCGCGGGAGCGGCTTGTTCAGACCTTCGACCTCGTCGCCGCACACGGTGACGTCGAAGAAGTCCCGGCCGATCGTGTTCAGCGCGAGTTCGGTCAGGTCGCGTTCGGTGGACGTGACCAGCGCCGAGGGCAGGCCCGCCTCGCGCACGGCCGTCAAGGCCTCGCGGGCGCCGGGGCGCCACGGCAGCTCGTCGTCGAACAGCCCGGCCGTGCGGCGGCGGATCTCCTCCCCGGTCGAGGCGATCGCCTCGGGTGTCACCGGAAGGCCGGCCACTTCGAGCAGGTACGACGACGTGTCGTCCATGTTGGACCCGACGAGCGTCATCCGCTGCTGTTCGGAGAGCTTGCCGCCCAGCCATTCCGCCGTCTCGTAGAGGGCGACGTCCCACAGCTTCTCGGAATCGACGAGCGTGCCGTCCATGTCCCAGAGCACGGCGGCCAGTCCGTCCACAGTGGAGTCTCCTCAGGTGTTGAAGTACTTGGCTTCCGGGTGGTGGCAGACGATCGCGTCGGTCGACTGCTCGGGGTGGAGCTGGAACTCCTCGGACAGCTTGACGCCGATCCGGCCCGGTTCGAGGAGGGCGACGATCTTCGCCCGGTCTTCGAGGTCGGGACAGGCGCCATAGCCCAGGGAGAACCGGGCTCCACGGTAGCCGAGCTTGAAGAAGTCCTCGACGTCGTCGGGGTCCTCTGAGGCGACCGCCACACCGCCGGGGAAGGTGAGCTCCTGCCGGATGCGGCAGTGCCAGTACTCGGCGAGTGCCTCGGTGAGCTGGACGCCGAGGCCGTGGACTTCGAGGTAGTCGCGGTAGGCGTCGGCCGCGAACAGCTCGTTCGCGTAGTCGGCGATCGGCTGCCCCATGGTCACGACGGTGAAGGGCACGACGTCGACCTCCCCCGACGACCGCGGCCGGTAGAAGTCGGCGAGGCAGAGCCGCCGGTCGCGGCGCTGCCGAGGGAAGGTGAAGCGCACCCGCTCCGGCGCGTCCGGCGACGGCTCGGTGAGCACGACCAGGTCGTCGCCCTCGGCGACGCACGGGAAGTAGCCGTAGACGACGGCCGCGTGGGCCAGGACGCCGTCGGCGGTCAGCCGGTCGAGCCAGTACCGCAGCCGCGGCCGGCCTTCGGACTCCACCAGTTCCTCGTACGTCGGCCCGGCGCCGCCGCGGGCGCCCTTGAGGCCCCACTGGCCCATGAAGGTCGCGCGCTCGTCGAGCATGGCGGCGTAGTCGGCGAGCGCGACGCCCTTGACCACCCGCGAACCCCAGAACGGCGGGCTCGGCACCGGCACGTCGGTGGCCACGTCCGAGCGGGCGGGCAGTGGTCCCTCTTCCTCGGCCTTGCGGGCTTTGCGCGCCTCGGCGATCCGCAGGGAGCGTTCGCGGCGTTCCCTGCGCTCCTGGCGCTTCTTCTCCGCGTCGGCGTCCACCAGCGGCGATTCCCCGCGCTTGGCGGCCATGATCGCGTCCATCAGCCGCAGGCCCTCGAACGCGTCCCGCGCGTAGCGGACGTCGCCGAGGTACAGCTCGGTCAGGTCGTTCTCCACGTAGGACCGGGTCAACGCGGCCCCGCCGAGCAGCACCGGCCAACGCGCGGAGACGCCACGGGAGTTCATCTCCTGGAGGTTCTCCTTCATGATCACCGTGGACTTGACCAGCAGCCCGGACATCCCGATCGCGTCGGCGCCGTGTTCCTCGGCCGCGTCGAGGATGGTCGTGATGGGCTGCTTGATGCCGAGGTTGACGACCTCGTAGCCGTTGTTGGACAGGATGATGTCGACGAGGTTCTTGCCGATGTCGTGCACGTCGCCGCGGACGGTGGCCAGCACGATCCGGCCCTTGCCGGCGTCGTCCTCCTTCTCCATGTGCGGCTCGAGGTGGGCGACGGCGGCCTTCATGACCTCGGCCGACTGCAGCACGAACGGCAGCTGCATCTGGCCGGAGCCGAACAGCTCGCCGACGGTCTTCATGCCGGACAGCAGTGTGTCGTTGATGATCTGCAGGGCGGGCCGCTGCTCCAGGGCCGCGTCGAGGTCGTCGGCGAGGCCGCCCCGTTCACCGTCGACGATCCGGCGTTCGAGGCGTTCGAACAGCGGCAGCGCGGCCAGTTCCTCGGCCCGCGACGCCTTGGACGACGCCGCACTGACGCCCTCGAACAGGGCCATCAGCTCCTGCAGCGGGTCGTAGCCCTCACGGCGGCGGTCGTAGATCAGGTCGAGGGCGACCGCGCGCTGGTCGTCGGGGATGCGTGCCATCGGCAGGATCTTCGACGCGTGCACGATGGCGGTGTCGAGCCCGGCCTGGACGCACTCGTGCAGGAACACCGAGTTGAGCACCTGCCGGGCGGCCGGGTTGAGCCCGAAGGAGATGTTCGACAGGCCGAGGGTGGTCTGCACCTCGGGGTGCCGCCGCTTGATCTCGCGGATGCCTTCGATCGTTTCGATGCCGTCGCGGCGGGATTCTTCCTGGCCGGTGGCGATGGTGAAGGTGAGCGCGTCGACGATGACGTCGGAGGGGCGCAGGCCCCAGGTCCCGGTGATGTCCTCGATGAGCCGGGTGGCGATGTCGGCCTTCTTCCGCGCGGTGCGCGCCTGGCCTTCCTCGTCGATGGTCAGGGCGACGACGGCGGCGCCGTACTCGCTGACCAGTTCCATGACCTGGGTGAACCGGGACTCGGGGCCGTCGCCGTCCTCGTAGTTGACGGAGTTGACCGCGCACCGGCCGCCCAGGCGCTCCAGCCCGGCGCGCAGCACGGCGACCTCGGTGGAGTCGAGCATGATCGGCAGGGTCGACGCGGTGGCCAGGCGCCCGGCCAGCTCGGCCATGTCGGCGGTCCCGTCGCGGCCGACGTAGTCGACACACAGGTCCAGGAGGTGGGCGCCGTCGCGGGTCTGCTCGCGGGCGATCTCGACGCAGTCGTCCCAGCGGCCTTCGAGCATCGCGGTGCGGAAGGCCTTCGAGCCGTTGGCGTTGGTCCGCTCGCCGATCATCAGCACGCTGGCGTCCTGCTTGAACGGCACCGCCTGGTAGAGCGACGACACGCCCGGCTCGGGCCGCGGCCGCCGGGCCACCGGTGCCGTGTCCGCGACGGCGGCGGCGAGCTGCCGGATGTGCTCGTCGGTCGTCCCGCAGCAGCCGCCGACCAGGCCGACACCGAACTCCCGCACGAACCCGGTGAGCGCCTCGACCAGGGCTTCCGGGCCGAGCGGGTACACCGCCCCGTTGGGCCCGAGCTCCGGCAGGCCGGCGTTCGGCATCACCGACAGCGGCACCCGGGCGTGCTTGGCGAGCTGCCGCAGGTGCTCGCTCATCTCGGCCGGGCCGGTGGCGCAGTTGAGCCCGATGACGTCGATGCCGAGCGGCTCCAGCGCGGCCAGTGCCGCCCCGACCTCGGTGCCGAGCAGCATGGTGCCGGTGGTTTCGACGGTGATCGAAGCGAGGATCGGCACATGCCTGCCCTCGGCGGCCATCGCCCGCTTCGCGCCGATGATCGACGCCTTCGTCTGCAGGATGTCCTGGGTGGTTTCGACGATCACCGCGTCGACGCCGCCGGCCAGCAGGCCGCGGACCTCCTCGCGGTAGGCGTCACGCAGCGTGGTGAACGGCGCGTGGCCGAGCGTCGGCAGCTTCGTGCCGGGCCCGACCGAGCCGAGCACGAACCGCGGACGGTCCGGGGTCGCGAACTCGTCGGCCGTCTCGCGGGCCAGGCGAGCCCCGGCTTCGGCCAGCTCGAAGATCCGGTCGGTGATGTCGTACTCGGCGAAGTTGGCGAAATTGGCCCCGAAAGTGTTCGTTTCGACGGCGTCCGCCCCGGCCTCCAGGTACCCGCGGTGCACCGAGCGGACCACGTCGGGCCGGGTGACGTTGAGGACCTCGTTGCAGCCCTCGAGGCCGTCGAAGTCGTCGAGGCTGAGGTCGTGGGCCTGCAGGGCGGTGCCCATGGCGCCGTCCGCCACCAGGACGCGGGATCGCAGAGCGGCCAGGAAGGGCGACGACAGGCGGTCGGACATGCTGAACAGCGTAAGGCCGGTGGTCGTAGGCTGGTCCGGTGAGTGAGCCCGTCGACGAGACCCCGCGGCCGCCCGGCGGCCGCCCCGAACCCACCCGACCGTTGATGGTCGTCGCCTTCGAAGGCTGGAACGACGCAGGTGACGCGGCCAGCCGGGCGGTCGAGCACCTGCAGCTGAACTGGGACGCCACGCCGCTGGCCGAGCTGGAGCCCGACGACTACTACGACTTCCAGGTCAGCCGCCCGACCGTCCGGATGGTGGACGGCGTCACTCGACGGGTGGACTGGCCGACGACGCGGCTGTCGGTCTGCCGCCCCGACGGCTTCGACCGGGACGTCGTCCTCGTCCAGGGCCCCGAGCCCAACATGCGCTGGCGGGCGTTCTGCGCGGAGCTGCTGGAGCACATCCAGCAGCTCGACGTCGCGACGGTGGTGACGCTGGGGGCGTTGCTCGCCGACACCGCGCACACCCGGCCGGTCCCGGTCACCGGGACGGCCTACGACAAGGACACCGCGTCGCTGTACGGCCTCGACCTGAACAACTACCAGGGCCCGACCGGCATCGTCGGCATCCTGCAGGACTACTGCGTGCAGGCGGGCATCCCGGCCGTGTCGATCTGGGCCGCGGTGCCGCACTACGTGTCGCACCCGCCGTCCCCGAAGGCCACGCTGGCGCTGCTGCACAAGCTGGAGGACATCCTCGACGTCGAGATCCCGCTGGGCGCGCTGCCCGAGCAGTCCGAGGAGTGGCAGCGCACGGTCAGCGAGATGGCCGACGAGGACGAGGAGATCAGCGAGTACGTCCGCAGCCTCGAAGAGCGCGGGGACGCCCAGAGCGAGGTCGCGGAGCAGGACGTGAGCGGCGACAAGATCGCCGCCGAGTTCGAGCGCTACCTGCGCCGCCGCGGCCGCGGCGGCGGGCAGGAAGGTTTCGGCCTGCGCTGAATCAGGGCACCGGCTGAATCACTTGAGCCAGCTGGTGGCGAACGCCCGGGCGGGGTTCGCCACCAGCATGGCCGTGACGACGTCGCCGCCCAGCAGTTTCGCCAGCCGCGGTGCGAGCGTGGTGAGCAGGTAGGCCGCGCCCGGCTGGTTTCGGGCCGCGGCGGTCGTGGTGTCGCCGCCGAGCAGGATCTGCCCGCCGTGACCGGCCTCGACGAGGGCCTGGAGGCCGTCGAAGAGCCGCAGGTCGGTGGCGTGGTTGGCCCGTGACGGGCCGTCGAAACCGAGGAACACGCCGGTCTCGGCGATCTCCCGGTGCAGCTGCGGGTCCGGGTTCCGGTTGAGGTGCCCGAGAATCACCTTGTCGGGTGAAACATCGAGCTTGCCGCAGAGCAGTTCGACCGTCTCCAGGCCCGCCGTGCCGAGTTCGAGGTGCACGGCGATGGGCGCGCCGGTCTCTTCGTGGGCGACCGCGGCCGCGGTCATCGTCAGCCGGGCGTGCGAATCGATCGTGTGGAAGGCGCCGGCCACCTTGACCAGCCCGGCGCGCGGACCGGTCCGCGGCTCGTCGGGCAGGTCCGCGGGCTGGGTTCCCTCGGTCAGGTCGGCGACGAACTCCTTGACCAGATCGTCGATCACGCGGCCGAGGATCACCGGGGCGTAGTGCTCCGCGCGGTGCAGGCCGGTGGCCGCGACCACGTGCACACCGATTTCCTCCGCCATCCAGGCGAGCTCGCGGGTGCGCCGGGTCAGGCCGTACGGCGTCCACTGGACGAGCGCGTTGCCGCCCCGCGCTTCGAACTCGAGGAGGGTGTGGGCGGCGGCGACCGGGTCGTCGAGTTCCTGGCCCGGCAGCAGCTTCGAGGCGAAGAAGAGGTGGTCGTGCGAGTTCGTCACGCCCAGTTCGGCCGGGTCGATGTCGCCCAGCACCGTGCGGACCTTGGGTTCCCCGGTCACGCAGGCGAGTGTAACGCCTCAGGCGTTACGATGGCGAGGTGTCCGAAGACTTCCGCCTCGACATGGGCGCACCCTGGCTGAACCTCCTGGCCACTCGCGGCCGCCACTTCAGTGCCCGGCCGGTCGAGCGGATCCCGACGGCCGAGCGGCTGCGCGACTGGCTCGCCCAGGTCGAGCTGACCCCGCTCGCCCCCGTCACGTACGCCGACGTGCGCGCGGCCCACCAGCTCCGCGAGGCCCTCCGCGAACTCGCCCTCGGCGCGGTCGGCGGGCTCCCGCCGAGAGCCGACCAGGTGAGCCCGCTGACGCCCTTCCTCAAAGCCCAGCCGATGCACCTGGCCGCGCTCGACCGGGTGCACCGCAGCGCCCCCGCCACCGCCGCGGACGCGCTCGGCCGGCTGGCGCACCAGGCCGCGGACTGGCTCACCGGACCACTGCGGCACGACCTGCGGGTGTGCCCCGAGCAGGACTGCCGCGGCGTCTTCGCCGATCCGGGCGGGCGGCGGCGCTGGTGTCCCGCTCCCGCCTGCGCCAGCCGCGGGCGGGTGCGCGCGCTCAGGGAGCGGCGGCGCGACGACTCATGACGGCCAGAGGATCCGGCGCATCGGCACCGCACCCCGCGCCCGCTTGCGCCACTCGCGCGGATAGCCGAGCGACACCTCTTCGAACCGGACGCCGTCGGCCTCGGTGCTGCGCGGGATGTGCAGGTGACCGTAGACGGCGATCTCCGCGCGGTAGCGGACGTGCCAGTCCTCGGTCTTCGTCGTGCCGCACCAGAGCGCGAACTCCGGCCAGTACAGCGGGGCCGTCGGGTGCCGGTGCAGGGGCCAGTGGGACATCAGGATCGTGCCGTGGTCTTCGGGGATCGCGTCGAGGCGTTCGGTGCTGATCTTCAGCCGGTCCTCGCACCACGCCTGGCGGCTCGGGTACGGGTCCGGGTACAGGAAGTACTCGTCCGTGCAGACCACGCCGGCCTCGCGGGCCTGGCGCAGGGCCTCCTCCAGGGACTTGCCCTCCGCCTCCGGCGTCCGCCAGCTGTAGTCGTAGAGCAGGAACAGCGGCGCGATCGTCAGCGGCCGCGAGCCGTGCCGCCAGACCGGGAACTCGTCTTCCGGGGTCAGCACGCCGATCTCGCGGCACTGCTCGACCAGATACTCGTACCGGGCCTGGCCGCGCAGCTGGCAGTCGTCGTTCTTCGTCGTCCACAGCTCGTGGTTGCCCGGCACCCAGACGACCTTCGCGAACCGGCTGCGCAGGGTCTTCAGCGTCCCGATGGTGGCTTCGGCCAGCTCGGCGACGTCGCCGGCGACGAGCAGCCAGTCTTCGGGGGTTTCCGGGACGACCGAGTCGAGGATCGGGCCGTTGCCCTCGTGGGTCACGTGGAGGTCGCTGGTGGCGAAGAGGTGCGGCACCCCTCCACCGTAACCACCGCGGCCGGGGAAGCTACGGAAAACCGGCGGATCCCTTCGCGCTGAGCCGGGCTCAGGCGGTCCGGCCTCGCCTTCACGGAGACCGCCTCGGTGCCGCACAGTTCGAGCGGATCGGCGATCGCCGGACGACGCCGGAGCGCGGCCAAGGCCGTGTCCACCCGGTCGCGGGGCCAGCCGAGCGCGGTGGCCAGCTCGGCCACGGTCAGCGGCCGGCCGGCGTGCACCAGCCCGGCGACCACGGTCAGGGCGTCGTACCCCGCCGCCTCCCCCAGGGTGGCGCCGCCCATCTGCTCGCTGAGCCGCCCGAAGAACCCGGCCATGCTCGCGAGCCGGGTGCCCGCGGTCGAGTCCGGCCCGAAGAGGCCGATCCCCCGCCGCGCGACGACCGCGATCCGGCCGTGCGCCCCGGTGTCGGCCTGCCACGCGCGGAGCCAGACGTCGTCGTCGATCGTGTAGCGCTCGCGGCGCCCGCCCGGCTCCGGCCGGCGCGCGACCAGCTCCATCGCTTCCAGCGCACCGATGGACTTGGACACCGAGGCGGGACTGACCTGCAGCAGCGTCACCAGGTCGGCCGCGGTCAGGCCGACGGCGTCGGCGGTCAGCAGGCTGACGAACACGCGCGCGGTCATCCGCGGCAGGCCGGTCGCGGCCAGGAGGGCCGCGAACTCGTCGACGAACCCGCGCACCAGGCCGGCCGGCTGCTCGGACGGACGGGCCGGACGGCGACGGCGGGCGCGGTGGGCGGCGGCCTCCTGGGCGTGGCCGGGCCGGTACTCGCCGGACGCGCTGTTGCGCGCCACCTCCCGACTGATCGTGGACGTCGGCCGGCCGAGCCGCCGGCCGATCTCGGCGTACCCGAGCCCGTCGGCGAGCCAGCCCGCGATGCGGCGGCGGTCGTCCAGGCTCAGCCTGCGTGCGTTCATCGACACTCCAGTGCAACGGCTCGTTGCGTTCATCGACAGGACGAGCGCAATGACCTGCAGTCTCACCAGCCATTATGCACGCTCTTCCGTTGAGAGTATTGAAAACGCAACGTAGCTTTTCCGCATGAGCAAACAGAAGACGCACGTGCTCGCGATCTCGGCCATCGCGGACGAAGGCAAGTTCTGGAACGGCCTGAAGACGGCCCACGGCCGGCTGCCCGCGGGTGCGGTGTGGAAGCTGGCGGTCGCGAGCAAGGACGGCAGCCGGGCGGTCAACGTCATCGCCCACGACTCCGTCGACGCCGTCCGGGAGTTCTTCGAGACCCACGCCGGCGCCCACGCCACGACGGAGTACTTCGAAGCGGACGCCGCGAACGCGGTCGGCCTCGCCCGATGACGATCCGGGATCGGGTGTCCGCGCTGCTGGCGGAGTACGGCATCCCGAGTGCCGCGGTCGGCGTGCTCTCGGGTGGCGGGATCACCGAGTTCGCCGTCGGCGTCAAAAACGTCGAAACCGGCGAACCGACGACCACGGACACCGTCTACCAGGTCGGTTCCATGACCAAGACGTGGACGGCCCTGGCCTTCCTGCAACTGGTCGACGAGGGCAAGACCGACCTGGACGCGCCGATCCGGACCTACCTGCCCGGCTTCGCGGTGGCCGATCCGGAGACGACCGCCAAGGTCACCGCGCGGCACCTGCTCAACCACACCAACGGAATCGAAGAAGCTTTCGGCGATCCCGGCGCGGACGAAGACATCTACGAGCGCATGGTCCAGAACATCGCCGGCGCACCGCAGGTCTTCCCGCTGGGCCACACCCACGGCTACAGCGCCGCGCTGGGGTACGCGATCCTCGCGCGGATCGTGGAAGTCCTCGACGGCAAGCGATGGGACGACGTCCTGCGCGAGCGGCTCTTCACTCCCCTGGGCCTGACGAACACGAACAGCCGGCCCGAGCAGGTCGACGAGACGCGCGCCGCGACCGGGCACCTGATCCGGTCCCTTGCCGAAGGCCCCATCGTCACGCCGATGCCCGTCCTGCCCCGGGAGTTCGGCCCCGGCGGCGGCATCACGTCGACGGTCCGGGACGTGCTCACCATGGCGCAGGTCCTGCTCGACGAGGGCCGCGCGCCGGACGGCAGGCGGATCGTGTCGGCGCGGAGCGTCCGGGAGATGATGCGGTCGCGGGTGCCGGTCCCCGATCCGTACCTGTTCGGGCCGGCCTGGGCGCTCGGCCTGATCGTCTGCGATTGGCACGGCGAAACGGTCTATGCCACCGACGGCAGCACGATCGGCCAGAACGCCCGCCTGCGGATCCTGCCGGACCGCAACACCGCCGTCGTCGTGCTGACGAACGGCGGACCGCGGGAAAGCTTCGCGCGCCGGGTGTTCGGCGAGATCCTGGGTCCCGTCCCGGAGCTGCCGAAGCCGGATCCGGCGCTGAAGCTCGACCTCGCGCGGTACGAGGGGGTGTACGAGCGGCCCGGCACCCGGTACGAGGTGACCGCCGAGGGCGGGACCCTGTCCCTGGCGCTGGACCTCGACCCGATGCACGCGGAGTTCCTCGGGAAGCCGGCCAGGCTCCGCTACGAGCTGCTGCCGGTGAGCCCGGCGCACTTCCTCATGCCCTCGGACGATCCCCTGGAAGACACCCAGACGGTGGCGCTCTACGACTTCACCGACGGGGCCGCGCGGTACCTCCACACCAACTGCCGGGTGCATCCCCGGCGGGGAAACAGCATCAGCACGCCGGCGAGGACGTAGACGCCGGCCTGGACGTTCAGCAGCACGGCGGGCCCGGTCGTCGCGACGAGCGCGCCCGCCAGCAGCGCGCCGGCGGTGGTACCGGTGGCGACGGCGGCGAACGTCGTGCTCAGCACCCGCCCGGCGCGCTCGGGCGCGACCGCGCTCTGGATCTCCGACAACACCCCGGCGCCGACCACCACGCCCGGGGCGCCCGCCAGGGCGAACAGCCCGACGTACAACCCCAGCGCCGTCGTGACCAGGGAGAGGTTCCAGATCGCCGCCGACAGCAGCCCCAGTGCCAGTGCCCCCCAGCCGAGCAAAGCGGCCGGTGCGACCCGACGCGCCACCGTGGCCAGGGCGAACCCGGCGGCCAGCCCGCCGATCGCCTGGACGCCCCGCAGCAGGCCCGCGTCGGCTTCGCTGCCGCCTAGGACGTCCAGGACGTAGACCACGAACAGCACGAGGAACATGCCCTGCGCCAGCGAGGTGAACACCAGCGCGAGCCCGGTCCGCCGCAGGCGCCGGTTGTGCGTCAGCTCGCGCAGGCCGTCGAGCCAGGCCCGCACCACCGGTTCCCGCACGGGCGCCGGCGCCGGGGCGGCGACCCGGCGGAACGGCTTGGCCAGCAGGGCCGCGGCGACCGCGAGAACGGCCAGGTAGCCGATCATCACGTCGGGGAGCCCGCCGAAGCCGAGCAGGGCACCCCCGGCCCAGCCGCCGGCCAGCCGGGCGACGCTGCCGTTCACGCTCATCAGCCCGTTCGCCGCGGTCACCTCCGCGACGCCGACCAGCTCCGGCACGAGCGCGTTGCGGGCGGGTTCGAACACCGACGCCAGCGCCGCCTGGGCGGCCATCACCGCGTACACGACGCCGACACCGGGCTCGGCCAGGAGCGGGAGCGCCACGACGGCGAGCCCGCCGCAGACGCCGAAGAGCACCGCCCGGCGGTTCCAGCGGTCGGCGACGACCCCGGCCACCGGGCTGAGCAGCACCGCGGGCAGCAGGCCGAGCACGATGCTCAGCGCGGTCGTCGCGGCGGAGCCGGTGCGCTGGAAGACGTAGACCGGCAGCGCCACCTGCAGCATCCACTCGGCCGTCTCGCCGAAGAACGCGGCCACCCACAGCCGGGCGAACGCCGGAACCCCCAGGAGCCGCTTCATTCCTCCGCCTTCCCCGAGTGGTCGATGCGCGGGAACGCCCGCAGCCCGACGTGCACCGAGCGGGCGTCCGCCGGGGCGTCGGCGCGGATGGCGCCGACGTACGGGCGGAGCAGCGCGTCGATGTCTTCGGTCAGCCGGGTCAGCTCCGCCGGGGTGACCCGCAGGGCGTAGGTCGAAAGCCCGGTCGCGGCGCGCCAGGCCGGGTCGAGGTCGTCGAGGGAGTCCAGGTACCGCTGGGTCAGCTCCTGCTCGTGGGTCAGCGTCGCGCCGACCACCCCCAGCTGCGCGGCCCGGTGCGCCGGGTCGTCGGCCAGCTCCCCCATCTCCAGGCCCACCTGTCGGGCGCGCCACGGGCGTTCCCGGCCGTCCTCGCCCTCGGCGCGCTCGACCAGGCCGTACTGCGCGAGCTGCCGGAGGTGCCAGCTGCAGTTGGACGCCGTCGAGCCGACCGCCTCGGCGCACTCGCTCGCGGTGCGCGGGCCGACGGCGGTCAGGTGGTTCAGCAGTGCCGACCGCAGCGGGTGCGCGAGGGCACGCAGCAGCTCGACGTCTTCGATCCGCTTGCGCGGTGGCAGCCCGGCCATCGGTCGTCCTATCTGAAAGAAGTATTTCGAAAGCCTTCTTTCATAGTTCGTCCCGCCTAAGGCTTTGTCAACCGGTTCCGCTATCGTTCGCGCAGCAGTGACTGCACCGAGCAGTGACTGCGTCGTCACAGACTTTGGATGGACGTTGCCCGACCAGCGCGAACTCGCCACCGCCGCCGCTCTCGCCCTCCCCCGGTTCGTGGGGTCGACCGCGCTCTTCCACGCCGCGGTCGCCGAGCGGATGGGCGTCACCCCGACCGAACTGCACTGCCTGCACCTGCTCCACGGCGGCGTCAGCGATTCGCCGTCCGAGCTCGCCCGGCTGCTCGGGATGAGCACGGGCGCGTTCACCCGGCTGCTCGACCGGATGGAACGGCACCGGCTCGCCGAGCGCGCCCCGGATCCCGCGGACCGGCGCCGGCTGTTCGTGCGGCCGCTCCCGGACCGGATGGCCGAACTCGCCGAGCTCTACGCACCGATGGCCCGCTTCGTCGGCGAGCGCCTCGCCCGCTTCGACCGCCGCCAGCTGACGGCGCTGCTGGAGTTCCTCACCGACGGCACCGCGGCGGCCGAGCGGTCCACAGCCGAGCTCCCGGATGTGACCCAGGTCATAACCCGTTGACTAACTCAACTGCTGTTGCGTTAACCTGGTTCCACTATGAGGAACTGAACCGCGCCCATCCCGCTTGAGGCGGCACCCGGTCGAGCCGATGCTCCCGCGTGCCACGAAGCCCGGCCGGGATTTCCGCTTTCTTCCCCCAGGGCTCGGTGATCGCACATGTCTCCCGTTTTTCCGTTGCAGGCCAAGGACGTCGTCTTCGGCTACGGCACCCGCGTCGTCCTCGACGGCGTTTCGCTCACCGCGTCGGCCGGGCAGCGGCTCGGCCTGGTCGGCGAGAACGGCACCGGCAAGTCCACCCTGCTGCGGCTGCTCGCCGGGCTCGAAGAACCGCGCTCCGGCGAGGTGCTGCGCGGCCCGGACGTCGGGTTCCTGCTGCAGGAACTGCCGTTTTCGATGGAGGCGACCTTCGCCGACGTCCTCGACGACGCGCTCGCCGAGATCCGCGCCGCCGTGGCCCGGCTCGACGAGCTGACCGCGGCCATGACCGACCGGCCCGACGACGCCGGCGTGCTCGAGGAGTACGGCCGGGTCCTGGAGTGGGCCCAGGCCCACGACCTGTGGGACGCCGACCGCCGCGCCAAGCTCGTCTGCGACGGGCTCGGCCTCGGCGGCCTCGAACCGGACCGGCGGCTCGGCACGCTCTCGGGCGGGCAGCGCTCCCGGCTCGGCCTGGCCGCGCTGCTGGTCCGGCAGCCGGAGACGCTGCTGCTCGACGAGCCGACCAACCACCTCGACGACCCGGCGATGGAGTTCCTCGAACGCCACCTCACCGAGCTGACCGGGATCGTGGTGCTGTCCTCGCACGACCGGGTGTTCCTCGACGCCGTCTGCACCGACATCGTCGACCTCGACCCGGCCGCGGCCGACCGCCAGGCCGGCGGCGCGGTCCGCTACGGCGGCAGCTTCAGCGACTACCTCGGCCACAAGAAGGCCGAGCGAGCGCGCTGGGAGCAGCGGTACGCCGAGGAGCAGGAGGAACTCAAGGAGCTGCGGGAAACCGTCGCGGTCACCGCGCGGAACGTCGCCTACGGCCGCGGCCCGCGCGACAACGACAAGTTCATCCACGCGTTCAAGGGCGCCCGCGTCCAGAAGACGATCTCGCGGCGGGTGCGCGACGCCGAGCAGCGGCTGGAGAACCTGGAACGCGACCAGGTGCGCAAGCCGCCCGCGCCGTTGCGGTTCAAGGCGGAGCTCACCGGCCGCGGGAGTGGCGACGGCCCGGCGATCTCGGTGCGGTCACTGGAGGTTCCGGGCCGGCTGAGCCTGCCCCGGCTGGACGTCGACGGCTCGGCCCGGCTGCTCGTCACCGGCGGGAACGGCGCCGGGAAGTCGACGCTGCTGTCGGTGCTGGCCGGGCGGCTCGCGCCGTCGGCCGGGGCGGTCCACTTCGGACACGGCGTGCGGGTCGGGCTGCTGGAGCAGGACGTCGCGTTCGCCGAGCCGGAGCGGAACGCGGCCCGCGTCTACCGGGACGCGCTCGGCGAGGACGCTCCCCCGCTGAGCCGGCTGGGCCTGCTGGCGTCCCGGGACCTGCGGCAGCCGGTCGGGGCCCTGTCGGTCGGCCAGCGGCGGCGGCTGGCGCTGGCGATCCTGCTCGCCGACCCGCCGGACGTGCTGCTGCTCGACGAGCCGACGAACCACATTTCGCTGACCCTGGCGGAAGAACTGTTCGCGGCCCTGGAGACGGCGCCGGGCGCGGTCGTCATCGCCTCCCACGACCGGTGGCTGCGCCGGGACTGGTCCGGCGACCACCTGGAGCTGGCCGCAGGCCGACCGGTATAGGGCGTTATACGCAGCCGGGCCCGGCACTCGCGTGAGTGCCGGGCCCGGCTGCGTCAGAGGGCGATGCCGAGGAGGGCGTCGACGGCGTCGCGGATCAGGCCCGGGGCCGTCGGGTCGGTGCCGTCGCGGCGCAGGGCCTCATTCGCCCACGCGTCGATCGCCGCGAGGGCCTTCGGGGTGTCGAGGTCGTCGGACAGGTGGTCGCGCAGCCGCGTGACGGTGTCGTCGGCCACCGGGCCGGTCGCCAGGGAGACGGCCTCGCGCCAGCGGGCGATCCGGGCTTCGGCGTCGGCCAGCAGCTGCGCGGTCCACGGGCGGTCTTCGCGGTAGTGGCCGGCGAACAGTGCCAGCCGGATCGCGCCCGGGTCGACCTGGTCGGCGCGCAGCCGCGAGACGAACACCAGGTTCCCGCGCGACTTCGACATCTTCTCGCCGTCGAGGCCGATCATCCCGGCGTGCACGTAGTGGCGGGCGAACGGGCCGTCCTTGGCGACGGCTTCGGCGTGTGCCGCGCTGTACTCGTGGTGCGGAAAGATCAGGTCCGAGCCGCCGCCCTGCAGGTCGAAGCCCAGGCCCAGCCGGTTGACCGCGATCGCGCTGCACTCGATGTGCCAGCCCGGGCGGCCCGCGCCGAGCTCGGACTCCCAGGACGGCTCGCCTTCGCGGGCCACGCGCCACAGCAGCGCGTCCAGCGGGTGGCGCTTGCCGGCGCGGTCGGGGTCGCCGCCGCGCTCGGCGAAGTACTTCGCCATGGTCTCGGCGTCGTAGTTCGACTCGTAGCCGAACTTGCCGGTCGCCGTGTGGTCGAAGTAGACGTCCGGGAACTCCGGGTCGTCCGCGCGGTACGCGGCGCCGTTGGCCAGCAGTTTCGCGATGACCTCGACGATCTCCGGGATGCTCTCCACGGCGCCGACGAACTGCTTCGGCGGCAATACCCGCAGGGCGACCATGTCCTCGCGGAACAGCGCCGTCTCGCGCATGCCCAGCACGACCCAGTCGTCCTTGTCACGCTCGGCGCGCTCCAGCAGCGGCTCGTCGATGTCCGTGACGTTCTGCACGTAGTGGACGTCGTGCCCGTTGTCCCGCCAGACGCGGTTCACCAGGTCGAAGGCGAGGTACGTCGCGGCGTGCCCCAGATGCGTCGCGTCGTAGGGCGTGATGCCGCAGACGTACATCCGGGCGGTGGCTCCGGGTGCGGTCGGGCGGATCTGCCCGGTGGCCGTGTCGTGGAGCCGCAGCGGGCGGGGGGTGCCGGGGATGCGGGGCACGTCGACCGATGACCAAGTCTGCATACCCCCGACTGTAAGGGCTGGTGGGTCGGGTCTTCCCGAGCGGTGGGACGAGCCTCACGCGGGCGTGCGCTCCGATCGCCCGCGCCGGCCACGCCGGGAGCGCGGGATCGGCCCGCGATTCGCGGCGGTGAGTCCGTCCCGGGCGGTGTCGAAGGCCACCCTCCGGCGCCTTCACCGGGCTATTCGCCGTGGCCGGGCGGCAGCACGACGCCATCCGTGCGCAACCCGGCGAAGAACCGGTCCGGATCCTCGATCCGGGCGTGGCCGAGGTCGGCGATCGTCTCTTCGACGGTGGCGATCACCCGGTCGAGGCGGCGCCGCTCCGCTTCGAGCTGGGCCAGGTGCCCGCGCAGCGCGGCCACCTCGTCGCCGTGGTCGCCGAGCACGGCCCCGATTTCGGCCAGGCCGAGCCCGAGGCGCCGCAGCAGCAGGATGCGCTGCAGGCGCAGCAGTTCGCGCCGGCCGTACCAGCGGTAGCCGTTCGCCGCCACCGACGCCGGCGTGAGCAGGCCGATCGCGTCGTAGTGGCGCAGCATCCGCGCCGAGACGCCGGACGCCTTCGCGACCTGGCTGATCGAGTACTGCATCCCGCCAGCTTAGAAGTCGACCTTCACAGGATGTCAACTTTCGCGGTCCCGGCACCCGGAGCGGCGCGGGTGCTCACCCGCCCGGGGTGAGCGCCCGCGCCGGTCACCGCCGGGTGCGCAGGTAGTCCCCCACCACCGCCGCGCCCAGGCCGTCGAGGTCCGGGGCGATCACCCGGCCGCCCGAGCGGCGGGCGATCAGGTCCACGAACGACGTCAGCCGCGGGTCGTCGCCGAGGCGGAACACCGAGATCGACGCGCCCAGCTTGGCCAGTCGGTCCACTTCGGACAGTGTCTTGTGGAGGGTCCGGGGCTGGGGCGGGTAGTCGAAGACCGCCTCGCCGTCGGGTTCCAGGTGGGCCGTCGGCTCGCCGTCGGTGACCATCAGGACCACCGGCTGGGCGTCCGGGTGCCGCCGCAGGTGCTGCCCGGCGAGCAGCAGCCCGTGGTGGGCGTTGGTGCCCTGCTCCCACGCGCCCTCCAGGCCGACCAGCTCCGGCAGCTCCATCGACTGCGCGTAGCGGCCGAAGGTGATCAGCTGCAGGGCGTCGTTGCGGAAGCGGGTGCTGATCAGCTGGTGCAGCGCCAGCGCCGTGCGCTTCATCGGCAGCCAGCGGCCTTCCTGCACCATCGACCACGACGTGTCGACCAGCAGCGCCACCGCCGCCCGCGTCCGGTGCTCGGTCTCGACCACCTCGACGTCCTCGACGTCCAGCCGGACCTGCCGCTCCCCCACCGACACCGACCGCAGGACGGCGTTGCGGATGGTCCGCGGCACGTCCCAGGGCTGCATGTCCCCGAACCGCCACGGCCGCGACGCGCCGGTGGGTTCGCCGGCCGCGCCCGCCGACTCCGTCTCGCGCTCGCCGGTCTTGCCGCGCAAGGCGTTCACGATGTCGGACAGCACCGTCTCGCCGAGGCGCCGCAACGCCTTGGGCGACAACCGGAGCGACCCGTCGGCGGCGCGTTCGAACAGGCCCTGGCGACGCAGCTCGCGCTCCAGCTCGGCCAGCCGGCGGGCGTCGACGCCCGCGTCCTTGCCGAGCTGGCGCTCGAGCGCCTCCAGGTCGATGTCCTCCAGCCGCGCGCCGGGGTAGGACTGGCCGAGCTGCTCGGCCAGCGCGTCCAGCTCGGCGAGCTCCTGCATGGCCTGGGCGCCTTCGCCCATGCCCAGCGGGTTGTTGCCGCGGAAGCGCGCCGAACCGTCCCAGTCCTCGCCCGGCCGGGCCGCCCGCAGCTGACCGTCCAACCGGGACAGCTGCTGGGCCAGGCGCGGGTCGCCGAACGCCTGCTGGGTCAGCTCGGCGAGTTCCGCGCGCTGCTCGGCCGACATCGAGTTGAGCATCCGCTGCGCGGCCGCCGACCGCTCGGCCAGCGCGTCGATCAGCTCCTCGACGTTGCGCGGGTTCTCCGGGAAGAACTCGCCGTGCTTGCCCATGAAGTCCTCGAAGCGCTGCTGGATGTCCTCGGCCCCGCGGGCGTGCGCTTCGAGGAGGTCGTTGAGGTCGGAGAGCATCTCGTTGATCCGCTCGACGTCCTCGGGCCCGGCGTTCTGCAGCGCCTGCTTCATGCCCTGGAACCGGGACTCCATCAGCTCCTGGCCGAGCAGGTCCCGGATCTTCTGGTAGTTCTCCCGGCCCTGCTCGGACCGCCAGTCGTAGTTCGCCAGCTCGTTGACGGCCGCGGCCGTGCCCGGTGGCAGCGCGTCGAGCTGGGCCTCCCGGAACCGGGCGTCGTCGTCCGGGTCCGGGAACAGCTCGCGGCGTTCGGCGTCGAGGGCTTCCCGCAGGAGGCGCTGGACCTCCTGCAGGGTGCCGTCGAGGTTGTTGCGCCGCTGGATCTGCGACCGGCGCTGCCAGAGCCGCCGGGTCAGCTCGTCGAGGCCCGCGGTGCGGTTCGTGCCGCGCCGCAGCATCTCCTCCAGCGCGGCCCGCGGCGACGCTCCGGCCATGACGTCCTGGCCGATCTCGTCGAGGGCGTCGCGCAGGTCGGCCGGCGGCGCGAGGGGGTCCGGCCCGTCGTGCCACGGGCCGTAGGAGTAGCCGTCGGGAAGCGGGACCGCGGTCATCGGCCGTAGACGGTCGTCGCGTCGTCGGAGTCCTTCGCGAGCCTTCGCGACAGGAACAACATTTCGAGGGCGAGTTCGACGGCGGCCGCGATCCGGCCGGCGGGCTCGTCGGCGGCGACCCCGGCGCGCTGGGCGACCTCGTGCAGCACCGGCAGCTCCGGCAGGGCTTCGAGGACGTCCTTGCCCGGCACGCGCTCGCCGGTGGACACCAGGTGGCCTTCGCCGACCGCGTCGGCCAGCGGCCGCAGGTCCAGACCGGCGAACCGGTCACGGGCGGTTTCCGCGATCGCCATCCGCAGCAGGTGCACGAGGTGCTCGATCTCGCGGCCCTCTTCACCGGGCTCGAACTCGATCTTGCCGCGCAGCACCGACGGGACGGCGTCGAGGTCGACCGGGCGGGCCACGGCGGGCTCCTCCCCGGTCAGCGCCGAGCGCCGCAGGGCCGCGGCCGCGACGGTTTCCGCCGCGGCGACGGCGAACCGGGCCGAGACGCCGGAGCGCTGGTCGATCACCGTGGATTCGCGGAGGTTCCGGACGAACCGGGCGAGCACTTCCAGCAGCGGCTCGCCGACTTCGGCGACGAGGTTCGCCTCCTGCCGGACCACCGCCACTTCCGAGGCCACATCCAGGGGGTAGTGGGTGCGGATTTCGGCGCCGAAGCGGTCCTTGAGCGGGGTGATGATCCGGCCGCGGTTGGTGTAGTCCTCGGGGTTCGCGGTGGCGACGAGCAACACGTCCAGGGGCAGCCGCAGCGTGTAGCCGCGGACCTGGATGTCGCGCTCCTCCATCACGTTCAGCAGCGCGACCTGGATGCGCTCGGCGAGGTCGGGCAGCTCGTTGATGGCGACGATGCCGCGGTGGGCGCGCGGGACCAGGCCGAAGTGGATGGTCTCCGGGTCGCCGAGGCTGCGGCCTTCGGCGACCTTCACCGGGTCGACGTCGCCGATCAGGTCGCCGACGGAGGTGTCCGGTGTGGCGAGCTTTTCGGTGTAGCGCTCGGAGCGGTGGCGCCAGGCCACCGGCAGGTCGTCGCCGAGCTCGGCGGCGCGGCGGATCGACGCCGGCGTGATCGGCTGCAGCGGGTGTTCGCCCAGCTCGGAGCCCTCGATGACGGGCGTCCACTCGTCGAGCAGGCCGGCCAGGGTGCGCAGCAGGCGGGTCTTGCCCTGGCCGCGTTCACCGAGCAGGACGACGTCGTGGCCGGCCAGCAGCGCGCGTTCGAGCTGCGGCAGCACGGTGCGGGAGAACCCGACGATGCCCGGCCAGGCGTCTTCGCCGTTCTTGAGGGCGGTCAGCAGGTTGTCGTGGATCTCTCGGGCGATCGGGCGCGGCTCGTACCCGGCCGCGCGCAGGGCCCCGGCGGTGCGGGGAAGAGCGTCTGGAACAGCGTTCACCCGTTCGACGCTACTGCCGGATCGGCGGTGCGTCGACGTGGAGCGGCTCCAGCGTGGGCGCGCTACCGGCCAGCCAGCCGGCCCGGTAAAATAGGGCAGTAAAATGGCGAACTGTGTGCCGTCCCAGTGCGACTTTCGCCGTCTGGTCGAGCGCGTGGCTCAACGGGGCCGCGGCGTCCGACGATGTCCTCGATGCCCTGCTCGCGTGGGGTGAGGCGCATGACGTCGTGGCCGCCGACGCCGCCGCGGCCGACGCGTTCGCGCTCCCGCTGGCGTTCAACCGGGCGGCCACGCCGGTCCAGCTGCTGATGGCGCTGCGTTCGCAAGGAGCGAAATCGCTCCAGCTGGTGCTCCCCGTCCCCGGCGACGTCCGCGGTCTCGGCGGCGGTGGCCCGTTCACCGAAGCGGCGTTGCGCGCGGGCGACGCGCTGGTCCTGCCGGACCTGGGGTTCGGCCTGGTGCCGGAGCCGATCGCCGAGGGCCTGGTGCGCTGGACGGTCTACTCGCTGCCGTCGCCGACGACGCCGGAGTACGTCCCGCTCGGCGAGGCCGAACACGGGCTGACGGACGCGATCCGCGCCAGCGCCGGCGCGTTGCAGACCCTCGACGTGGCTTCGGACCGGCCGGGCGTGCGCGCGGAGCTGTCGGCCCACCTGCGGTCGCGACCGAACGTGGACTGGCCGGCCGGGACGCCCGGGCGCGCGTTGCGGGTGCTCCAGCGGGCCGAGGAGATCGCGGCGATCCTGGCGATCGCTTCTTCGGACGACCCGGGAGGGGCGTTGTCGGCATCGGCGTCGACGTTGCGGGCCCAGGCGTTGCGGCCGCTGTCGGACGCGGTCCGCACGGCCCGCTGCGCGGCGGTCAACGAGGCGGTGCGGGTGTTCGCGGAGCAGACGGCCCGCGAAGGCTGAGACTCCGAGCTAGCGGGCCGGGCGCTTCGCCGGTTCGCAGCAGCCGATCGCGCAGGGGGCGCCGTTCACCGTGCAGCCCGCGACCGGGAACGCCGACAACTTGCGCGGCTCCACCCCGTGCGTGTGCTCGCGGATCAGCTCCACCACCAGCTCCGCGAACCGCGGGTCGGAACCCGCCGTCGCCGCGCGGGCGAACGCCATCCCGTGCTCGGCCGCGCGTTCCGCCGCCTCGTTGTCCAGGTCCCAGATCACCTCGAGGTGGTCCGACACGAAGCCGATCGGCGACACGACCACACCCGGGACGCCCGCCTCGTGCAGTGCGTCGAGGTGGTCGACGATGTCCGGCTCCAGCCACGGCACCTGCGGCGGCCCGGACCGCGACTGCCAGACGACGTCGTACTCCGCGATCCCCGCCTCGGCCGCCACCAGGCGCGCCGCCTCGGCGATCTGGCGGGAGTACCGGCGACCGCCCTCCGCAGGCGGGCCCGAGGCGCGGTCCGCGCTCTCCGGCACCGAGTGCGCCGTGAACACCGTGCGGATCCCCGGCTCGTTCCCCAGCGACGCGTGGGCCGCGCGGACGCCGTCGGCGACCGCCGAGACGAACAGCGGGTGGTCGAAGAACTGGCGGATCTTCACCAGCTCGGGGGCCTCGGGACCGACCGCGGCGCGGGCGCGCTCGATGTCCTCGTCGTACTGGCGGCACGCCGAGTAGCCGCCGTACGCGCTCGTGGGGAACACCAGGACCCGCTTCGCGCCTTCCGACGTCAGCGACGCCAGGGTGTCCTCGACCATCGGGTGCCAGTTGCGGTTGCCGAAGTGCACGGGCAGGTCCATGCCGGCCGCCGAGAGCTGCTTCTCGACCGCGGCCATCGCGTCGCGGTTCAGCTTGTTGATCGGCGAAACCCCGCCGAAGTGCTGGTAGTGCTCGGCGACCTCCAGGAGCCGCTCGCGCGGCACCCCCCGGCCCCTGGTCACGTTCTCGAGGAACGGCATGACGTCGTCGGGCCCTTCCGGACCGCCGAACGAAAGCCACAGCAGCGCGTCGTATCCCACTCCGTCATCTTGCCGATGTGGCCGCCCGCACGCCGACCCGGGCCCGTTATGAATCGACCAGTCCAAAACCGTGGTACGGTCTCCCCATGGCCAGGCCACGGGAGTTCGACGAAACCACCGCCGTCGAGAAGGCGATGCACGCGTTCTGGGAGCACGGCTATGAAGCGACGTCGACGCAGGACCTCTGCGAGGCCACCGGGCTCGGCCGCAGCAGCGTCTACAACACGTTCACCAGCAAGCGAGCGCTCTTCGGCCGGTCACTGGCGCACTACACCCGCACGCAGCTGGACAAGCGGCAGGCGATCCTCGACGGTCCGGGCACCGCGGCCGAGCGGATCGCCGCGGTCTTCGACAGCGCCATCGAAAACGACCTCGAAGAACGCCGCCGAGGCTGCCTGGTGGTCAACACGCTGGCCGAACTCGGCCTACCCGACGACGAAGTGGGCGCCGCACTGCGGCACGACACCGACCGGAACCTGACCATGTTCACCGCATGCGTCCGGGAAGGCGTGCTCGACGGCAGCCTCCGCGACGGCATGGACCCCGCCGAGGTGGCCGAGTTCCTGCTCAGCACGACTTCGGGCCTGCGCGTGATGGCCCGCCGGGGCACCAGCCCGCAGAGCATGCACGCCGTCGCCGACATCGCGCTTTCGGCCATCACGCGCTGAGCACCACACCCGCCTGGCTGCGCACGCCCTGATTTTGGACTGACCGATACACAACCGAGAGGAACCCTCATGCCGTTGGCCGTCTTCGTCCTCGGGCTCAGCGTGTTCGCGCTGGGCACGTCCGAGTTCATGATCACCGGCCTGCTCCCCGGCATGGCCGCCGACCTGCACGTGAGCATCCCCGACGCCGGGCTGCTGATTTCGGCGTTCGCGATCGGCATGGTCGTCGGCGCGCCGCTGCTGGCGATCGGGACACTGCGGCTTCCCCGCCGCCGCACGCTGCTGGCCCTGCTCGGCGTGTTCGCCGTCGCGCACGTCGTCGGCGCACTGGCCGAGGGGTACGCGCTCCTGTTCGCGACCCGCGTGATCGCGGCGCTCGCCTGCGCCGGGTTCTGGGCCGTCGCACTGGCGACGACGATCGCGCTCGTGCCCACCGAGCGGCGCGGGCGCGGGATGGCGGTGCTGGTCGGCGGGCTGACCGTGGCCAACATCGCCGGGGTGCCCGCCGGCACGTTCCTCGGCCAGCACGCGGGCTGGCGGACGGCGTTCTGGGCGGTGACGGTGGTGACGCTGGTGGCGGTCGCCGGAGTGGCGCTGCTGGTGCCGGAGACGACCGGCGGGCCGCTGAGCCTGCGCGGTGAGCTGCGGTTGTACCGGCGGGGCCGGGTCTGGCTCGCCCTCGGGGTGATCGCCCTGTGCCAGGCCATGATCTTCGCCGCGTTCAGCTACCTGGCGCCGTTGCTGACCGAGACCGACGGCCTGCCCGGCGAGTGGGTGCCCGGGGTGCTCGCGCTGTTCGGCGTCGGCGCGCTGATCGGAATCAGCGCGGGCGGGCGGCTGGCCGACCGGCGGCCGTTCGCGACGCTCTACGGCTGCCTCGCGCTCGCGCTGGCCGCGTTGCTCATGCTCGCCCTGATCACCGATGCGCTCGTGGCCGTCGCGGCCGTGCTCGTGTTCGGCGTGGCCGCCTTCGGCGCCAACCCGGCGCTGAACCTGCGCGCCTTCCAGGCCGCCGGGGACGCGCCGACGCTCGTCGGGGCCAGCACGACGTCGGCGTTCAACGTCGGCAACACGGCAGGCCCGTGGCTGGGCGGCGTCGCGATCGACGCGGGGCTGGGCTTCCCGAGCGTGGCGTGGACCGGGATCGCCCTCGGCGTGGCCACGCTGGCCGCGCTCACGGTCGCCGCCGTCGTGCAGCGCGGCGACGACCGTGAGCTGGTGGCCGTGTGAGGCCCCGGCGTCGGATGACTCAGACGCCGAGGAAGTGGACCCCGCCGTCGACCATGATCATCGAGCCGGTGGTGGCGGGGAGCCAGTCCGACAGGACCGCGCAGACGCTCTTCGCCACCGGGTCCGGGTCGGTGCTGTCCCAGCCGAGCGGCGCGCGCTCGCCCCAGCCGTCCTCGAGGTCGACGAAGCCCGGGATGGACTTCGCGGCCATCGTCTTCATCGGGCCCGCGCTGACCAGGTTGACGCGGATCCCCTGCGGCCCCAGCTCCTTGGCCAGGTACCGGTTGACCGACTCGAGGCCGGCCTTCGCGACGCCCATCCAGTTGTAGACCGGCCACGCGACCCGCGCGTCGAAGTCCATGCCGACGTACGACGAACCCCGGCCCAGCAGCGGCAGGCACGCCTTCGCCAGTGACATGTACGAGTACGTCGAGATTTCGATCGCGGTCTTGACGTCTTCGGCGGGCGCGTCCATGAACGGCGCGCCGAGGCAGGTCTGCGGGGCGAAGCCGATCGAGTGCAGCACGCCGTCGAGGCCGTCGACGTGCTCGCGGACCTTGTCGGCGAGGGAGTCGAGGTGCTCCTGGTTGGTGACGTCCAGTTCGATCACCGGCGCCTCTTCGGGCAGCCGCTTCGCGATGCGCTCGACCAGCGACATGCGGCCGAAGCCGGTGAGCACGACCTTGGCGCCTTCCTGCTGCGCGATCTTGGCCGCGTGGAAGGCGAGCGAAGCGTCGGTGATGATGCCGGTGATCAGCAGGCGCTTGCCTTCGAGCAGTCCGGGCACGGGTCCTCCAAGTCTGTGGTTCTGGTTGGGAAGGTCAGTGGCCGAGGCCGAGGCCACCGTCGACGGGCAGCACCGCGCCGTTGACGTAGCCGGCCTCGTCGGAAGCCAGGTAACGGACGGCGGCGGCGATCTCCGACGGCTCGGCGTACCGGCCGGAGGGCACCTGCGCGAGGATTTCCTTCTTGCGCGCCTCGGGCAGCTCGTCGGTCATGTCGGTGTGCACGAACCCGGGCGCGACGACGTTCGAGGTGATGTTGCGCGAGCCGAGCTCGCGGGCCAGCGAGCGCGCGAAGCCGACCAGGCCGGCCTTCGACGCGGCGTAGTTGGCCTGGCCGGCCGAGCCGGAGAGGCCGACGACGGAGGAGATGAAGACGAACCGGCCCCACTTGCCGCGCAGCATGCCCCGCGAGGCCCGCTTGGCGACCCGGAAGGCCCCGGTGAGGTTGGCGTTCAGGACGCGTTCGAACTGCTCGTCGCTCATCCGCATCAGCAGCGTGTCGTCGGTCAGCCCGGCGTTGGAGACGAGCACCTCGACCGGCCCCTGGTGCTCCTCGACGAGTTTGAAGGCGGCGTCGACCTGCTCGGAGTCGGTGACGTCCGCCTGGACCCCGAAGAGCCCGTCGGGTGCCCCCGAACCACGGTGCGTGACGGCGACCCGGTGCCCCTGCTCGGCGAGGTCCCGGGCGATCGCCAGACCGATGCCCCGGTTGCCCCCGGTGACCAGAACCGACCGTCCCACTGTGTTCTCCCTCTTGGTGAAGCGTGCGCTGCTGACGCGCACGAGGTTATCGGCAGTGCCCGCGGGTCGCGCACCCGCGTTCGCGGTGTCCGCGACCGTCGCCGGCGGGTGCCGGGAACTGCCTCCCGACCTTGGTGGTTACCCGCTGGTTGGTCACCGTGAGTCGCAACACAGGAGGTCGATAACGGCAGCGAGCCTTGGCCCCGGCCGGCTCAGATGAGCCCCCGGTCGCGGGCGTAGACGGCCGCCTGCGTGCGGTCGCGCAGGCCGAGGCGGCCGAGGATGCGGGAGATGTGGTTCTTCACCGTGCCCTCGCTGAGGAACAGCCTCGACGCGATCTCCCGGTTCGTCGCCCCGGTCGCGACCATCCGCAGCACCTCCGTCTCCCGGCCGGTCAGGGCCTCCGGGGCAGCCGGGTGCGCCGACAGCGCCGCGGCGACGTGCCGGGCCGCCGCCTGGTCGAGCTGGGTGACGCCGGCATGCGCGAGCCGGACCGATTCGGCCAGTTCCGCGGCCGGGAGGTCCTTCAGCAGGTAGCCGGCCGCGCCGGCCCGCAGCGCCTGCACGACGTACTCTTCGTCGTCGAACGTCGTCAGCATCACCACGCGGCAGCCCGGGGCGCGGCGGCGCAGCACGGCGACCGCGTCGACGCCGTCCATCTCCGGCATCCGCACGTCCATCAGCACCACGTCCGGGCCGAGGGCCAGCGTCCGCTCGATCGCCTCCCGGCCGGTGGCCGCCGTGCCGACCACCGAGATGCCTTCCTGGATGTCCAGCAGGGACGCGATCCCCTCGCGGACCAGCCGCTGGTCGTCGACCACGAGCACCCGGACGCTCACGGCACGGTCACCGTGACCCTGGTGCCGTTGCCCGGCTCGCTGTCCACGGTCACCGTGCCGCCGACGAGCGCGGCGCGTTCCCGCAGGCTGAGCAGGCCGAACCCGGACCGCGGCTCGCCGGTGTCGAAGCCGCGGCCGTCGTCGGTGACGACCAGGCTGGTCCCGGCGCCGAAGGTGACCGAAACCCGGACCTGACCGGCCCCGCCGTGCCGGCGTGCGTTCGTGACCGCCTCCTGCGCGGCCCGGTAGAGGGTGGTGACCGTCGCGGGGTCGATGTCGGGTTCCTCGCCGTGCACGTCGAGCGCCACGCCCAGCTCGGTGAGCGCGCCGATCAGGGACTGCGACCCGGCCCGCAGCGTGCCGACCGAGGTCCGGACGTCCTCCAGCGCGTGCCCCACCGAGCGGCGCGCGTCGGCCAGCGCCCGGCCGGCGACGTCGGGGTCCCGGTCGGCGAACGCGGCCACCTTCTCCAGCTGGATGGAAACGGCGGTCAGGTGGTGGCCGAGGCCGTCGTGGATGTCGCGGGCCAGCCGGTTGCGTTCGGCCGCGGCGGAGAGTTCCGCGACCCGCGACGCGGCCCGCCGCTCCCGGACCGCGACGTCGGCCATCGCGAGGGCCAGCACCAGTCCGGTCGTGAACATGAGCACGTCGGACACGGACTCGATGTCCCGGTACCAGCTGGGCACCCACACCGCGAACCCGCCGACGAGCACCGCGAGGCAGAGCCCGCCGAGCACGAGCCCGGCCGCGCGCCCGAACGCGAGGTACGCGGCGAACGGCACCAGCACGAACAGCACCCGCGACAGCCCCGACTCGTCCAGCGCGGCGACCGCGAAGAACAGCACCAGCCGCGCGGCGAGGAAGGCGACCGGCAGCCGGGCCACCCGCCACTCGACGGCCTCCAGCACGAACAACGCGCCGATCCCGGCGACGAAGCCGGCGACCCGTGCCGCGTTCGCCGAGCCGAGGCCGGCGAGCACGGAGTACAGCCCGGCCAGCAGCACGATCCCGTACGCGGCACCGGAAACCCACGGCACGATCCGCGTCACCATCACCCGAGCCTACGGCCGTTCGCCGCCACCGGGACCCCGTTCCGGCCACCCGGCACGTGCCGGGTGGCCACGCATCACTGGCCGGCCGGCACTTCCCGCGCCCCGGTCAGGGTTCCTACCGTTCAGGGAAACCCTTACATCCCAAGGAGATTCCCCATGCTGACCCGACTGGGCGCCGGGTGCGGCGTGCTCGCCGGCCTCGCCATCGCCGTACCCGGCCTGATCGAGGCGTTCACCGGCGAAACCGCGCCGACGAGCTTCGTGCTCGGCCTGTCCCCGGCGTTCGCCATCCCGCTGCTGACCGTGCTCCACCTGCGGCAGGCCACGGCGGCAGGCGCGTTCGGCGCCATCGCCTACACGGTGAACGCGGTCGGCCTCGGCCTGTTCGGCGGCGCGGCGTTCACCCTGAACCTGGCCCTGTTCTTCCTCGACGACGCGGTCGTCGAGGAACTGCTGCGCGGCCCGACCATGGTGGCTCTGCTCGGCAGCGCACTGGTCTTCGCCACCGGCGCGGTGCTGTTCGGGGTGTCCCTGCTGCGGGCCGGGATCCACCCCCGCGTCCCGGCGGTGGCGTACCTCGTGGCGCTCCCGGTGCTGGCGGTCGCGGCGCGGCTGCCGGACACCCCGGTGACCAGCGTCGTGCACGTCGTGGCCGGCGGGTCACTGGTGTGGCTGGCGTGCGCCGTCACGACCGATGAGCCGGCGATGGCTCAGCAGTCGGCGTGAGCGTCGAGCCCCCGCAGCCGGGCGTCACCGCACCGCCGCAACGGATCCACCGCCCCGTCACGACCTCCGGACCGGGCTCGGCGTCATGCCGTGTTCGCGGCGGTAGATCGCCTCGCAGCGCGAACACTGGTGCGGCACACCGTGCGCCCGACGGTCGGACAGCGGGCGGAACTCGGCGACCGCCGCGAGACCGCACAGCATGGTGATGCCCTGCCCCGGCACGGGAATCCCCGTCAGCCGGGTCCGATGCCACTCGCCCTCGACAACGGGATGAATCGCCTCCGGGTCGACGTGGATCACCGCTGCCATCATCCGCCTCACCACTACTTGTCATGACATGTTGATGACCGACCGTGGCATTTCCGCATCAACTTGTCAAGACAAGTTAGCAAGTGGGAGACTCGGGACATGGTCGATCGAACAAGTGGAGTCCCAGCCTTCCGCCAGGTCGCGGCCGATCTCCGCGAGAAGATCGTCTCCGGCGAGTTCGCCCCCGGTGCGAAGTTGCCCAGCGAACACGATCTCGTCGAGACGTACGGCGTCTCGCGGCCGACGGTCCGCGAGGCCGTCGACGTGCTGCGCAGCGAAGGCCTGGTCACCTCGGAGCACGGACGCGGCGTCTTCGTGCGCCCGCCGGCCAGCATTCGGCGGATCGCCCGATCGCGGCTGTCCCGCGACGCCCGCGAAGGAAATCGCGGTGCGTTCCTCGCCGACGCCGCGGCACGCGGGTTCACCCCGTCGACGTCCGTCAAGATCCGCTTCGAGCCCGCCGACGCACGCGTGGCCGGCCATCTCGCCATCGCCGAAGGGAACGAGGTCACCGTCCGCGACCGCGTGATGCGCGCCGACGGGCTGGTGGTCCAGCTGGCGGTGTCGCGCCTCCGGCGTGAGCTGACGCGCGGCACCGCCATCGAGGACATCGACACCGGGTCAGGCGGCACGTACGCGCGCCTGGAGGAGGCCGGCCACGCGATCGGCTCGTTCGCCGAGCACGTCGGAGCGCGAATGCCGACACCCGCCGAGGCAACGCAACTCCAGCTCGCCGGCGGCGTACCGGTCATCACCGTCACCCGCGTCGCGTACGCCGACAACGGCACGCCGCTGGAGATGAACGACATGGTGCTGGCGGCCGACCGCTACGAGCTTTCGTACGAGTGGCCCGCCGACTGACCCACGGCAAGAACGCCGAAGAACGTCACCGTCCTAAGCCGGTGTTAGGAACTGCCTCCCCGTCTTGCCGCTCCCCCGGGCCGTTGGTCACCGTGAGTCGCAACACAGGAGGTCGACGATGACAACCCGGCTCAGCGGTGCCACCCCGGCCGCCGTCAGTGAGAAGCGCGTGATCGGCAACGTGCTGCGCGGCTCCATCGGCAACTTGGTCGAGTGGTACGACTGGTACGCCTACGCGGCGTTCACCACCTACTTCGCCAAATCCTTCTTCCCCACCACCGACACCACCGCCGCCTTCCTCGGGTCCGCGGCCGTGTTCGCCGTCGGGTTCCTGATGCGTCCTCTCGGCGGGTGGATGCTCGGGCGGTTCGCCGACCGGTTCGGCCGGCGCAGCGCGCTGGTGCTCTCGGTGACGCTGATGGCGGGCGGCTCGCTGCTCATCGCCGTCACGCCGAGCTACCACACGATCGGGATCGCCGCGCCGATCCTGCTGCTCACCGCCCGGCTGATCCAGGGGCTCTCCGTCGGCGGCGAGTACTCCACCTCGGCGACCTACCTGTCCGAAGTGGCCACTCCCGGCAAGCGCGGCTTCTACTCGAGCTTCCAGTACGTCACGCTCTACGGCGGCCAGCTGCTGGCCCTCGGTCTCCAGCTGATCCTGCAGGCCCTGCTCACCGAGCAGCAGCTGACGTCGTGGGGTTGGCGGATCGCGTTCGGCGTCGGCACGGTCGCCGCGCTCAGCGTGATGTGGCTGCGCCGCGGGATGGACGAGTCCGAGAGCTACCAGCGCGAAGCCGGCGCCGGCAAGGGGAACGAACGCGGCACCCTGCGCGAGCTCGCCAAGTACCCCAAGGAGATCGCGCTCGTCGTCGGGCTGACCCTCGGCGGCACCGTCAGCTTCTACACCTTCGCCACCTACAGCCAGAAGTTCATGGAGAACACCGCGCACATCCCCCGGCGGTCGGTCACCCTGGTGCTCTTCGTGGCGATCCTCGTCGCGGCGATCCTGCAGCCGGTGTTCGGCCGGCTGTCCGACCGGATCGGGCGCCGCCCGCTGCTGCTGTTCTTCGGTATCGGCGGCACGCTGCTCACCGTCCCGATCATGACGGTACTGGGCTCGACGCGGAACCCGGTCGGCGCGTTCTTCCTGGTCCTCGCCGGGCTGGTCGTCGTGGCCGGCTACACGTCGATCAACGCGATCGTGAAGGCCGAGCTCTTCCCGACGAAGATCCGCGCGGTCGGCGTCGGCCTGCCCTATGCGGTGACCGTGGCCCTCTTCAGCGGCACCGCGGAGTTCATCGCGCTCGCCCTCAAGAGCGCCGGGCACGAACAGGTCTTCTTCTGGTACGTCACCGGCACCGTCCTGGTGTCCCTCATCGTCTACGGCACAATGCGGGAAACCTCGAAGACCTCCGAGCTGGAGATGCGCTGACTGGAGGATGACCGTGCGCGTGCTCCTCGTCGAAGACGACGCGGGTGTCGCCGGCGCGCTCGCCGAGTCGCTGCACGCGCGCGGTCATCCCGTCACCAGCGTCGCCCGCGGGGCCGACGCGCTGCACCACCACCGCACGGCCGACCTCGTGCTGCTGGACCTGGGCCTGCCCGACCTCGACGGGCTCGACGTCCTCCGCAAGATCCGGGCCGTCTCGCCGGTCCCGGTGATCGTGCTGACCGCCCGCGGCGACGAGCGCTCGGTCGTGCGCGGGCTGCGGCTCGGCGCCGACGACTACCTCACCAAGCCGGTCCGGCTGGCCGAACTGCTGGCCCGGATGGACGCCGTCGTCCGCCGCGCGGTGGCCCGTGCCGCCCCCGCCGACGGCGCCGGTGACGTCGTCCGGATCGAGGACGTCGAGATCGACCTCGGCGCCCGTCGCGTCCTGGTGGCCGGGCACGACGTCGGGCTGACCACCAAGGAGTTCGAGATCCTGGCCGTGCTCGCCGCCCGCCCGGGCACCGCGGTCAGCCGCCAGCAGCTGATGGACGAGGTCTGGGGCGACGCCTACCTCGCGGTGTCGCGCTCGCTCGACGTCCACCTCACCGGGCTGCGCGCCAAGCTCGACCGGCCGGGCCTGCTCACCACCATCCGCGGCTTCGGCTACCGGCTCGGCCGGGACTGAGCCCGTGCGCACCCGGCTCCTGGTCGTCCTGGTGGCCCTCGCCCTCGCCGTGGTCGCCGCGTTCGCCGTGCCGCTGCTGACCGCCACCGCCGAGCAGCGCACCCAGCAGCTGGTCATCTCGCGCACCGCCGACGTCGACCGGTTCGTCGTGCTCGCCCAACAGGCGGTCGACACCCACGACCCCGCGGCTCTCGCGGCCGACGCGGCGCGCTACGCCGAGCTGTACGGCGAAGGCGTCGTCATCGTCGACGCGCGGCGCGTCCCGCTGGTGCAGGCGGGCGGCCTGACCGCGGGCGATCCGGCGGTGCGCGGGCTGGTGGAGGCCGCCATGCGCAACGAACCGGCGCCGCGGGTGGACCGGCTGGACCCGTGGTCGGCCGAACCGGCCTACTTCGCCCGCCCGGTCGGCACCGGCACGCGCGTGTCCGGGGTGGTCGTGCTGCGCGCGTCGGTGACGGCGGCGGCCGCGGACGTCGCCACGCGCTGGGGCACCATCGGGGCCGGCGCGGCGCTGGTCGCGATGGTGTTCGTGCTGCTCGCCGTGGTGCTGGCCCGGTGGATGGTGCGGCCGCTGCACGAGCTCGAGACCGGGGTGCTGGCGGTGGCCGACGGGCACCGCGCGCACGTCCCGGAACGCACCGGGCCGCGCGAGCTGCGGTCGCTCGCGGCCGAGGTCAACCGGATGTCCGAGGCCGTGCTGGAAGCGGCCGAGCAGCAGCACCGGCTGGTCGCCGACGCCTCCCACCAGCTCCGCAACCCGATGGCCGCGCTGCGCCTGCGCGTCGATTCCCTGGCCCACCAGGTCGACGGCGACGACGCCACCTACCGCGCGACCGTCGCCGAAGTCGAACGCCTGGAGAAGCTCCTGGACGGCCTGCTCGCGCTCGCGCTGGCCGAAAGCACCGCGACCCGCGTCGCGGCCGGGGGCACCGACGAGGCGTGCGACCTCGCGTCCGTGCTCGCCGAACGCGTCGACGCCTGGCGCCCGGCCGCCGAAGACGCCGGGGCGACGATCGTGCCGCCGCCCGGCCACGACGAGCCGGTGACCGTGCGCTGCCCCGAAGGCGAGCTCGCGCAGATCCTCGACGTCCTGCTCGACAACGCCGTCCACTACGCCGGCCGCGGCGCGAAGATCACCACCGATTGGGAAACCGGCGGGGAAACCGCGACCCTCGTCGTCGCCGACGACGGACCGGGACTGTCCGAAGAGGACCGGACACGGGCGACCGAGCGGTTCTGGCGCGCGGGTGGCGAAGGCGCGCCGCGCGGGACCGGCCTCGGCCTGGCCATCGCGCACCAGCAGGTGCGCACCCGCGGCGGCGTCCTGGACCTGCGGCAGGCGCTCCCCCACGGCCTCGAAGTCCGCGTCACGCTGCCGCTGCAGGAGGAGCCGGGATGACGCTCACCCGCCGCACGGCCCTGCTCGGCGGCCTCGGCCTCGCCCTGGCCGGGTGTTCGACGTCCGGCTACCGCGGGCCCGAACGCACGCTCACCATCGCCGCCGGCGAGCGCGGCGGGTTCTACCTGGCCTTCGCCGGGCTCCTCGCGGCCGAGCTGAACCGGGCGGAACCGCTGCTGCACGCCCAAGCCGTGCCGACGGAAGCCAGCGTCGCCAACGTCGGCCTGGTCCAGCGGGGACAGGCCGACCTGGGGCTGGTGCTCGCCGACATCGCCCAGACCGCGCTCGTCGGCGGCCCCCCGTTCGCCGGTAAGGTGCCGCTGCTCGCGCTCGGCCGCGTCTACGAGAACTATCTGCAGCTCGTCGTGCGGGCGGACGGGCCGGTGCGCGAGCTCGCCGACCTCGCCGGGCGGCCGGTGTCCCTGGGCGCGAACGGCTCCGGCGCGGCACAGCTGGGGGAGCGCCTGTTCGCCAAGGCGGGAGTCGCGGTGGACGCCCGGCACCTGCGGTTCGACGACGCGGTCCACGCGCTGGCCGACCGCCGCGTCGACGCCATGCTGTGGTCCGGCGGCGTCCCGACGCCGAGACTGGCCGAGCTCACCCTCACGACCCCGATCGCGCTGCTCCCCCTGGATTCGGTGGTGCCCGCCCTGCGCGCGGCGTACGGACCGGTCTACGACCAGGTCCACGTCCCCGACGGCGCGTACCGCGGGGTGGGCGCGCTGAGCACGATCGGCGTGGCCAACCTGCTGGTGTGCGCGCCGTCCCTGCCCGACGACGTCGCCGCGGCCGTGGTCCGGCTGCTCGTCGAACGCGCCACGGCGCTGGTGCCCGCCGAAGCCGTCGGGACGCAGTTCCTCGACGTCCGGCCGCTGATCGGGACCCAGCCGGTGCCGCTGCATCCGGGCGCGGCGGCCGCGTACCGGGCCCTACACGGCTGACTGTGCTGATGGTTCCCGATCCGACCTCAGTCACGGCCGCATGATCTGGTCGCAAAGCTTGCGTGCCGCGCGGAGGGGGGCGGCCTGCTTCGGGTCGGATCGGGAACTAGATTGATGCTGTGACCGCACCTCGCCGCCCGATCGCCGAGATGCCGCTGCGCGTGCGCTACCACGAGTGCGACGGCCAGGGCATCGTCTTCAACGCCCACTACCTGGCCTATGTGGACATGTGCTCCTTCGAGGCGGAGAAGGCGCTGTTCGGTTCGCACGAGGAGTTCCTCGCCCACGGCGCCGACGTCGTGGTCGCCGAAGCGAACCTCAAGTTCCGCTCCCCCGCCCGCTACGACGACGAACTGGTCGTCTCGCAGTACCTGAACCACCTCGGGACGACGTCGCTGATCTTCGACTTCGAGATCCACCGCGGCGAGACCCCGATCGCGGCGGCGACCATCCGGTACGTGTTCATCGACCCGGCCACGCTGCGGCCGCAAGCGCCGCCCGAAGCCGTGCGCAAGGTCTACGCGACCCTGCTCGGGGACTGAGCCCGTGTTCCGCGTTCTCTTCTACCACCCCGAAATCCCGCCCAACACCGGCAACGCGATCCGCCTGGCCGCCAACACCGGCTGCGAGCTGCACCTGGTCGAGCCGCTCGGCTTCACCCTGGAGGACAAGCAGCTGCGCCGCGCCGGGCTCGACTACCACGACCTGGCGCGCGTGCACGTCCACGCTTCGCTCGCCGCGGCCTGGGAAGCGTTGCTGCCGGCCAAGGTCTACGCCTTCACCGCCTCGGCGACGCGGCTGTACACCGACGTCGCCTACACCCCGGGCGACGTCCTGATGTTCGGGCCCGAGTCGGTCGGGTTGCCCGCCGACGTCCAGGAAGCGCCCGAGGTGACCGAGCGCGTGCGGCTGCCGATGCGGCCGTCCAACCGGTCCCTGAACCTCGCCAACACCGCGGCCATCACGGTCTACGAGGCCTGGCGCCAGAACGGCTTCGGGGGCGCTTGATCGCCTTCCGGTAGGTTCGCCGGATGCGACAGCAGTTCCTGGGGGCGCTCATCGGCGCCGCGTTCGGCACGGTGTTCGTCCTGGTCAACTCCGGTGCCCCGCTTCCCGCGGCCCTCGGCTGGGTGCTGCGCGCCCTCGCCGTCGTGGCGCTCGCGGCGGTGGTGGTCCTCGGCGTCCGCGCGGGCGGGCGGCCGACGCTCGAAGGCCGGCCGGTGTTCGGCCCGAGCTACCGGGTGATCGTCATCGGCGAAGTGGTGCTGCTCGTCGCCGGGTTCTTCGTGCTGAGCCTGCTGGACGCGCCCGTGCAGGCCAACGTCGCCTGGATCGCCACGATCGTCGGCCTGCACTTCGTCGCGCTCGCCTCGGCGTGGCAGACCCGCTCGATCCTCGTGGTCGGCGTGGTCCTGACCGCACTCGGCGTCGCCGGGCTCGCCCTGCTCGGGACCGCCGCGGCGTGGGTGCCGTTCGTCAGCGGCGTGCTCTCGGGGGTGACTTTGCTCGGCGGAAGCCTCTACGGCGTCCGCCGAGCCTGAGTCACGGCAATCTCTGCCCGAAGAAGAGGCTGGCCGCCGCGCCCAGCATGAGGATCAGCGTGCCCACCACGACCCACGGCTTGCTCGCGTCGGCGTCCTTGAGCTCGTAGCCGATCTGCTCGCCGAGGTCCGCGTAGACCTTCTTCAGCTCCTCGGCGCTCGCTGCCTTGTAGAAGTCGCCGCCGGACAGCCGGGCGATCTCACGCAGGGACTCGTCGTCCACGCTGACCGGCTGGGCCTTGCCGTCGATGTCGACCGAACCGTGCGTGGTGCCGAACGAGATCGACGAGATCGGCACCCCGGCCTGCTTCGCCGCCTGCGCCGCGGTGTACCCGCCGCGCGCCGCGTACAGGTCCTCCGGCACCGTCTGCTTCCCGTCGGACATCAGCACGATCCGCGCCGGCGGCGGCCCGTCCGCCCCGCCGACGACGCTGGAGAAGCTCTCCACCGACTGCAGCGCCGCGAAGATGCCCTCGCCGGTCGCCGTCGACTGGGCCAGCTTCAGGTTCTCGATCGCCTTGATCACGCCGTTGCGGTCGGTCGTCGGGTTGACCAGCACCGTCGCCGTACCGGCGAAGGAGATCAGCCCCAGGTTGATGCCCGGCGTCATGTTCCGCGCGAAGCTCGTCGCCGCCTCCTGGGCCGCCTGCAGCCGTGTCGGCAGGACGTCGGTGGCCTCCATCGACAGCGAAACGTCGATCACCAGCATCACGGTCGCCCGGTTGCGCGGCACCTTCTGCTCGGCGGTCGGCCCGGCCAGCGCCACCGTGAGCAACAGCAGCGACAGCACGATCAGCACGGCCGGCAGGTGCCGGACCCAGCCCTGGCTCTTCGGCGCGACCTTCTCCAGGAGGTCCAGGTTGGCGAACCGCATGGTCCGCTTCCGGCGCGCCCGCTGGGCGAGCAGGTACCCGACGGCGACCGCGGCGACCGCGATCAGCAGCAGGAACCACCACGGCGACGCGAACCCCGTCAAACTCATGCGCACACCTCGCTGACGCTCGGTGCCGCCTGAGCCCGCAGCGCTGTGTTGAATGGTTCGGCCGCAAGCTCCACTGTGGTGAATGGCTCGGTCGCAAGCTCCACTGTGGTGAATGGTTCGGTCGCAAGCTCCCTCACGCTGCTCACGCGACACCCCCCGACCAGCGGCGCTTGCGGGCGACGACGAACCGCACCATGTCGGCGATCCAGTCGGCGTCCGTGCGCAGCGTCAGGTGGGCCGCACCGGCGCGGCGCAGGCCGGCCGCCACCTTCTGCCGGTGGGCGTGGGCCGCGGCCCCGAACTCCTTGCGCAGCAAGGCCGAAGCGTGCACTTCGCGCTGTTTCCCTGTCTCCGGGTCGGCCAGCACGACGGTGCCCACCTCGGGCAGGTCGACGTCGCGCGGGTCGAGGACTTCGATCGCGATCAGTTCGTGGCGCCCGCCCAGCGCCCGCAGCGGCCGCTCCCAGGACTCGTCGCCCAGGAAGTCGGAGATCACCACGGCCAGGCCACGGCGGCGCGGCGGGCGCCGCAGCGCTTCGAGGGCCTGGGCGAAGTCGCCCCGGGTGCCCTCGGCCGCGCGCGGCGTCTCGGCGAGCTTGCGCACCAGCCCGCGGGCGTGCGCCAGGCCGCCGCGGGCCGGGATGCGGGTGGTGTCGGCGCCGGTGGAGATCAGCGCGCCGATCCGGTTGCCGCCGCCCCCGGTGAGGTGCGCGACCGCCGCGACCGTGCAGACCACCAGGTCGCGCTTCTCGCACAGCGCGGTGCCGAAGTCGAGGCTCGCCGAAAGGTCGGCGACCACCCATGTCTCCAGCTCGCGGTCGGCCACCGTCTCGCGGATGTGCGGGGTCGTGGTGCGGGCGGTGACCGCCCAGTCCATCCGGCGCACGTCGTCGCCGGGCTGGTACGGGCGGGCCTCGCCGGGCTCGGATCCCGGCCCGGGCACCAGGCCGAGGTGGTTGCCCTGCAGCAGCCCGTCGAGCCGGCGGCGGACGTCGAGCTCCAGGGTGCGGAGGCCGGCTTCCAGGCGGTCGCCGCGCAGGATCGGCGGCGCCCACGAAGGGCGCTCGCCCTTCTCGTTCTTCGCCATCGCCGGGTTACCTGACCGGCGCGCCCGCCGGGACCGGGCCGCCTTGGCCGGCCCCGCCCTGCGGCCGGGCCGAGACCTGCGGCAGCGGCACGGTCTGCAGCACCCGCGTGATGATGTGGTCGATCGGCACGCCGTCGGCCAGCGCGTCGTAGGACAGCACGAGGCGGTGGCGCAGCACGTCCGGGACGACGTCGACGACGTCCTGGGGCAGCACGTAGTCGCGGCCGCGGACCAGGGCCAGCGCCCGCGCGGCGGCGATGATGCCGAGGCTCGCGCGCGGCGAAGCGCCGTAGGAGACCCAGCCGGCGACGTCGGCGAGGCCGTGCTCGTTCGGCGTCCGGGTGGTCAGCACCAGCCGGACGACGTAGTCGACCAGCGCGTGGTGCACGAACACCTGCGACGCGACGCCCTGCAGCCGGACCAGCTCGCCGGGGCTGAGCACCTCGTGCGGGGTGGGCGGGGTGACGCCCATCCGGTAGATGATCTCGCGCTCCTCCTCGGCGGAGGGGTACTCGACGACGATCTTGAACAGGAAGCGGTCGCGCTGCGCCTCGGGGAGCGGGTACACGCCCTCGTTCTCGATCGGGTTCTGCGTGGCGAGCACGAGGAACGGATCGGGCATCGGGAACGTCTGGCCGCCGATCGACACGTGCCGCTCGGCCATCACCTCGAGCATCGCCGACTGGACCTTGGCCGGCGCGCGGTTGATCTCGTCGGCGAGCACGAAGTTCGCCACGACCGGGCCGAGCTCGACGTCGAAGCGCTCGGCGCCCTGGCGGTAGATGCGGGTGCCGAGGATGTCGGCGGGCACCAGGTCGGGGGTGAACTGCACGCGGGAGAACGAGCCGCCGACGACCCGGGCGAACGTCTCCACCGCGAGGGTCTTCGCCACGCCGGGCACGCCTTCGAGCAGCAGGTGGCCCTTGGCCAGCAGGCCGACCAGCATCCGTTCGACCAGGCGGTCCTGGCCGACGATGATCCGCTTGACCTCGAACACGGTCCGCTCCAGCAACTGGGCGTCCCGCGCCGGTGTCGCCTGCTGGCCGTTCCCGCCCTCGGCGTAGCCGGGCTCGGTCACTCTGCCTCCTCGAATTCTCGTGCGCCGCCCCCGCGACGGTGATCACGCGGTGCGACCGTACTGCGCCCCCGGCCGTCGGTCTCATCCGGCACGCGGACGCCCCGCACTTCGCCCACGATCAGCCAACACGGTCAGCGGTGTGGCACCTGTGAAGCACCCTTTTCGAACTGACAGGGGCCGCGGGCTGAGCGAGGATGCGGAGATGACCCGTGTCCGGCTCGCCGAGCTGGTCGCCACCCTTTCGCTGGTGGCCGACCTCGGCATGGGCCGCCCCATGGAACGGGTCCTGCGCCAGACAGTGATCACGCTGCGGCTGGCCGACGCGGCCGGCGTCGAGCCCGGGATCAGGGCCGCGGCCTACTACACGTCGCTGCTGACGTGGATCGGGTGTGCTGCGGACACGAGCGAGCTGGCCGAGCTGTTCGGCGACGAGACGCAGCTGTACGCCGACAGCCACGACGGGGACCTGGCCGGGGTCACGATGGCGGTGTTCATCGCGCGCCACCTCGGCGGCGGCGGTTCGCGGCTGCGGCGGGCCGGGATGGTCGGCAAGTTCCTCGCCACGGCCGGGAAGCCGGTGCAGCAGGTGATGCAGGCCCACTGCCAGGGCGCCAGCGAGCTCGCGGACCGGCTGCGGCTCGGCGACGACGTCTGCCGCCCGCTGCTGCAGGCGTTCGAGCGGTGGGACGGCCGCGGTGTGCCGGGCCAGGCCGGCGGCGACGAGCTCGCCCTGGCGATGCGGCTGGTCCAGCTCGCCGACAACGTCGAGGCCTTCCACCACACCGCGGGGGTCGATGGCGCGCTCGCGGTCGCCCGCGAGCGCCGGGGCACGCAGTTCGACCCGCGGCTGGTGGACTGCTTCCTCGACCGGCACGCCACCGTGCTCGCCGGCCTCGACGAGATCCGGGCCTGGGACGAGGTGATCGCGCTCGACCCGCGGCTCGGCGAGCGGCTCCCCGAGGACGAGCTCGACGAGGCACTGCGGGCGTTCGCCGACTTCGCGGACCTCAAGTCACCCCACCGGCTGGGGCACTCCCGCGGCGTCGCGGAACTCGCCGCGACCGCGGCCGCCCGGCTGGGCCTGCCCGCGGACGACGTCGTCGTGGTGCGCCGGGCGGGGTGGGTGCACGACATCGGGATGATCGGCGTGCCGAGCGCGGTGTGGAACGCGCCGAAGCCGTGGTCGCTGGCCCAGCGCGAGCGGGCCCGGACCCACCCGTACCTGACCGAACGGATGCTGGCGCGGGTGCCGGCGCTGGCGGCGGTGGCGCGGTGCGCGGCGCAGCACCACGAACGGCTCGACGGCTCGGGGTACCCCCACGGTCTCGCCGGCGATGCCCTGGCGATGCCTTCGCGGGTCCTCGCGGCCGCGGACGTCTACCACGCGCTGGGCGAGTCCCGCCCGCATCGCGCGGCCCTGCCGGGCCCGGCGGCGGCGGAGGTCCTGGCCGGGGAGGCCCGGGCGGGGCGCCTCGACGGCCGGGCGGTCGAGGCCGTGCTGGCCGCGGCCGGGCGGCGGGTGCGCCGGACCCTGCCCGGCCGGTCCGGGCTGACGGCCCGGGAGACGGAGGTCCTGGTGCAGCTGGCGCGCGGGCTGTCCAACCCCGAGATCGCGGCGGCGCTGACGGTGTCGCGCAAGACCGTCTCGACGCACCTGGAGCACATCTACGCGAAGCTCGGGGTCTCGACGCGGACGCAAGCGGCGCTGTTCGCGATGCGCCACGGGCTCATCGGGTAGTTGCCCGATCCGCCCGGCCGCCGTCGCCCGTAGAACAGGGGCATGACCACAGCAACCACGGTTCCCGGAACCTTCCTCGACGGGCTGGCCGCCCAGGACTTCACCCGGCTCGCCTCCGCCCTGGCCGATGACGCCCACCTCACCGCGCTGGTCCCGCGAGGGCTGCGCGAGGCGCAGGGCGCGGACGAGATCCGGGCGACGTTCACCCGCTGGTTCGGCGACACGCTCGGCTTCGAGCTGCTCTCGTCGGGCGCGACGGAGATCGGCGCCCGGCTGCACCTGCACTGGCGGGCCCGGCTGCGGGCCGCGCGTCTCGGCGACGGCTGGTTCGTGGTCGAGCAGCAGGCGTTCGCCGACCCGGGTGCCGACGGCCGGATCGCCCGGATGACCCTGCTCTGTTCCGGCTACTGCCCGGACGGGCACTGAGAGGTGGCGGCGGTCGTCGACCCGGCCACCGGCGAGCCGTCCTGACCCGGGGCCACCCCGCCCGCCGCCGGCCGCGCCCTCAATGGCTCATTCAGGGCTTCGGAGGTGCTGAGAATGAGTCATCGAGGACCGCCGGTTCCCCGTCACCCAGCCGGTCAGCGGTGCCGTTCCAGGTCCTCGGGCGTGTCGATGTCGTCCGCTTCGCCCCGTTCCGCCGGGACCTCGGCCACCACCAGCCCGCCCAGGACGCGGCGCAGGGCCGCGTTCTCCGCCTGCTCCGGGACCGCCGCCCGCAGCGCCGCCAGGCGCCAGGCGCCGAGCAGCCACTGGCGCTCGCCCGCCGCGTCCACGAGCACCGCGCCGTCGCCGTCGCCGATGGCCGCCGTCAGCCTGTCCACTGTGGACCGGCGGACGCCCGGGAGGTCGGCGGCCAGCAGCACCACCGCCTCCACTTCGTCGGGCACGAAGACCAGGCCCGCCGCCAGCGCCGCCACCGGCCCGGTGCCCGGGACCGGTTCGCGGGTCCACACGACGTCGAAGCCCGGGCGGCGGGGGCCCACCGCGATCACGCGCTCGGCGCCGTCGAGGGCGTGGATCGCGCGGGCCAGCAACGGTTTCCCGCCCACCGACAACGCCGGCTTGTCCACGCCGGACAACCTGCGGGCCGAGCCACCGGCCACCACGATCCCCGCGTAGCGCACCGAGGCACCCTAGCGGCCCAGCACGAGGTAGGTGAAGCCCAGCACGCCCCGGTAGTCCCGGACGTAGTCGCGCAACCGCCGGTCGAGCCACTCCCGCACCCGCGGAGCGCGCGGGTCCTCCGGGTTGGCCATCACCCACTCCGCCCAGCCGGCGCGCGAGGTCGACTCGAAGTCGTCCCACTCCAGCTGGTCGGCGGTGCTCAGGTGCAGCACGCGCCAGCCGGCGCCGTCCGCGGCTTCGAGCAGCTCCGGCAGGGTCAGCAGGTCCGGGCCGAAGATCTCGAGGGCCGGCGGGCCCGGCGGAGCCGCCCAGAAGCCGTCGCCGTAGAGCAGCCGGCCGGACGGCCGCACCACGCGGGCGAGCGCTCCCAGCGCGGCCTTCGTCGAGCCGAAGATGTGGGCCGCACCGATGCAGAACGCCCGTTCGACCGGGAGGTCCCAGGTCGCGGCGTCCGACGAAGTGAACTCCACCGCCAGGTCCCGCGACGCGGCCGTCGTCCGGCCGCGGTCGAGGGCGGTCACGTCGGTGTCGACGCCGATCGCGTGCAGGCCCGGGGCCCGGGCGGCCGCCCGCAGCAGCAGTTCACCCCAGCCGCAGCCGAGGTCGACGAGGCGTCCGTGGTCCAGCTGCATCCGGTCGAGCAGCAGCTCCGCGTGCCGATCGGACAGGGGCGTGTTCCAGCGCATCCGGGTGCGCCGCAGTGCGTTCAGTTCCTCGTCCACCGGACGATCATGGAGCGCGCCCGCCGGGGCGTCGAACGGGTTTCAGCCGACCAGCCGGGTCGCGTACGGCATGATGCCGCCGTAGCGGACCGGGGCGACCCGCACCCGCAGGCCGGACTGCGGCGCCTCGACCATCTGCCCGCCGCCGAGGTAGAGCGCGACGTGGTGGATGCCGCCCGGGCCGCCCCAGAACAGCAGGTCGCCGCGGCGCATCTGGGACAACGGCACCTGACGGCCCGAGCCGTACTGGTAGCCGCTGTAGTGCGGCAGCGAACGGACCCCGGCGAAGGCGTAGATCATCAGGCCGGAGCAGTCGAAGCCGATCTTGTTGTAGTCGCCGTAGCGGTCGGCGACGCCGCCGTCGCGGATGCCGCGGGTCGCGCCGCTCGCATTGCCGCCGCCCCACGCGTACGGCATGCCGAGCTTGGACAGCGCCCGCGCGATCACCGCCTCGATCGACGAGCCGGCCGGGCCCGACGGCGCCGGGCCGCCCGCGGGACGGCCGCCGCCCCCGGACGCCGCGAGTGCGGCCTGACGTGCGCGTTCCTCGTCTTCACGCTGCTTCTGGGCCAGCCAGTCCTCGTAGCGCTGCCGCTGCCCCTGCAGGCCGCTGACCTTGGCCTGGGCGGCGTAGAGCTGCTGCTCGACGTCGGACTTGTTCTTCTCGAGCCGGGAGTTCTGGGCGGCCTGGCTGTCCTCGGCGCGCTCGGCGGTGGTCTGCGCGGCGTCGGCACTGGTCTTCGCCCGGCGCGCCGCGTCCTGCTTCTGCTGGGCGATCTCGGCGGCCTTGCGGGCCGCGGCGTCCTTGTTGGCCTTCTCGGTCTGCGCCTGCTGGAGCCGGTCGAGGGCGTTGAGCCGGTCGCCGCCGACGGCGTCGAGCAGCTGGGCGCGGGCCAGCATGTCCTTGGGGCTGTCCGCGCTCAGGTACGCCGAGAGCGAGCCGACCGTGCTGCCCTGCTGGAAGCTGGCGGCGGCGAACGTCCGGAGGTCCGCCCGGGCCTTCTCGATGGCCGCCGACGCCGCGTCCGCCTCGGTGCGCGCGGCCTTCGCGTCGTTCTCCGCCCGCGCCGCGTCGTCCTGCGCGGCCTGCAGGTCGACCAGGGCCTTGTTGGCCTGCTCCTGCTTGAGTTCGACGTCGTCCTGCAGCTGCGTCAGCTTCTGCTCGGCCTCGGCCAGCTGGTTGGTCAGCCGGCCGACCTCGCCGGCCTTCGCGTTCGCGTCGGCCTTGCCGGCCTGGATCTCCGAATCGCTGGGATTCGGCGGCGGCGGGGGCGCCGCCAGGCCCGTGCCGCCGGCGCCGCACAAGATCACCAGCGTGAGTGCGGTCACGCTGAGTCCCCGGCGGACGCGCGGCGCCCCCGGCTCCCGGCACCGTCCTAACAAGACCGCCACCTCCGCTCACCAGCGCACACCGCGTGTCACTGCAGTCACACCACTATCACAAGCATCAGCGGAAACTTACACAACGTAGGCACCAATTCCCCTCATTGAGGGACCCCTGGATCGGATGGCGCAGCCCACACCGCGTGTCGTCTTGTCCGTTAAACAGGACGCGCGTACTGTTTGAGGCACCGCGAGGTGTGCCATCCCGCATCCGGTCCTACGGTGGGGGTGCGCAAGACTCGCCCCACCGAACCGACCGAACTGACCCGGGACTCCCCTGCCGCACCGGCGCGGCGTCCCCGCCACTGGAGTTAGACGTGACCGCACCCGCCAGCAAGGACAGCTTCGGCGCCAAAGACACGCTGAAGGTCGGCGACGCCTCGTACGAGGTGTTCCGCCTGAACAAGGTCGAGGGCTCCGAGCGCCTGCCCTACAGCCTGAAGATCCTGCTCGAGAACCTGCTGCGCACCGAGGACGGCGCGAACATCACCGCCGACCACATCCGCGCCCTCGGTTCGTGGGACCCGAACGCCGACCCGTCGATCGAGATCCAGTTCACGCCGGCCCGCGTGATCATGCAGGACTTCACCGGCGTGCCGTGCGTCGTCGACCTGGCCACCATGCGCGAGGCCGTCACCGACCTGGGCGGCGACCCGGACAAGGTGAACCCCCTCGCCCCGGCCGAGCTGGTCATCGACCACTCGGTGATCATCGACGTCTTCGGCCGCGCCGACGCCTTCGAGCGCAACGTCGAGATCGAGTACGAGCGCAACCGCGAGCGCTACCAGTTCCTGCGCTGGGGCCAGGGCGCCTTCGACGAGTTCAAGGTCGTCCCGCCGGGCACCGGCATCGTGCACCAGGTCAACATCGAGCACCTCGCCCGCACGGTGATGTCCCGGGGCGGCCAGGCCTACCCCGACTCCTGCGTCGGCACCGACTCGCACACCACCATGGTCAACGGCCTGGGCGTGCTGGGCTGGGGCGTCGGCGGCATCGAGGCCGAGGCGGCCATGCTGGGCCAGCCGGTGTCGATGCTCATCCCGCGCGTCGTCGGCTTCAAGCTGACCGGCGAGATCCCGGCCGGCGTCACCGCCACCGACGTCGTGCTCACCATCACCGAGATGCTGCGCCGCCACGGCGTGGTCGGCAAGTTCGTCGAGTTCTACGGCGAGAGCGTCGCCGAGGTGCCGCTGGCCAACCGCGCCACCATCGGCAACATGAGCCCAGAGTTCGGCTCGACCGCGGCGATCTTCCCGATCGACGACGAGACCGTCCGCTACCTCAAGCTCACCGGCCGCTCGGCCGAGCAGGTCGCGCTGGTCGAGGCCTACGCCAAGGAGCAGGGCCTCTGGCACGACCCGTCGCGCGAGGCGGCCTACTCCGAGTACCTCGAGCTGGACCTGTCGACGGTCGTCCCGTCGATCGCCGGCCCGAAGCGCCCGCAGGACCGCATCGAGCTGTCGGACGCGAAGTCGTCGTTCCGCAAGTCGATCCACGACTACGTGAACGGCGAGCAGGAGACCCCGCACACCAAGGTCGACGAGGCCGTCGAGGAGTCGTTCCCGGCGTCCGACCCGGCGGCGCTGTCGTTCAAGGACGAGGACGCGGTCGACATCCAGTCGGCGGCCAACGGCGGCAGCGGCCGCCCGTCCAAGCCGGTCAAGGTCTCCAGCTCCGACCGCGGCGAGTTCATCCTCGACCACGGCGCCGTGGTGATCGCCTCGATCACCTCGTGCACCAACACCTCGAACCCGTCGGTCATGCTCGGCGCCGCGCTGCTCGCGCGCAACGCCGTCGAGAAGGGCCTCGCGGTGAAGCCGTGGGTCAAGACGTCGATGGCGCCGGGCTCGCAGGTCGTCACCGACTACTACACCAAGGCCAACCTGTGGCCGTACCTGGAGAAGCTGGGCTACCACCTGGTCGGCTACGGCTGCACCACCTGCATCGGCAACTCCGGCCCGCTGTCGGACGAGATCTCCGCGGCGATCCAGGAGAACGACCTCACCGCGGTCTCGGTGCTCTCGGGCAACCGCAACTTCGAAGGCCGGATCAACCCCGACGTGAAGATGAACTACCTCGCGTCGCCGCCGCTGGTCATCGCCTACGCGCTGGCCGGCACGATGGACTTCGACTTCGCGACCCAGCCGCTGGGCCAGGACACGGACGGCAACGACGTCTTCCTGAAGGACATCTGGCCGACGGCCAAGGAGATCCAGGAGACCATCGACCACGCGATCACGCAGGAGATGTTCACCAAGGACTACGCGGACGTCTTCGACGGCGGCGAGCGCTGGAAGTCGCTGCCGACGCCGGAGGGCAAGACCTTCGAGTGGGACGCCGAGTCCACCTACGTGCGGAAGCCCCCGTACTTCGAGGGCATGACGCCGGAGCCGGCGCCGGTCCAGGACATCACCGGCGCGCGCGTGCTGGCGAAGCTGGGCGACTCGGTCACCACCGACCACATCTCCCCGGCCGGCGCGATCAAGCCGGGCACCCCGGCCGCGCAGTACCTCACCGAGCACGGCGTGGAGAAGAAGGACTTCAACTCCTACGGCTCGCGGCGCGGCAACCACGAGGTGATGATCCGCGGCACGTTCGCGAACATCCGGCTGCGCAACCAGCTCCTCGACGACGTGCAGGGCGGCTACACCCGCGACTTCACGCAGGAGGGCGCTCCGCAGGCGTTCATCTACGACGCGGCGCAGAACTACGCCAAGCAGGGCACCCCGCTGGTCGTCCTGGGCGGCAAGGAGTACGGCTCGGGTTCGTCGCGTGACTGGGCGGCCAAGGGCACCTCGCTGCTGGGCGTCCGCGCGGTGATCACCGAGTCGTTCGAGCGCATCCACCGCTCGAACCTGATCGGCATGGGCGTCATCCCGCTGCAGTTCCCGCAGGGCGAGTCGGCCTCTTCGCTCGGCCTCGACGGCACCGAGACGTTCGACATCTCGGGCATCACGAAGCTGAACGACGGCGAGACCCCGCGCACGGTGCACGTCACGGCCACCAAGAACGACGGCACCAAGGTGGAGTTCGACGCGGACGTCCGCATCGACACCCCGGGTGAGGCGGACTACTACCGCAACGGCGGCATCCTGCAGTACGTGCTGCGGAAGATGACGCAGGCGTAAGGGTTTCCGTGTTCGAAGAGGGCCTCCCCGCTCGGTCGAGCGGGGAGGCCCTTCCTCATGCGGGAACGGCCACCCAGCGCACGCTCGACACCGACGGCTCCAGCGACAGCCGTGACACCGCGGCCTCCATCTGGGCGTCGTCGCGCTGGTCGCCGACCAGCTCGGCGCGGACCTCGACGGTGCGGTTCGCCAGGTCCGTGCTCAGGACCGACAGCAGCCGGAAGTCCGTGCGGGTCAGGGCCTGGACCAGCAGGGCCCGCACGTGGGCTTCGGCCTCGTCGCGGGTCACCGCCTGGAACTCGTACCGTGCCGGTGTCTCGTCGCCCGCCTCCGGGCGGCGGTCGACGACGCGGCCCAGCGGCCGCAGCACGACGTTCACCCCGACCACGACAGCGGTCCCGGCCACCGCGACGGCGTACAGGCCCGCGCCGGCCAGGGCGCCGACCGCGGCCGAGCACCACAGCGTCGCCGCCGTGTTGAGGCCGCGCACGTTCAAGCCGTCGCGGAGGATCACCCCGGCGCCGAGGAACCCGATGCCCGAGACGATCTGGGCCGCCACCCGGGTCGGGTCGGCGTCGCCGCTGGAGGACAGCCCGCCGAAGCCGTGGGCCGACAGCAGCACGAACAGCGTCGCGCCGACCGCGACCAGTGCGTTGGTGCGCAGCCCGGCCATCCGGGCGCGGAACTGGCGCTCGATCCCGATGACGGCACCCAGGCCGACGCCGGTGCCCACGCGCAGCAGCATTTCGAAGATGGTCATTTCGGCTCTTTTCCGGCGTGCGCGCACTGCCGGACAGGGGGCGGCCGGACTCAGCCCCGCCGGAAACCTCCGGTGAGCGCGCGCCCGGCCGTCCGTCGACTGTCCGCCGGCATGTGCCGCTCACCTCGCTTCCCGTGTTCGTCGATGATCAACTCCGCCAGGGTAGCCGGTCCCGCGGCCCGGGGAAGGGCCGCGGGACCGGGCTCACACTCAGAACGGCTGGACGTTCGGCTGGAACACCTGCCCGTTCGACGGCACCTTCAGGTCGGTCAGGTAGTCGGCCACGGCCTGGTCGACGCCGAGGGCGTCACCCAGGATGCAGTGCCCGAACGCGTCGACCGACAGCAGCCGGGTGTTGCCGAGCTCGGCCGCCATCCGCTGCGCGAACTTGTACTGCGTCGCCGGGTCGTAGTAGTTGCCGACCACGACCACCGGGACGTCGGTCTTCGCGCGCCACGGGCCGCGGTAGGCGTCCGGCTTCTTCGCCGGCCACACCGGGCAGGCCGCCGTGTCGGCGAACGCCTGGTAGCGGCCGAAGGTCCGCGATTCGCGTTCCCACTTGGCGGCGATGTCCGGCACCTGCTCCTGCCGGATCTTGAACGGCTTGTCGGAGCAGTTGACGGCGAAGTACGAGTCGTCGCCGGTGTAGGGGCTGTCCGGGTTCAGGTCGGCCAGGCCCTGCTTGCCGGGGGTGAGCGCCTTCAGCGGCTTGGCCACCAGGGCCTGGGCCTGCGCCCCCGCCGGGTGGATGACGTTGTAGAGCGTCTGCAGGTCTTCCGCCAGGCCGGCGAACGCCGACGGCGAGTACAGGACGCTCGACACGCCACCGGTGAACTGGTTGATGTCGAGCGGGTCGCCGCCCGGGAACGTGATCGGCTGCTTGCGGAGGTACTCCCGCAGCTCGTCGAACTTCGCCCGCGGGTTGCCGTCGCTGAACGCGCACTTCGCGCCCACCTGGTCGCAGCGCTTGAGGAACGCGTCGAGCGCGATTTCGAAGCCCTGCGCGCGTTCCCGGTCGTACTGGACGCCGTCGCTGGTGCGCAGCGCCGGGTCGACGTTGCCGTCGATCACGATCGCCCGCGACTGCTTCGGGAACATCGACGCGTAGGTCGAGCCGATCAGCGTCCCATACGAGAAGCCGACGTAGCTCAGCTTCTGGTCGCCGACCGCCGCGCGCAGCTTGTCGAGGTCGCGCACGACGTCCTTGGTGGACATGTGGTTGAGCAGCGAGCCCGCGTTGTTCTTGCAGAACTGCCCGTAGTCCCGGTAGCCGGCCAGCGTCCCGGAGATTTCGGTGCGGCTCAGCGGCACCGCGATCTGGGCGGCGAAGACCTCGTCGGCGTCTTCCTGGGTGGTGAAGCAGCGCAGCGGGTTGCTCTGCCCGACGCCGCGCGGGTCGAACCCGATCAGGTCGAAGCGGTCGAGCACCTGCGGCTGGAAGATGACCTGGCCGCTGATCGGCATCCGCAGACCCGAACCGCCGGGCCCGCCGGGGTTGAGGAACAGCGAGCCGACGCGCTTGTCGGGCGTGCGCGCGGCACGCTTCAGCAGGGCGATGTCGATGGTGCCCAGCGAAGCGTTGTCGTGGTCGATGGGCACCCGGTAGCGGGCGCAGCTGTAGAACTGCACCTGGTCGGCGGGTACGCCGGCGAGCGTGCCGGCCGGGCAGGTACCCCAGTTCGGTGCGGCGGTCGCACCGACGACGGCGGGCTTGACCGACGCGTCTTCGGCCGCCGCGGCGGTGCCGGCCGGCCCGGCCAGCCCCACGCCGGCCACGAGCGCCCCCACCAGTGCGAACGACCGCACCCGGCTCTGTGTGGATCTCGGCAAGACGTTCCCTCCCTAGGTCACGCACCTCGCCGTGAGAACACGTCGTCACGGCGCGTTACCCGGGAGAGACTGGCACAAAGCGGTGAATCCCGGCACCGGCCGAACGGATGGTCAGAAGCTATCGGGCCACCCGCGTGAGCACGAAAACCGGCAACGGCCGGGCCGCCTCGCGCTGCTCCATCGCGTAGCCCGGCCAGAATTCCAGGAGCTCGCGCCACATCCGGTCGTACTCCTCGCCGTGCAGCTCCCGCGCGACGACCTCGACCGGCTTCCCGGCCAGCGCCACCTCGCACTTCGGGTTCGACCGCAGGTTGAGCGCCCACGCCGGGTCGTGCGGACGGCCCCAGTTGGAGGCCGTCAGCACGAAGCCGTCGCCGCGCGGGTAGTAGAGCAGGTTGGTGCTGCGGGGCAGCCCGCTCTTGCGGCCGGTCGTGGTGAGCCGCAGCGACGGCAGCCCGGCGAGCGCCACGAGGCTCACCCGGCCGCCGAACGCCGCGTGCAGTTTCCGGTCCGCCCAGACGACGAACCGGGCCGTGCGCATCAGCCACGGTTTCGTGCCGGCGACCCGGGCGAGGGCCCGGAGAGGATTAGCCACGCACGGATTTTGCCAGGCTCACCCCGAACCGCTGCTGGGAGTCGGTCCACCAGTGTTCGAGGGCGAACCCGGCCGCGGCCAGCTCGGCCTCGATGCCGCTCGGGCGGAACTTGGCCGAGATCTCCGTCCGGACGTGCTCGCCCGCGGCGAAGGCCACCGTGAGGTCCGCACCGGGGATCTCCACGGTGAGGTCCCGGCGGGCCCGCAGGCGCATTTCGATCCACTCGTTCGCCGCGTCCCAGTACGAGACGTGCTCGAACTCGTCGGGGTCGAAGTTCGCGCCGAGGCGGGCGTTGAGCACCCGCAGCACGTTCTTGTTGAACTCGGCGGTGACTCCGGCGGCGTCGTCGTACGCCCGCTCGAGGATGCCCGCGTCCTTGACGAGGTCGGTGCCGAGCAGCAGCCACTCCCCCTCGTCCAGGACCTCCCGGACCGAACGCAGGAACACCGCGCGTTCGGCGGGCAGGAAGTTGCCGATCGTGCCGCCGAGGAAGGCCACGACCCGCGGCTGGCCGTCCGGCAGCAGGTCCAGGTGCTGGGTGAAGTCGCCGACGACCCCGCGGACGGCGAGGCCCGGATAGTCCTTCGAGATCGCTTCGGCCGCTTCGGCCAGCGCGGATTCGGACACGTCCAGGGGGACGAACGCCTCCAGGGTGCCGTGTCCGGTGAGCGCGTCGAGCAGCAGCCGGGTCTTCTCGCTGGACCCCGAGCCGAGCTCGACGAGCGTGTGCGCGCCGGTCAGCTTCGCGACGTCGCCGGCGTGCGCGGCCAGCACCTCGCGCTCGCTGCGGGTCGGGTAGTACTCCGGCAGCTGGGTGATCTTCTCGAACAGCTCGCTGCCGTCGGCGTCGTAGAACCACTTGGGCGGCAGCCACTTCTGGGCCGCGGTGAGCCCGGCGACGACGTCGGCGCGCAGTTCCGCGGTGACGGCGTCGCCGGAGCGGTGGTGGTCGAGATCGACTTCGGTCATGAGAGCTCCTGGGTGAGGGGAAGCAGGTCGACGCCGGCCGCGGTGGCGCGCACGGCGTGGTGCTCGGGGACGGGCCGCCAGCGCGGGTCGCCGTCGAGGGGTTCGGACGCCAGCCACACGTTGCTTCCGGGGGTTCCGGGTGGCGGAGCCCCCGGCCCGGGGCGAAGCCCCGGCACAACACTGGCGGCCGGGGTCTCCAGCACGGACAGCGCGTGCGTCCAGGTGGTGCCGATCAGCGTGGCACCGTCGGTGAGCAGGAAGTTGAGCCGGGAGCCGGGGGCGGCCGCCTCGACGGCGGCGGTCAGCGCCGCCACCGCCTTCAGCGGGTCCTCCCCCGTGGCCAGCCGGGCCCGCAGGAGGGCCCACAGCACCACCGAGTCCGTCGGCGCTTCCAGCGTCAGCAGCTCGGTGACCGGCAGGGTCTTGGCCAGTTCGGCCAGCGAGTCCGGGTAGCCGCGGACGACGCCGTTGTGGCTGAACAGCCACTTCCCGTCGGTGAACGGGGCCGCGGCCGCCTCGGTCACCGGCAGGCCGGTGGTGCCGTTGCGGACCGCGGCGACGAACGCGCCCGAGGTGACCGCCGCGGCCAGCGGCGGCAGCGTCTCGTCCGTCCACAGTGGAGTCGAACGCCGGTGGCGCAGCGGGGCCGAGCCCGGGCCGGGGTACCAGCCCAGCCCGAACCCGTCGGCGTTCACCGAGCCGCCGCCGCGCATGTCCGCCGGCGCGTAGGACTGCACCAGCAGGGAATGCGGCGCGCGGAAGAGCGCCTCGGCGGGCGGGACCGGCTCGCCGAGGTAGCCGATGTGGCGGCACATGCGCCTACCCCACCTCGCCGGGGGCGGCGTCGCGGGCGGTGCGGAAGCCGGCGAAGATCTGCCGCCGGATCGGGTAGTCCCAGTTGCGGAACGTACCGCGGATCGCCGCCGCGTCCGTGCCGAACGACCCGCCGCGCAGCACCTTGTACTCCGGCCCGAAGAACACCTCCGAGTACTCCCGGTACGGGAAGGCGGAGAAGCCCGGGTAGCCGTGGAAATCGGTCGAAGTCCACTCCCAGACGTCGCCGATCAGCTGGTGCACGCCGGTCGGCGACGCGCCCGCCGGGTACGCCCCCGCCGGCGCCGGGCGCAGGTGCCGCTGGCCGAGGTTGGCGTGCTCGGCCGACGGTTCGTCGTCGCCCCAGGGGAACCGGCGCGACCGGCCGGTGGCCGGGTCGAACCGGGCCGCCTTCTCCCACTCCGCCTCGGCCGGCAGCCGCCGCCCGGCCCAGGCCGCGTACGCCTCGGCTTCGTAGTAGGAAACGTGCACGACCGGCTCGCCGGCCGGGATCCGCTCGTACACGCCGAAGCGGGTCCGCCACCAGCCGTCCTGCTCGCGCTTCCAGAACCGCGGCGCGGTGATGCCGTTGTCCTGCCGGTACGCCCAGCCGGCCGGGCTCCACCACTGCTCGTCGTCGTAGCCGCCGCCGTCGAGGAACTCGACGTACGCATCGCACGTCACCGGCACGGTGTCCATCCAGAACGCGTCGACGGCGATCTCGTGCGCCGGGCGCTCGTTGTCCAGGGCCCACGGCTCGGCCGACGTGCCCATGGTGAAGGCACCGCCGGGCACCAGCACCTCGCGCGGCAGCGCGCCGGACCGCGCGGGCGGCGGCTCGGGCGCGTGCAGCACCGGGTCGCCCTTGCGGAGCTGGTGGGTGGCCAGCATCGTCTCGTCGTGCTGCTGCTCGTGCTGCGTGATCATGCCGAAGGCGAACGCCTGCTCGGTCAGCCGCCTGCCTTCCAGCGGCGCGTGCTCCAGCACGTCGAACGCCTTCTCGCGGACCTGCTTGACGTACGCGCGCGCCTCGGCCGGGCCGAGCAGCGGCAGCTCCGGCCGGTCGGCGCGGGCGTGCTGGAAGGCGTCGTAGATGTCGTCGATGTCCGGGCGCAGCGGCTCCCGGCCGCCGACATCGCGGACCAGCCACAGTTCTTCCTGGACGCCAATGTGCGCCAGGTCCCAGACCAGCGGCGACATCAGCTTCGAATGCTGGCGGACCAGGTCCTCGTCGTCCACGGCGTCGGTCAGCGCGACGCTGCGCGCCCGGGCTCGCGTCAGTGCCTCCGCCGCGCGGGCGCGCAGGTCCTGCGCGCTCAGGTCGTGCAGTGCTTCCGTGCTCATGCTTCGCTCCTCGATCGGTACGCGCGCCCCAGCACGCTCTCGCTGATCCCGGTGATCGACTCCGCCGCCAGCCCGGTCGCGCCCAGCTCGGCGCAGCCCAGGTCGGCCAGTGCCGCCGCCGCGGCCGCCAGCTCCGGGTCGGCCAGGCCGCGCCGCGCCGCGGTGGTCCACCGGTCCGCGACCGGCGCGCAGATCTCGCGCACCTTGTCGACGGTGGCCGGGCGGGCGAGCAGCGCGGACACCAGCGCCACCGGCGCCAGCCACTCGTCCGGCGGTTGCGCGTCGAGGTACCGGATCTCCAGGTACCCCTGCGGGCGGACCGGCGTGAACATCGTCGTGAGGTGGTAGTCGAGATCTTCGACGGTGGGCCGTGGCAGCAGCGCGGCCGCGCCCCGGCCGTCGATCCAGTCGGCGAACGTCAGTCCCTCGGGCGCGTCCCACGGCCGGTCGCCGCGGGGCAGCACCATCAGGGGGACGTCCATCAGGCGCGCGGCCCACTCCCCGGCCGGGTCTTCGCCCGCCACGGTGGCCGTGCGCGTGCGCACCGCTTCCGTGTCGTGCACCGCCAGCCAGCGGGCGGAGGCGTGGCCGGTGTCGCGCCCGGCGTGGACGCGGGAGTTGGCGAAGAGCGCGAGCAGCGGCGGGCCCATCGCGTGCGCGGCCGCCCACCGCGCGGCGTAGTGCTCGGGCTCCCCCGCGTCGACGCAGACCTGCAGGCCCGCGGTGCTGCACATCATCGCGAGGCCGCCGGGACCGATCGGCGCGAAGCGGCGCTCCATGGCCGCGTACCGCGGGGTGTGGAGGAGCCGGCGGGGCGCGCGGTACGCGTCGATGCCCGTTTCACCCAGGACGAGGCCGTGGGCGCCGAGGCGGTCGCGCAGGTGGTGGAGGTCGGCCGTGACGACTGCGTCGAGCTCACGCAGGGAGGCCTGGGGAAGAGCGGAGATCTCGACCTGGCACCCGGGTTCGAGGCTCACGGGCGAGCCGGCCGGGAGGGGCGAGGCGGGGCTGCCGGGGCGGAGCGTCCGCGGGGTGTGCGGACCCAGCGCCGAGGCGAGGACGTCGGGATCGAGGGGTCTGGCCGGGTCGTCGGCATGGTGCACGGTGAATTCCAGCTCCACGCCGGTCAGGCGGGGCGGGCCGTGCTTGAAACACACCGATGCGACGTACGCCTCGCCGGCCGCGCGGTCCGCCAGGACCCGCGCGGTGCGGTTCGACGCACTACCCGACTTCTCGGGGAAATCGTGCACCGCTGTCATGTCCGTTCCTGTTCCGTGGATGGGGGAACTTCTCGCCTTCGGACGCTACACGCGGGGTACGACAAATTCAGGGCGGATCTTGCGCACCGGGAGGTGGTCACCACCCTGTAAGAAGTCCCTGATCAGGGCAAAGCCGGTTCGGTGCCGAGTCCGAGCTCGGCCGCGGAGGCCCGCACGGCGTCGATCACGAGGTGCAGCGCGGGCCGCCGGAACGCGGTGCGCCGGTAGGCGATCGACACCGTCCGCAGCAGCGGCGTGGTGAGCGTGACGACGTCGATCCCGGGCGGCCGCAGCAGGCGCAGGCCCAGGTCGGACACGAGGGTGATGCCGAGCCCGGCGCCCACCATCGCCATCGCCGTCGACTGCTCTTCGACCTCGTGGTTGATCTTCGGCGCGAAGCCGTGCCGCTGGCAGGCGGTGCGCATCGCGCGCCCGAAGTGCGACTTGGGGCTGGCCAGGATCCACGGGTGTTCGGCCAGGTCGTGCAGCGACGCCGCCCCCGACGGCACGGCGCCGCGCGGCACCGCGGCGTGCAGCCGCTCGACGGCCACGACCGCGCGTTCCAGGCCGGCGTCCCACGGCGTCGGCGCGTCGGAGTAGTCGATGACGAACGACAGGTCGAGACGGCCGTCGCGGACCGCGTCGGCGGTGTCCTCGGGGGCCAGCTCGCGGGTGCGCACCTCGATGCCGGGGTGCGCCCCGGCCAAGGCGGTCAGCGCCGTGGGCAGCAGGCCGGAGGCCACCGACGCCCACACGCCGGCGGTCAGCCGGACCGTGCGCGCTTCCTGGGCCTCCTCCAGGGCGAGTGTCGCGCGTTCGACCGAGCCGAGGATCTCTTCGGCGTGCTCGGTGAGCAGGGTGCCGAGCTCGGTCAGCTGGACGCGCCGGCCCAGCCGTTCGAACAGCTTTGCGCCCACGTCCCGTTCGAGCTGCGCGAGCTGCTGCGACACCGCCGAAGCGGTGTAGTGCAGTGCCGCGGCCGCCGCCGTCACGGTGCCCCGGCGGTGCAGCTCGCGCAGCATCCGCAAGCGGTGCAACGAAAGCTCCATACACAAAACCTAAACGAGATCGTGCAGCAGCGTTAAATGGACGGGCGGGCCGCCCGGGGCGCACGCTCGTGGTGGCGGTCACGAGGCCGCCCCGGACTTCCCTGGAGGTGAGTGGCCTGATGACCCCCGCCCCGCCGCTGATGCGGCTCACGTGGACCGATCCCGTCACCGGCGCGCCCGGCTACCTGGTCGTGCACAGCCTGGTCTCGGGCGTCGCCACCGGCGGCACCCGGATGCGGGCCGGCTGCACGATGACCGAGGTCGAGGACCTCGCCCGGGGCATGGCCAACAAGACCGCCACCTTCAACCTGCCGGTCGGCGGGGCCAAGGGCGGCATCGACTTCGACCCCAAGGACCCGCGCGCGTTCGACGTGCTGAAGCGCTTCTGCGCGTTCCTGCGGCCGTGGCTCGACGCGCACTGGGTGACCGCGGAGGACCTCGGCGTGCCGCAGCACCTGATCGACTCGGTGTTCGCCGAGCTCGGGCTGGAGCAGTCGTACCACGCGGCGATCCGCCGTTCGGCCGACCCGGCGCGCACCCTGCGCCGGGTGCAGGCGGGCCTCAACGCGCCGGTGCCCGGCGGGCTGCTGCTCGGCGACGTCGTGGGTGGCTACGGCGTGGCGCAGGCGTGCCTGGGTGTCGCGGCGGCGTGGGACTGGGACGTCCGCGAAACGACGGTGGCCATCCAGGGCATCGGCACCATGGGCGGCGGCGCGGCCTGGTACCTGCACGAAGCCGGGGTGAAGGTGGTCGCCGTGGCCGACGCCGCGGGCACCCTGTACGACCCGGCGGGCCTCGACGTCCCGGCGCTGCTCGAACTGCGCGACCGCTTCGGCGAGGTGGACCGGTCCCGGCTGCCCGCCGGGGTCCGTTCCCTGCCGCGGGAGACGATCGTCGGGATCGACGCGGACATCTTCGTGCCGGCCGCGATCTCCTACGCGCTGCGCCCGGACAACGAGAGCGTGGTCAAGGCCAAGGTGGTCGTCGAAGCGGCCAACGCGGCGACCACGCCGGAAGCGGAAGCCGCGCTGTCGGCCCGCGGAGTCGCGGTGGTGCCCGACTTCGTCGCCAACGCGGGCGCCGCCGCCTGGGCGTGGTGGCTGCTGCTCGGCGAGGTCGGCGCGGACCCGGCGGACTCGTTCCTGCGGCTGCGCACGGAAATGCGGGCGAAGATCGCGCTGCTGCTGGCGGACTGGAACATGGACCGGCTGCCGCTGCGCCGCACCGGGCTCCGGCTCGCCGAGGCCAACCGGGCCCGGCGCGCCGAAGCCGCGCTCGCCCCGGAAGGCGAGCCGGGGCTGCTCATCCCCTGAGCGCGAACCGGTCGGTCGCGCCGATCAGGACGTCCTGCATCGACGCGGCCGACACGGTGTGCCCGACGTCGTCCAGCAGCACCAGTTCGCTGCCCGGCCAGGCGTGGTGCAGGAGCCAGGGCGTGCCGACGAGGTTGCTCGTGTCGAGCACGCCCTGGGCCAGCACGGCGGGGATGCCGGCGAGCTTGCCGAGGTTGCGCAGGATTTCGCCGTCCGGGAGGAACACGCGGTTGCTGAAGTAGTGCGTGACGAGCCGGGCGAAGCAGAGCCGGTAGGCCGGGTCCTCGAAGACGTCGTGCGGCGGCACGCCCGGCAGCATCGCGTCCTCCCAGGCACACCAGTCCCGCGCGGCCTGGTGGTGGACGGCGGGGTCCGGGTCCATCAGCAGCCGGTGGTAGGCCGCCGAAAGGTCGCCGTCGCGCTCGCTCTCCGGCACGCCTGCGCGGAACTTGGCGAAGCCCTCCGGGAAGTACGCGCCGAGGCCGCGGATGAGCAGTTCGATCTCGGCGAAGCGGTCGGTCGCCAGGCCCATCAGCACGATCTCGCCGACCCGCTCGGTGTGCCGGAGCGCGTAGGTCAGGCTGAGCACCGAGCCCCAGGAACCGCCGAACAGCAGCCACTTCTCGATGCCGAGGTGGCCGCGCAGGCGCTCGAAGTCGGCCACCAGGTGGTCGGTGGTGTTGGTGGACAGGTCGGCGACCGGGGCGCCGGCGTGCGGGGTGCTGCGGCCGCAGCCGCGCTGGTCGGCCAGGACGATCCGGTAGCGCGCGGGGTCGAAGAACCGGCGGACGTTTTCCGAGCAGCCGGAGCCGGGGCCGCCGTGCACGACGAGCGCGGGCTTGCCGTCCGGGTTCCCGCAGGTCTCCCAGTAGATTTCGTGACCGTCACCGACGTCGAGCATGCCGTGCTCGTAGGGTTCGATCGCGGGGTACAGCATGCGCGTCCTTCCGACCGGAGATACGACAGCGCTGTCACATTAGCCCGGAGCGCAGCCTCCGCGCACCGGCTTTTCGCTCAGGCCAGGGCGCCGGCCAGCTCGGCGAGGGTGTCGGCCAGCTCCCGGGGACCCGCCGGGCCGATGTGGATGACGGCGTCGTCGCCCGAGCCGGCGGTGTAGCTGAGGTAGCGACCCCAGTCGGTGTCGGCGTAGTGCAGCGGCTGCTGCAGGCAGGTGTGCCGGCCGACGTCGTCGCGACGGCCGGCGTAGAGCTCCCCGCTGCCCGAGACCGGCCGCTGCACGAGGCTGACGACGTCGGCGACGGCCGGGTCGAGCGGGTAGGCGGCCTGCCCGCGGCGGGCCGCCTCGGTCAGGTCCGCGACCCGCACGGTGCGCGGGCGGCCGCCGCCGGCCCCGACCGGCGGCAGCTGCTCGACGAGCGACTCGGCGAGCCGGTTCCGGTCGATTTCCCGCACGCCGACGTGCGTCCCGTCGGAGACGGCCAAGACCGCCTGCAGCCCCTTCGCGGCGGCGAGGATGCCGTAGGTCTGCCCCTCGCTGCCGACCCAGCCGTAGTACTCCCGCGCCGGGTTGACCAGCAGCGGCAGCCAGTCGAGGAAGTCGACGGTGGCCCGGCCGCGAGCGTCGACCAGACCGGCCTCGGCGAGCGCGGCGTCGACCCGCTTGTCGGCTTCCGCCCGTTCTTCGTCCGACAGCCACAGCGGCTCCGGCCGCAGGGTGAGGTGCAGCTGGCCGACCTGTTCCCGGTCGGCCAGCGCGGCCAGCGCCTCGACCGGAACGTCCACCCGGCCTGTTGCCACGTCCACCCGCCTACTCGCCGATGACCGGCGGGCTGGTCCGCTGGTCGGTGCCGAAGATCGCGTCCGGGTCCGCTTCGATCAGGAAGTCCGGCCGCTGGTGCTCCTCGTCTTCGTCGCCCTCGCCGCGGCGGCCGCCGGGCCCCATCGGACCCATCTGCCCGCCGCGCCCGGCGGCCGACCGGGCCGCCGCGGCCTCCGCGGCGGCCGCGTTGCCGAGGCTGCCCATGCCGGAGCCGCGGCCACCGCCGAGCCCGCGCTCGCCTGCGCCGCCCGCCCCGCTGCCCGAGCCGGCACCGGTCCCGGTGCCGCCCCGGCCGGTCGGGTCCAGGAGCCGGCTGCCGGCGTTGCCGCTGTTCGGACCGCGGCCGCCGGTGCTGGAGTTGGGGTCGTTGAAGTTCGGGTTGTTCGGACCGTAGTTCGGCCCGCCACCGGTGTTGGTGGGGTAGAAGTCGATCCCCCCGGTGTTCGGCGGCGTCTTGCCGGGCTGGTCGGTGGTCTGTCCCGGCCTGGTCGGCACGGTGGGCACCGTCGGGCGGCCGGAGCCGGTGGTGTGGGTGTCGTCGCCGCCGGTACCACCGGTACCGCCGGTGCCACCCGTTCCGCCGGTCCCTCCCGTGCCCCCGGTCCCGCCGGTGCCCCCGGTGCCTCCCGTGCCGCCGGTGCCCCCGGTCCCGCCGGGCTTGTCGCCGCCGCCGGTGTGGCCGGGATCGAAGCCGGTGGTGGAGGTGCGGTCGTCGCCCCCGGTCCCCGGCGGCGGCTGCTCGCCCCAGCCGGTCTTGTCCGTGCGGTCGATCCGCCCCGGCGTGCTCGGCGTGTTGACCGCGATCGCGGCACCGTCGGACTCGAGCACGCCGTAGTCGGTGGGCAGCACGGCCCTGGTCCCGCTGGTGACACTGCTGTACTGGTCCATGACGCGGACGTTGGTCTCGTTCGCCGCGTTGTACTTGGCCATCCCCGCCTGGTAGGAGTCGATGTCGTCCTTGGCCATGAACGGCCCGGCGATCGGGATGGCGGCCTTCAGGCCGGTGGTCCAGGGGTTCGGCTTGTCGGGCTTCGGCGGCACTTCGACGACGGCGCTGCTCGAGGAGTCGAAGACGGTGGCCTGCGTGTCGACCGAAGCCTTGGTCACGTCCAGCGGCGCGGCGGTCTCGGCGAAGGCCTGCTCGAGCGGACCGGCGCCGGCGTTCGCGGCGTCCGCGGCGTCGCCGGTCCAGGCCTGCTTCATCCGGTCCTGCAGGGACTTGATGCCCTGAGCACGGTCCAGGTAGGCCGACGAAAGCTTCGCCACCTCGTCCGCGGCGTTCCGGAGGCCGGTGGTGTCCCCCTGTCTGAAGTTCTCGTAGATCTGCTTGCCGTCCACTCGTCATGCCCCCTTGAGTGTGGTGATGATCGCGGCCGCCACCTTCTGGGCCGCGGCGCAGGAATCCTCCGCGCCTTCGTACCCGCCGGAATACACACCGACCACGAGGTCGTCCGCGACCCCGACACCGATGCTGCAGTTGCCGATCGGCCGGCGGTCGCGCTTGTCCACGTAGATCGCCGGGTAGCCCTCCACGTCAGGGGCACGCTCGAGGAACGGGAACTGGCCGCGTTCGTGCGCCCCGTACAGCCCGGCCAGCCCACCGACACCCCGGTCACGGTTTCCGGTGCCGATGATGACCTGCATGCTCACGCCCTCACCCAAGATCTTCCAGCTGCAGCTCGGCCCCGGCGCACCCAACCCGTCGTCCCGCAGCTGGGTGTCCCCCGCATCCGTGAACCGGAGCGAGGACAGCACCGGAACCGGCACGATGTCGCACGGCTTCGAGGTGTACTTCCCGACGTCGAGCGGTGCCGGCACCTTCGGCACGTCGGCATTGGGCGCGGCACCGGACGACGCCGAGCTGCTCGGCGCGGGCGATGCGGTTCCGGTTGTTTCGGGAGAGCACCCCGCGAGCAGCAGGAGGACAGCTGCCACAGCAGCGGTGACGCGGGCCGGCAGACGCACGGTCACACCGTCCGGAAGGGGTCGGCCATGCCCTGGTCGGTCGCGACCGTCTTGCTCTGGGCTTCCTTCAGCTTCTTCACGTAGCTCTGCACGTACTTCAGCATCGAGTCGTTTTGGGTTTGGAGCGCCGCGAGAGAGTCCATCGTCGTCGACACGTACCCGCCGCTGACCACGTCCTTACCCGGGGATTCGACCAACGCGATGATGGTGGCGATCCGATCCTTGTCTTCGACGATCTTGTCCAGTTCGGCTTCCCACTGGCCGATCACCGAGGCGAGCTCCTCCGGGTCCATCTCGAACCGGCCACCGCCGCCGCCACCGCCGCCGTAGACGCGGCCGCCCTCGCCCAGGATGGCGCCACCCCAGACCGCCTGGACCGCCTGCCCGGCTTCACCGATGATCACGACCGCACCTTCCCCTCGGGTTCACCCACCGTGATGGGACAAACCTTAGCCAACCGTCTCTCTTCGTGTCAGCGAAACGCGCAACGTTCGGACGGTGGGGGCCACGACCGGGTTCCCGGCACTCCGGGTCACAGTACGTACGTACGGATTGCGAGATCCCGGTCCGCGATGCCAGGATTTCAGGATGCCACGCGTAAGCCAGGATCACCTCGACGCACGCCGGCGCCAGATCCTCGACGGCTCGCGCGTCTGCTTCGCGCGCTACGGCTACGAAGGTGCCACAGTCCGGCGCCTGGAGGAAGCCACCGGGCTCTCGCGCGGGGCCATCTTCCACCACTTCCGCGACAAGGAGTCGCTCTTCCTCGCCCTCGCCGAGGACGATGCCCTGCGGATGGCCGACGTCGTCGCCGAACAGGGCCTCGTCCAGGTCATGCGCGACCTGCTGGCCGGCGGCGACCACCCGGCCGACTGGCTCGGGACGCGCCTGGAGGTGTCCCGGCGGCTGCGCACCGACCCCGAGTTCCGGGCCCGGTGGGCCGAACGGTCCGAGCAGCTCACCACCGCCACCCGGCTGCGCCTGCTCCGCCAGCGGGAAGCCGGGAACCTGCGGGACGACGTCGACGTCGACGTCCTCACCGCCTTTCTCGAACTCGTCCTCGAAGGACTCGTCTCGCACCTGGCGATGGGCCTGCCCGCCGCCGGGCTGGGGCCGGTGCTCGACCTCGTCGAAGAAACCGTGCGGCGGCACCGCCCGAGCCGCGGATGAGCGCGCCGACACACCCGGTACGCGAGCGGCGAGCGCGAAAGACACGTTAGGATTGTCCGCATATCCGCAGTACACGCCGATTTCTTGCTAGGAGTGACCGTTTCGTGCGCGCAGCGCAGTCACCCGGTGACAGTACCGGGCCGGGTGACCGACCCGGCTGTCCGATAGGTTCGTCCCCCGCCACCCGGGCGGGTGCGGAATGATCCAGATCCTGCTCGCCGTCGCGGGCGTCCTCCTGTTCGTGCTGCTGACGATCGGCACCGGGCTCGCCGTCGCGGCCGAGTTCTCGCTGACCGCGCTCGAGCGCAGTACCGTCGAGGCCAACGTCCGCCAGGTCGGCGACCGCCGGGCGCTGACAGTCCAGAAGGCGCACCGGACGCTGTCGTTCCAGCTCTCCGGCGCCCAGGTCGCGATCACCCTGACCACGCTGATCACCGGGTACCTGGCCGAGCCGCTGATCGGCGAGCTCGTCCGGCCGCTGCTCACCGGCCTCGGGCTGCCGGCCGGGTTCGCCGGGGGCGCGTCGATCGTGCTCGCCCTGGTCCTGGCGACGTCGCTGTCGATGATCCTCGGCGAGATGGTGCCGAAGAACCTGGCGATCGCCCGGCCGCTGCCGACCGCGCGCGCGGTCGCCGGCTACCACTCGCGGTTCTCCTCGCTGTTCCGCTGGCTCATCACGCTGATGAACAACAGCGCGAACTTCCTGGTGCGCAAGTTCGGCGTCGAACCGCAGGAAGAGCTGCGGTCCGCGCGCTCGCCGCAGGAGCTGGGCTCGATCGTGCGGTCCAGCGCCGAAAGCGGCACGCTCGACACCTCCACGGCCGAGCTCCTCGACCGCTCCCTGCGGTTCGGCGAGCGCACCGCCGAAGAGCTGATGACCCCCCGCGTGCAGCTCGAATCCCTCGCCGTCGACGACACCGTGCAGGACCTCATCGAGATCTCCCGCCGCACCGGCTTCTCGCGGTTCCCGGTGCACGCCGAGGACCTCGACGACGTCCGCGGCGCGGTGCACGTCAAGCAGGCCTTCGCGGTGCCCGCGGCCGACCGGGCCGCCGTGCCGATCGGCTCGGTCATGCGGCCGGTGCCGACCGTGCCGGAGTCCCTGCCCGGCGACGACCTGCTGCTGCGCCTGCGCGACTCCCGCTTCCAGCTGGCCATCGTCGTCGACGAGTACGGCGGCACGGCCGGGCTGGTGACCCTGGAGGACGTGGTCGAGGAGATCATCGGCGACGTCCGCGACGAGCACGACGAGCGCGAGGCACCGGCGTCGCAGCAGGTCGGCGCGGACAGCTGGCTGGTGTCCGGGCAGCTGCGCGCCGACGAGGTCACGAGTGTCACCGGGTTCCGGATGCCGGACGGGGACTACGAAACCATCGCCGGGCTGATCCTCGAACGCCTGGGCAAGATCCCCGCCGAGGGTGACGCCACCGAGGTCGACGGCTGGCTGCTCACCGTGACCACGATGGACAAGCGCCGGATCGCCGAGGTCGAGGTGGCCCCGGTCCGCACGGCCCCGGAAGCGGCCCCGGAAGCGGAGGTGGCCTCGTGACCGACTGGCTGAACATCGCCCTCGTCGTCGTCCTCCTGCTGGCCAACGCCTTCTTCGTCGGCGCGGAGTTCACCCTGATCTCCTCGCGGCGCGACAGGCTCGAAGCGCTGCTGGAGCAGGGAAAGACCCGCGCGAAGATCGTCATCAACGCGAGCAGGCACGTGTCGCTGATGCTCGCCGGCGCGCAGCTGGGCATCACCATCTGCTCGCTGCTGCTGGGCCGCCTCGGCGAGCCCGCGATCGCGCACCGGCTGGCGGCCGGCTTCGACGCCCTCGGCCTGCCCGAGGCCCTGCTGCACCCGATTTCGTTCGCCATCGCGCTGGCGTTCATCACCGTGGCGCACGTGCTGATCGGCGAGATGGTGCCGAAGAACCTCGCCATCGCCGAGCCCGAGCGGCTCGCGCTGTGGCTGGTGCCGGTGCACGTCGCCTGGGTGAAGGTGGCCAACCCGTTCATCTGGCTGCTGAACTTCATCGCCAACTCGCTGCTGCGCGCCGTCCGCGTCGAGCCGAAGGACGAGCTGGAGACGGCCTACACGTCCGACGAGCTGGCCGAGCTGCTCAGCGAGTCGCGCCGGGAGGGCCTGCTCGACCAGTCCGAGCACCAGCGGCTCGCCCAGACGCTCTCGTCGGTGCAGAAGACGGTCGCCGACGTGCTGGTGCCCACCGCCGAGCTGACCACGCTCCCCTGCGGGCCGACCGTCGGCGAGGTCGAGCGGGCGGTGTCGTCCACCGGGTTCTCGCGGTTCCCGGTGTGCACCGACGACGGGCGGCTGACCGGCTACATCCACGTCAAGGACATCCTCGACCTGGCCGGGCAGGACCCGAGCACGACCGTGCCGGCGTCGAAGACCCGCCCGCTGACCGAGCTGCGGGCCGACGCCCGGCTCGACGTCGCGCTTTCGGCCATGCGCAAGGAACGCAGCCACCTCGCGCGGGCACTGGACGCGAACGGTGACGCCGTCGGCGTCGTCGCGTTGGAGGACCTGGTCGAGGAGTACGTGGGCACGGTGCGCGACGGCACCCACGTGGGCGCATGACCGAGGTGCTCGCCGAGCCGGACTGGCTGGCCAGGGAAGCGGCCCACGTGGCGCGGATGCGCCGGTGGACCGGCCCGCACCAGGAGCGGCGCTCGCGCGGCGAGAAGCACCCGGTGCTGGACTTCCTGTTCACCTACTACTCGTACCGGCCGTCGCACCTGCAGCGGTGGCAGCCCGGGCCCGGCGTCGCGCTCGCCGGGCCAGCGGCGCGGCGCTTCCTCGACCGCAAGGGGTACGTCTCCACGGCCGACGGCGTCCTGCTCGACCCGGCGGGCTTCGGCGAGGGCAAGGTCCGGACGGCCGAGTTCGTGCTCGCCCTGCTGACCGCGACGGCGTCCCGCGCGCCCCGGCTGAGCTGCTTCGGCCTGCACGAGTGGGCGATGGTCTACCGCGAGCCGCCGGATTCGGTGCGGCACGACCAGGTGCCGCTGCGGCTGGGCTCGGCGGGCACCGACGCGGTCGTGGAGTCCCTCGACATCCGCTGCGGGCACTTCGACGCGTTCCGCTTCTTCACCGACTCCGCGCGGCCCCTGAACGGGCTGGCGCCGTCGCGGGAGACGCAGATCGCACTCGAGCAGCCGGGGTGCCTGCACGCGAACATGGATCTGTTCAAATGGGCGTACAAGCTCGACCCGTTCGTGCCCGCGGAGCTCGTGGCGGACTGCTTCGAGCTGGCGGCCGAGATCCGCACCCTGGACATGCGGGCGAGCCCGTACGACCTGGCTTCACTCGGCTATGCCCCGGTGCGGATCGAGACGCCGGCCGGCCGGGCCGAGTACGCCAGGGCCCAAGCGGAGTTCGCCCGCCGGGCGGCGCCGCTGCGTCATCGCCTGATTGCGCATTGCCATCGCCTGGTCGGCGCAGCACCCTGAGCACGGCCCACTGTGAGTCAGATTATTCTCTCACCGATACTCACCTGTTAGGGTGATAACGGTTTGATTGCATAGCAGCGCGTGCTTGGCATGCGCTCACCCCGAAAGGATGACGGATGGGGCGACACTACCGGGACGAGGAGCCGGTGCCGCACCCTCAGGACCGCACGCCGCGCGTCCCCGCCGAGGGTCGCAGCGAGGCTTCCGGCGCCTTCCGCACCCCGGGACGCAGCTCCATCTCGGACGCCTTCGGCATCGCGGGCCGCGCCGCCGCCCGCACCCCCGGCGAATCATCCGGATCGGTTTTCTTCACGGAGGGCGCGGAGGCGCCCGGCTTCCCACCCGTGCCCGGCGCCGACGCCCCGGCCACCCGGCGGGGCGAGGCTTCAGGCTCGTACCCGGTCGCGGGCCGGGCTCCGAGCGCACTCCGCGGCGAGGCTTCCGGTGCCTACCCCGTCGCCGAGCGCTCCACCGGCACCCGGCGGGGCGAAGCTTCGGGGGCGTACCAGGTCGCGGAGCGCTCCGCGGGCACGCGCCACGGCGAAGCTTCAGGCTCCTATCCCGTGGCGGAGCGCGCCGCGAGCACCCACCGAGGCGAAGCATCCGGCTCCTACCCCGCCGCAGACCGCCCCGCGAGCACGCGCCGCGGCGAAGCTTCAGGCTCCTACCCGGTCGCCGAGGGCACGCGCCGCGGCGAAGCTTCGGGGGCCTACCCCGCCACAGAACGCTCCCCCGGCACCCGGGGCGAAGCATCCGGGGCGCACCCGGTCGCAGACCGCCCCGCGGGCGCCCGCCGCGGCGAAGCTTCGGGCGCCTACCCCGTCGCTGACCGCCCCACGAGCACCCGGAGCGGCGAAGCATCCGGCGCCTACCCCGTCGCCGAGCGCCCGGCGGCCACCCGCCGCGGCGAGGCTTCGGGGGCCTATCCCGTCGCCGAGCGCCCCGCCGCCGGCCGCCGCGGCGAAGCGTCGGGGGCGTACCCGGTGGCGAGCACCGAAGCCACCACGATCCTCTCCACGCGACCCGGCGACGCCGCCGGCTCGCACCCCGTCGCCGACCGCGCGGAAACCGGCACCACCACCCGCTCGCGCCGCAAGGACCGCACCAGCCCGGCCCCGGACCGCATCGAAGCGCCGTCGTCCGGCAGACCCACCCGCGCCGCCCGCCGGGCCGGAGCCACCGGTGCTCACCCGGTCGCCGCCCCCGCCGAATCCCCCGCCCCCCGTTCGCGTCGCAAGGGCGGCCGGGCCCCCGGCGAAACCGCCGCCGAGCGGACCGAAGTCATCACCCGGCCGGACGACGTCACCACCCGGAGCGACACGTCCCGCACCCTCGACCGGACCGAGGACACCGCCGCCCCCACCGCGGACCGCGGCGAGCGCACCGACACCACCGGGCCGCAGCGCGCCGGCCGCGGTGACAGCACCGGGCCGAACCGGACCGCCCGCAGCGAAGGCACCGGCTCCCACCGCGTCGTCGGCAAGAGCGACGCCACCGGGTCGCACCGCATCGTCGGGAAGAAGGCGCCGCGCCGCCGGATCGCCGGCTGGCCGATCGCCTGCGCCGTCCTGGCCCTGCTCATCGGGCTCGGCGTCGTCGGCTGGAACTGGGCCGACAACGAGCTCAACAGCCGCGCCGAGGCGCAGGCCGCCAGCTGCGACGGCGGCACCTCGAACATGCGGGTCGTCGTCACCCCGAGCGTGCAGAAGCCGCTCACCGCCGCGGCCCAGCGGTGGAACCAGGCCGCCACCGTCGTCCACGGGCAGTGCGTGCACATCGTGATCGAAGCCAGGCCGTCGGCGCAGGTGCTCGACGCGCTCGTCGGCCGGGCCAAGCTGGACACCATCGGCGGGCTGCCGGCCGCGTGGCTGCCCGAATCGTCGTACTGGGTCAGCGAGCTCACCACCAAGAAGCCGGAGATGATCGGCTCGCCCGCGCAGTCGGTGGCGAACGCGCGCTCGGCGGACTACCCGTTCATCGGGCTCGCCGGCCCAGGCGTCGACGACACCGCGCTGCGCGCCGCCCAGACGTTCCGCGAGTACCTGGAGCAGCCCGCCCAGCAGGCCGACTTCGCCGCGGCGGGCATCAAGTCGACCTAGACGCGCGTGCCGTTGTCGAGCTCGGCCACCACGGCGAGGTCGTCGTCGGCCAGCTCGAAGTCGAAGATCCCGAAGTGCTCCCGGATCCGGGTGGTGGTGGCCGACGCCGCCACCGCGACCGTGCCGTTCTGCAAGTGCCACCGGAGCACGATCTGCGCCGGGTTCTTGCCGTACTTGGCGGCGAGCGCGGTGACCGTCTCGTCGGACAGCAGCGCCGCGTTCGCGGCCGGGCTGGCGGCGGCCGTCACGATGCCGCGCCCGGCGTGGAACTCGCGCAGCGGCACCTGCTGCAGCCACGGGTGCAGCTCGACCTGGTTGACCGACGGCACCGAACCGGTCGCGTCGACGAGCCGGCGCAGCTCGGAGACGCCGAACCCGGCGACGCCGATGGCGCGGACCCGGCCGTCGGCGCGCAGCCGGCTCAGCACGCGCCAGGTGTCGGTGAACGCGCCATGGGTGCCGTCCAGCAGGCACAGGTCGGCCCGCTCGAGCTGCAAGGCGGCCAGCGCCTGGTCGGCGGCCCGGCGGGCGGTGTCGTAGCCCTGCGCGGGCACGTGCACGGTGACGAAGAGGTCCTCGCGCGGTACCTCGGCCGCCGCGAGCACCGCGCCGACCGCGGTCTCGCTGCCCGGCGTGGCGTCGATACCGCGGTAGCCGGTGTCGAGGGCGATGCGGACGGCGCGGCCGGTTTCGGCCGGGGACAGGCCGGCGACACCGAACAGCAGCTGGGGGATGCGGACTCCGACGGACAGGGCGAGCGAAGGCGGGACGGCCATCAACCGGTGATCCTCACTTCGGATGCTGCGCGGACCCCCATCATCCCACCCGGGCGGCCCGCTCGCGCAGATACGCCGCCGTCGCGCCGTCGGCCGGGAAGAACGACTCGATCACCAGTTCCGCCACCGTGATGTCCAGCGGGGTGCCGAACGTGGCCACCGTGCTGAAGAACGTGAGGTCGGTACCGTCGTGGCGGAACTTGAGCGGCACGAAGATGTCACCCGGTCCGGGGACCTCCACCTCGGGCACGGGCTGGTCGCAGGGATACCCGCGCAGCTCGTCCAGGAGCTCGGCGAGGCCCGCGTCCGCGGTCTGGGTCACCTGGCGCCGCAGCCGGCCGAGCAGGTGGGCGCGCCACTCCCCCAGGTTCAGGATGTGCGGGGCCATGCCGTCGGGGTGCAGGGTGGCGCGCAGGACGTTCGTGGTCAGCTCGGCCGGGATCCCGGCGACGAAGAGGCCGGTGGCGGCGTTGGCCTCGACGAGGTCCCAGTTCCGGTCCACGACGGCCGCCGGGTACGGCTCGTGCCCGGCGAGCAGCTGCCGCACGGCTTGCCGGACGGCGTCCATCCCGGGGTCACCCAGCGCGTTCTCGGTGTAGGCGGGTGCGTACCCGGCGGCGAGCAGCAGCCGGTTGCGTTCGCGGAGCGGGACGTCGAGGTGCTCGCCGAGGCGCAGCACCATGTCCCGGCTGGGCTTGGCGCGCCCGGTTTCCACGAAGCTCAGGTGGCGGGTGGAGATGTCCGCCGAGATCGCCAGGTCGAGCTGGCTGATCCGGCGCCGGTCCCGCCATTCCCGCAACAGTTCCCCGACGGGCCGCGCCCGCACCATGGTCGTCACCCGAGCGACGCTACGGGCAGCGGCGAGCCGCTGCCATTACTTCGGAGGTAATGCCCCGGCATTACCTGCCGGGTAATCGACGAGCCGCCGCCGCGCCGCCAGAGTGGGTCCCAGCGCAGGACAGCGAAAACCGTTGTCCCCCAACGAAAGGATCCACCCGTGACCGACGTCCGCACGCTTGTCGAGCAGTACATCGCCGTCTGGAACGAGATCGACGGCGACAAGCGCCGCGCACTCATCGCCGACGTCTTCACCGAGAACGCCGGCTACACCGACCCCCTCGGCGCCGTCCGCGGGCACGACGGGATCGACGGGTTCGTCGCCGGGGCGCAGCAGCAGTTCGGCGGGCTCACCTTCAGCCTGCCCGCCGACCCCGATGCCCACCACGACCTGGCCCGCTTCCAGTGGCACCTCGGCACGCCGGGTGCCGAGCCGGTCGCCATCGGCTTCGACGTCGTCGAACTCGCGGACGGCAAGATCGCCGAGGTGCACGGCTTCCTCGACAAGCTGCCCGGCTGACCCCGTGGGGGCTCCCACCCGGGAGCCCCCACGGCCGCTAGGCCTTGAGTGCGCCCCGCCAGCGGACGGTCGGGCGCAGCTTCTCCGGGTTCACCCGGTGCTTGTTGGCGCCCACGATGTCGAACATCGACTCGATCAGCGTGTCCGACAGCAGGTGCGGCTTCAGGCCCAGCCCGACCAGCCCGGTGTGCTTGACGTTGTAGTAGTGCTCCGGCGCCTCGGTGCGGGGGTTCTCCAGCTGCTCGATCTGCACGGGGCCGGGGAACCGGTCGGCCACCAGCTCGGCGATGTCCGCCACCGACATGCTCTCCGTCATCTGGTTGAACACCCGGAACTCGCCCGGCTCGGCGGGGTGCTCGACGGCCAGGCGGATGCACTCCACGGTGTCGCGGATGTCGATCAGGCCGCGGGTCTGCGCGCCCTTGCCGTACACCGTCAGCGGCTGGCCCAGCACCGCCTGGATGACGAACCGGTTGAGCACCGTGCCGAACACGGCGTCGTAGTCGAAGCGGGTCGCCAGCCGCGGGTCCAGCGCCGTCTGCGGGGTCTGCTGGCCGTACACCACGCCCTGGTTGAGGTCCGTCGCGCGCAGGCCCCACGCGCGGCAGGTGAATTCGATGTTGTGGGAATCGTGGACCTTCGTCAGGTGGTAGAACGAACCCGGCCGTTTCGGGAACAGCACCCGGTCGGAGCGGCCGTTGTGCTCGAGTTCCAGCCAGCCTTCTTCGATGTCGATGTTCGGCGTGCCGTATTCGCCCATCGTGCCCAGTTTGACCAGGTGGATCGCCGGATCGATCTCCGCGATCGCGTAGAGCAGGTTCAGGTTCCCGATCACATTGTTGTGCTGCGTGTACACCGCGTGTTCGCGGTCGATCATGGAATACGGCGCCGACCGTTGCTCGGCGTAGTGCACGACGGCGTCCGGCGCGAAGCCGCGCACCGCTTCGAACAGGAACTCGGCGTCGAGCAGATCGCCTTCGTAGCTGGTGATCGTGCGACCGGAGACCTCGCGCCAGGTCGCGATGCGGTCGGCGAGGGATTCGATCGGGACCAGGCTATCGACACCGAGTTCGGCGTCGTACCCGCGTCGCGCGAAATTGTCGAGAACGGCCACCTCGTGGCCTTTGTCCGATAAGTGCAGCGCGGTCGGCCAGCCCAGATATCCGTCACCGCCGAGAACCAGCACCCGCATTGTGCCGCCTTTCCTGCTCGTTTACGCCACACGAACGCTATAGATCACGTGCTGATGAGGACCTGTCAATGACCTGTGAATCTCCTATGCGTGAGGGGGTCGGACGGCGGCGCGGCCGGCCCGCGGGGAGGATGGGGGCATGACGACCGTAACCAACGCCGTGCGGCCCCGCACGGCGGAGAAGACCCGCCGCCGCGGCTGGGCCCGCCTGGCGCGCGCCGCGACGACGTCGGTCGCGGCCACGGTCCTCAGCCAGGTCGTGCTGCTCGCCGCGCTCGCCACCGGCGGCGCCGCGGCACTGGCGAGCACGCTGGCCTGGGCGGCCGGCGCGGTGCTGAACTTCCTGGTCACGCGGCGCTGGGTCTGGGGCCGCACCGGGCGCCCGCGCGTCCGCCGGGAACTGCTGCCCTACCTGGTCGTCATCGGGCTCGGCGGGCTCGCTTCGATCGGCCTGACGACCCTCGCGGGCTCGCTGCTGATGCCCCTCGACCTGCCGCACTTCTGGTGGGTCGTGCTCGTCGACGGCGCGTACGTGGCCAGTTACGCGCTGGTGTTCGCCGTCAAGTTCACGCTGCTCGACCGGTTCGTGTTCGGCCGCGGCGCAGCACGTACCCCCGCCACCACGTCCCGGTCATGACCCGGGCGTAGTTGGCGCCGTAGACGAGGCTGCCGCCCTTCTTGCTCTTGCCCGCCTTGCGCAGCCGCATGCTCATCGGCAGCTCGGCCACCCGGGCACCACGGGCGGTGACGCCGAGCAGCAGCTCCGAGGACTGGTACTGCGGTTCGCGCAGCGGAACCGCGCAGGCCAGCTCCGCCCGCATCGCCCGGAAGCCGAACGAGGTGTCGGTGATCCGCCGCGCCGTGAGCACCGACGCCAGCACCGCGAACACCCGCACGCCCAGCCACCGGACGCGGCTGTCGGCCTCCTCGTGCCCGAGCCGCCGCGACCCGGTGACGAAATCCGCGGTGCCGTCGACGACCGGGCGGACCAGCGCCTCGAGCTCGCTGTTGTCGTACTGGCCGTCGGCATCGGTCGTCACGACGTACTCGGCGCCGGATTCCGCCGCGAGGTGGTAGCCCAGCCGCAGCGCCGCGCCCTGGCCGCGGTTGCGGGGCGCGACGCACACGTACGCGCCGTGTGCCTCGGCGATCGCGGCCGTGTCGTCGGTCCCGCCGTCGACGACGACGAGGACGTCGACGGGCATGCCGAGGCACTCGTCCGGCATCTTCTCCAGCACTTCGCCGATGCCGCCGGCTTCGTTGTAGGCGGCGATGACGACGGTCAGCGGCGCCAGTTCCAGGTCCGGGTGGCGGCCGCGGAAGTCGTCGAGGGCGCCGGAGTCGACGTCGTCGGGGAACGCGGCGAGCCGCTTCCGGCTCGCCGACGTCAGCGTGGTGAAGCCGAGGGCCCCGGCGACCGGCAGCAGCACCAACGCCGGGAGCTGATAGCGCCAGGAGAACTGGAACACCGCCGAGGCGAACAGCAGGACGAGCCCGCTCGACGCCGCGAACAGCGCCCCCGCCTGGGCCCGATCGAGGGGCTTCTTGCGCCGGAAGACCGTCAACAGGCCCAGGAGCGCGCCGATGCCGAGCACTCCGCCCGAGACGTAGCCGCCGTCGAGCTGGTAGTCGCGGAGGATCTTCGCCAGGGGCTGGTCGACGCTCGCGACGACACCGTCGTTCTGCAGCGTGACCAGGTCGATCAGGGACTGGTCGGCCCACTGCGGGTAGCTCAGCTGGAACTGCCACCGGTCCAGGGGGACGTCGGTCGGGTCCTGCTCGCGCGCCCAGGCGAAGCTCTTGGCGAAGTCGTCGAGGATCGCTTCGGCGACGTCGCCGGGCTGCTCCTTCAGGACGTCGATCGCGAACTGGTGGGCCAGGGCGGCCTTGTCCGCGCCGGGCGGCAGCGGACCCGGCCAGTTCGGGTCGAGGTCGGCGTGGGTGTAGTTGTCGACCAGCCGTTTCTCGCGGGGCTCGGCCGGGCAGAACACCTGCAGCTCCGGAGCGAGGTGGAGGTCCGGGCAGTCGGCGACGGCGGCCGTGCGGCCGTAGAGCATGTTCCCGGACGGCCCGGTCAGGCCCCACTTGCCGGTCTCCGAGTGCACCCGCGCCGCATACGGCACGAGCACGGCGAGCAGGCCCAGGAGGCCGACGCCGACCCGGCGCCAGCCCGCCCACCGCCGCCACGCTCCCCCGGCGGTGACGAGGAAGACCAGCAGCGGCAACGCCAGCGAGATCCCGATCAGCCGGGTCAGCACGCCGAAGCCCAGCAGCAGGCCCGCGGCGCCGGCCCGCTTCCAGCCGGGAGTGCCCCACCCCAGCAGCAGCCAGAGAAGCCCGAGGAGCACCGCCTCGAACGTCACCTCGGACATGATGTTCTGCTCGATCTGCAGCTGGTAGGCATCGAGCAGCACCGGGGCGGCGGCGAACGCGCCCACCCAAGGGCGGCCGCCGAGGCGCAGGACCAACGCGTAGACGCCGATCGCGATCAGCACACCGCCGACGTGCTGCACCGCGGCGACCCAGGCGAGGCCGCCGACGGCCAGCAGCGGCCGCAGCACCAGGTCGTAGCCGATCGGGTCGAGCTGGTCGGCGCGCAGGGCATGCAGGTTGTCGATGTACCGGAAGGAATCGATGAACAGCAGCGCGGGCCGGTAGGCCAGCCAGGTCAGCACCCGGAGCGTGATCGCCGGGACGAGGAGCAGGAGGAGCAGCCAGTGCCGCTTGAGAAAAGCCCTCACCGGTTCGCGAGGCCGGAGAAGTACTTCCAGGCCGTGGCCAAGCCGTCGGTGAGCGAGACCTCCGGCCGGTAGCCGATGGTGTCCGCGCTCGCCGAGACGTCGACGACGACCGCGGGCATCTCCCCGGCCGGGGCGCCGACGTGCTCGACCGGCAGCTCGGCGCCGGTCACCTCGCGCACGGCGTCGACCATCTCCAGCACGGACACCGAGCGCCCGGCGCCGACGATCGCGCGGCCGGAGTAGCCGCTGTCGAGGGCCAGCAGGACTGCCCGCACGACGTCGTCGACGTGGACGAGATCCCGGCGCTGGCGGCCGTCGCCGTAGATCTTGACGCCGCCGCCGGTCAGCGCGGCCCGCATCATCCGCGGCACGAAACTGTCCTTGTGGGACATTCCGGGTCCGTAGACGTTGGTGAACCGCAACGCACACGTCGTCATGCCGTACGCCCCGGCGTAGCCCGACAGCAGCATTTCGCACGCCGCCTTGGTGGCGCCGTACGGCGTGAGCGGGCGCAGCGGCAGGTCCGGGGTGATGGTCGCGGAGCCGACGTTGCCGATCACCGCGTTGGTCGAGGCGAGGAGGAACGCCGGCACCTCGTGGCGCCGCGCGAGCTCGAGGAGTTCCTGGGTGACCAGGACGTTGTCGGCGAAGGTGTCCTCGGGCAGCTCGACCGACCTCAGCACCGACGTCAGCGCGGCCAGGTGCACGATCGCCGCGGTCTCGCCGGTGACGGCCTGCTCGCGCACGGCCGCCTCGCGGAGGTCGCCGGTCACCACGCGCACGCCGTCGAGCTCTTCGGGAAAGGCCACCCGGTCCACGACCGTGACGGGGACACCCCGGTCGCGGAAGGCGCGCACGACGGCCCGGCCGATGAAGCCGCTGCCGCCGGTCACGACCACGGACGTCCGATCCGGACCGAGCCTGCTCACCATGCGCGTCAACCTACCCCGCGTTCCTGTGAGCCCGCGCGACGGCTCTCCCGGCGACCGGGCTCAGGCGAAGGCCTCCGGTGGCGGGCAGGAACAGACCAGGTTCCGGTCGCCCGCCGCGCCGTCGATCCGCCGGACCGGGGGCCAGATCTTCGGTGCGGACGTCCCGGCCGGGAACACCGCGGTCTCGCGGCTGTACGGCCGGTTCCACTCTCCGGTGACGCATCGGGCGGTGTGCGGTGCCTGCCGCAGCGGTGAGCCTTCGAGGGGCCACTCCCCCGCCGCGACGCGGTCGATCTCGCCGCGGATCGCGATCATCGCCGCGCAGAAGCGGTCGAGTTCGGCGAGGTCTTCGCTTTCCGTCGGCTCCACCATCAGCGTGCCCGCGACCGGGAACGACATCGTGGGCGCGTGCAGGCCGTAGTCCGCCAGCCGTTTCGCGACGTCGTCGACCGTGACGCCGGTGGCCTTCGTCAGCGGCCGCAGGTCGAGGATGCATTCGTGCGCCACCAGGCCCTCGCGGCCGGCGTACAGCACCGGGTAGTGGGCGGCGAGGCGGCGGGCGACGTAGTTGGCGTTTGCCACCGCGATGAGCGTCGCCCGGCGGAGGCCCTCGGCGCCCATCATCCGGGTGTACGCCCACGAAATCGGCAGGATCGACGCGCTGCCCCACGGTGCCGCGCTGACCGGGCCGACGCCGGTGGCCGGGCCGGCCGCCGGCTGCAGCGGGTGGTTCGGGAGGAACGGCGCGAGGTGCGCGCGGACTCCGATCGGGCCGACGCCGGGCCCGCCGCCGCCGTGCGGGATGCAGAACGTCTTGTGCAGGTTGAGGTGCGAGACGTCGGCGCCGAAGCGGCCGTACTGGGCGACCCCGATCAGCGCGTTGAGGTTGGCACCGTCGACGTACACCTGGCCGCCCGCGTCGTGCACCGCCGCGCACACCTCGCCGACGGTGTCTTCGTAGACGCCGTGCGTCGACGGGTAGGTGAGCATGATCGCGGCGAGGTCGGCCCGGTGCTCGTCCACTGTGGACCGCAGGTGCGGGAGGTCGATGTTGCCGGTGTCGTCGCAGCGGACGACGACCACGCGCATGCCCGCCATCACCGCGCTGGCCGCGTTCGTGCCGTGCGCGCTGGCCGGGATCAGGCAGACGTCGCGCGCGTGCTCGCCGCGGGAGCGGTGGTAGGCGCGGATGGCGAGCAGGCCGGCGAACTCGCCCTGGCTGCCGGCGTTGGGTTGCAGGGAAACCGTGTCGTAGCCGGTGATCCGGGCGAGCCAGGCGCTCAGGTCGGCGGCCACTTCCAGGAGCCCGGCGGCGTCTTCGGCCGGCGCGAACGGGTGCAGGCCGGCGAATTCCGGCCAGGTGACCGGCTCCATTTCGGCGGTGGCGTTGAGCTTCATGGTGCACGAGCCGAGCGGGATCATGCTGCGGTCGAGCGCCACGTCCTTGTCCGCCAGCCGCCGGAGGTACCGCAGCATCGCCGTTTCCGAGCGGTGCGCGTGGAACACCGGGTGCGTGAGGTACGCGCTCGTCCGCCGCAGCGGGGCCGGGAGGGCGTCCGCGGTGTCCGCGTCAAGGCCGTCCACATCGGACACGGAGACGCCGAAGGCCTTCCACACGCAGGAAAGCCGCTCGCGGGTGGTGGTCTCGTCGCAGGCGATGCCGACGTGGTCTTCGTCGATCCGGCGCAGGTTCACGCCGAGGTCGCGGGCCGCCGCGACGACCGCGTCCGCCCGGCCCGGCACGGCCGCGACGACGGTGTCGAAGAACTCGCCGTGGACGACCTCGACGCCTCCTTCGCAGAGCCCTGCCGCGAGCACCGTCGCCATCCGGTGGGTGCGCAGCGCGATCGACCGCAGCCCTTCGGGCCCGTGGTAGACCGCGTACATCGACGCCATCACGGCCAGGAGCACCTGCGCGGTGCAGATGTTCGACGTCGCCTTCTCGCGGCGGATGTGCTGTTCGCGCGTCTGGAGGGCGAGCCGGTACGCGGGTGTGCCATCGGCGTCCTTCGAGACGCCGACCAGCCGGCCGGGCAGCTGCCGCTCGAGGCCCGTCCGGACCGCCAGGTAGGCGGCGTGCGGGCCGCCGAAGCCGAGCGGGACGCCGAACCGCTGCGTCGACCCGATGGCGACGTCGGCGCCGAGTTCGCCTGGGGGCCGCAGGAGGGTGAGGGCGAGCGGGTCGGCGGCGACGATGACGGCCGCACCGTGCTTCTTGGCTTCGGCGATGGTGAGGTCGGGCTCGCGGACCGCACCGGACGCGCCGGGGTAGGACAGGAGCACGCCGAAGAAGTCGCCGCCGAGCCCGAGCCCGGTCAGCCCTTGGGAGAGGTCCTCGACGACGAGTTCGATCCCGAGCGGTTCGGCTCGGGTGCGGAGCACGGCGAGGGTCTGCGGCAGGGTGTCTTCGTCGACGACGAACCGATGGGAGGTCGCCCGCCCGGCCCGGCGGACGAGCGTCATCGCCTCGGCGGCCGCGGTGGCCTCGTCGAGGAGGGACGCGTTGGCGACCGGGAGCCCGGTCAGGTCCGCGACCATGGTCTGGAAGTTGAGCAGCGCTTCGAGCCGCCCTTGGGAGATCTCGGGCTGGTAGGGCGTGTAGGCGGTGTACCAGGCCGGGTTTTCGAGGACGCCCCGCCGGATGACGGGCGGGGTGACGGTGTCGTGGTAGCCGAGCCCGATCATCTGCGCCATCGGCCGGTTCCGCCCGGCCAGCTCGCGAAGTTCGGCGAGGGCTTGAGCTTCGGAGGCGGCGGGCGGCAGTTCGAGCGGTTCGGCGGAGTCCCGCAGTGAGCCGGGCACGGCCCGTTCGGCGAGTTCGTCGAGTGAGGCGACGCCGATGACATCGAGGATGTGGCGGAGGTCGTCCGGCCCGGGCCCGATGTGCCGGTCGGCGAAGGGAATGCCCTGTTCCAGCGAGGCAAGCGTAGTTTCCACGATGGCCTCCTCCGACCGGCGGCGCGTACTAACCCGACCTTAGAGCGGAAGGTGACCACGACGGGGGTCCGGGGGCGGAGCCCACCGGGCGGGGTGTGGGGGTTGCACCCCCACAAGACACTCCGGAGGGTTCCGGCGAGCGCTCTCCGCGAGCGGAATTCGCCGAAACCCGAAGGAACCTCCCCGCTCTGTCTGACCCCGAGGGGCGCCTGAGAGTTTCGCCCGCAGGTTGAGCCGGGCTTGCACCGTCGGCGGGGCCATCAGGGTGTGTCCTGACGACCCGCTTTCCAGAGGCGTCTCGTCCGCGCGGTCCAGGGTGCCTGAGAGGTTCCGGGGAGGACTTGCTCCTTCGGCGCCGAGCTCAAGGTGTGGCTCGGACTCTCCCGCGCGGATTCGTCGACCGCAGGCAGTACCTTACCCGCTCACGCGGAGCGATGATCAACCGGTCTTGCGGGCGTTGCGGCGCTGGGTGAGTTCGTCCGGTTCGTGCGTCTCGACGATGCCGCCGTCGGCGCGTTCGGCCGGGAACTCGTGGATGGTGCCGCTGATTTCCTGCATCGCGCCGCTGACCGCGATGCCGAAGACGCCCTGGCCGCCCTGGAGCAGATCGACGATCTCCTCCGGCGAGGTGCATTCGTAGACCGTGGTGCCGTCGGAAAACAGCGTCACCCGGGCAAGGTCGCGGACGCCGCGGACGCGCAGGTGGTCGACGGCGACCCGGATGTTCTGGAGCGAGACGCCGGTGTCCAGGAGCCGCTTGACGACCTTCAGGACCAGGATGTCCTTGAAGGAGTACAGCCGCTGCGAGCCGGAGCCGTGCGCGGTGCGGATGCTGGGCGCGACCAGCTTGGTCCGGGCCCAGTAGTCGAGCTGGCGGTAGGTGATGCCGGCGATCTGGCACGCCGCCGGACCCCGGTAGCCCACCAGCTCGTCGGGCAGCGAGTTGTCGGGGAACAGTTCCCCCTGCTCCCCGGTCGCGACCTCGACAGGCTGCTTCTCGGAACCAGCCTCGACCACGCAAGCCTCCCCTCGCCCGACCTGGCGGCCGGCGAATGACAGCCGGACGGTCCCAGGAGCGGGACCCACCGGAGATCAATCGCCACGGTCCGGCCCCAGACCGTTAATCACACCGTGGCAATTTCTCTTCTTCGACGGTAAGCGCCCGGACAGTGCCGGTCAACGCGACGCGCGGCAAGCCTCGACGGTCGGCTGAGCCTTTGAGCCGTTCGCCGTACCCCCTACGGCGTGAGCCCAAACCCTTTGACCGGTTTTACTCAGCCGAGTAACTTTTTACTCATGCAAGTAAACACCGACCTCATGGCCGAGCTCGGCCTCAGCGTCACCGAGGCCGCCCGCCGGGCGCAGATCATCGGCGCGACCATCGGCGTCCTGGCCGACGTCGGCTACCGCCGCACCACCTTCGCCAGGATCAAGGAGCGCGCCGGGCTCAGCAGCACCCGGCTGATCTCGTACCACTTCACGAACAAGGCCGGCCTGATGCAGGCCGTGCTCAGCACGGTCGTCGAGACGAAGGGCGAGTTCCTCACCGAACGCACCGGCGGCGGCCTCGACCCGGCCGACCGGCCCGGCTACCTGCGGGCGCACATCGAGACGTCCATCGCGTTCCTGCGCGCGTACCCCGAGTGCGTCCGGGCGCTGTCGGAGCTGGCCTCCAACGCGGACGACGCCGACGGCTGGGTGATGACGAAGGTGCTGGTCGACGACCTGCGCGTGCACGGACTGGCCCGGCAGCTCAGGCAGGGCCAGTCCGAGGGGGTGTTCGGCGAGTTCACGCCCGAGGTGATGGCGATGTCGATCGCCCAGGCCATCGACGGGGTCGCCGCGGCCTACGCGGCCGACCCGTCGCTGGACCTGGAGCGGTACGGACGCGAGGTCGCCGACACCTTCGTCAAAGCGACGGCGCCGTGAGCACCCGGTCGAGCCGCTCTTCGATGCGGGCCTTCGGGAACGCGCCGACGATCGTCTCGACCGGCTCGCCGCCGCGGAAGAGGATCATCGTCGGCAGCGACATGACCTGGTAGGCGCGGGTGGTCCCGGGGTTTTCGTCGGCGTTGATCTTGCGGACGGCGAGTTCGCCGTCCCGCTCGGCGGCCAGCTGCGCGAGCACCGGGCCGACCATCCGGCACGGGCCGCACCAGGTGGCCCAGAACTCGACGAGCACGGGGACGTCGCTGCCGAGGACTTCGGTGAAGGTCGCGTCGGTGACTTCAGCAACTTCGGACAAGGGGACTCCTTCAGAGGCGCGGGGATTCGGGCACGACGCACGGATCGGGCGCCTGCCGGGCCAGCGCGGCGGCGAGTTTCGCGGCCAGCTCGCCGCGGATCCCGCCGAGCCGCGCCAGAAGGGCGTCGGCTTCTTCGAGCTTGCGCCGGTAGACCTCGATCGAACTCGCGCAGGAGTCACCGGTCTCGTGGCCGCTGCGCAGGCACTCGACGAACGGGCGCGTCTCCTCGAGGGTCAGGCCGACCGTCTGGAGGGTCTGGATCTCCTTGACCAGCTGGAGGTCGTCCTCGCCGTATTCGCGGTAGCCGTTGGCCGAGCGGCGGGCCCGAAGAAGGCCCTGGTCCTCGTAAAACCGCAGCGCACGGGTGGTGGTACCCGTGCGCTGCGCCAGTTCTCCGATCCGCATGCCTCGACGCTAGACGTTGACGTCCACGTCAACGCAAGGTCTCACGTATCGGCACCGCGGAAGTCTTCGGGCGACACGGAGTCGAGGAACTCGCGGAACTTCTCGACCTCGTCTTCCTGCTCGTCCGGGATGATGAGGCCCGCCTCCTCCAGCACCGAATCCACGGCGTGGATGGGGACCCCGATCCGCAGGGCCAGCGCGACCGAGTCGCTCGGCCGGGCGGACACCCGGATGTCGCCGTCGAACACGAGCTCCGCGAAGAACGTGCCCTCCTTCAGGTCGGTGATGACGACCTGTTCGAGCTCCCGGCCGAGCGCTCCGATGACCTCTTTCAGCAGGTCATGCGTGAGCGGGCGGGCGGGGCGGACCCCCTGCTGCTCCAAGGCGATGGCGGTGGCTTCGACCGAGCCGATCCAGATCGGCAGGTACCGTTCGCCCTCGGTCTCCCGCAGCAACAAGATCGGCTGATTCGCGGGCAGCTCGACCCGCACACCGACGACGCGCATTTCGCTCATCGGGCTTCGCCTCCCTCTCGTGCGCACGGGCTGCAGCGCTGAACCGGCTTCACGCCCATACTCCCGACGCTACCCGTCATCCGTGCGCTGTGCTCGCTGTCCGGACTCTCTCGGTTCGCCTGCCGCAAACCCGTGCCTTCACGGTACGGCATGCGGTGCCGAACATTCAGTCATTGACATGGGACCGCAAAGAGGATCTCACTGCCCCGTTATCGATCAACACCCGGCGACGCCGCGGATTCCGGCCTTGACGAGGAGCGTGTGCAGGGTCACGGACAGTGCCGCGAGCTCCCGCACCACCTCGTCGGCCCGGGACTTGGCCTCCGGGTCGCGGTGCCGGTACACCGGCGTCACGATCTGCTCCAGCAGGCCGACCTCGCGGTCGGCCGCGGCGCGGAAAGCACGCAGGTGTCTCGGTTCGATCCCGAATTCGGTCATCGCCTTCACCGTGCGCGCGACCAGCACCGCGTCCGGGTCGAAGAACCCGGCGGGACCGGGCCGGACCAGGCCGTACTGCTGCAGCTCGGCCAGGGCCGGCGCGTCGATGCCGGCCTGCTCCAGGAGCTCCTCCTGGGTCAGGCGCAGTTCCTTGCCCGGGCTGAAGTCGTCCGCCACGGGCAGGCCGACGTTCTCCGCCGGTGCGTCGATCGGCACCAGCCGGCGCGGCGGGCGGGGCAGGGCCGCGGCGGGCCCGGCACCCGAGTCCGCCGCGTCCAGCTGCTCCTTGATGACCTTCAACGGGAGGTAGTGATCCCGCTGGGCGGCCAGGACGAACCTCAGTCGCTCCACGTCCGCCGCGGCGAACTGCCGGTAGCCCGAAGGCGTGCGGCCCGGCTGCACCAGGCCTTCCGCTTCCAGGAACCGGATCTTGGAGATGGTGACATCGGGGAAGTCCCCGCGCAGCTGCGCGAGTACCGCCCCGATGCTCAGTCCGTGGTTCTGTGGCCGTCCGGCCGCCGTCACTGCGCCCCCTGGCCCCCGTGCCCCGGGCCGGTCAGGAAGACCAGGCGGAACTTCCCGATCTGCACCTCGTCGCCGCCGGCGAGCACGGCCTGGTCGACCGGCTCGCGGTTGACGTAGGTACCGTTGAGGCTGCCGACGTCGATGACGACGAACTCGCCACCCTCACGCCGGAACTCGGCGTGCCGGCGGGAGACCGTGACGTCGTCGAGGAAGATGTCGCTGTCCGGGTGCCGCCCGGCGCTGGTGGTGTCGCGGTCGAGCAGGAACCGCGAACCCGCGTTCGGCCCGCGCTTCACGACCAGCAGCGCCGAACCCGGGGGCAGCGCGTCGACACCCTGGACCGGGGCTTCCGGGGCGGGCTCGCGACCTTCGGCTTCGGCCAGGAAGTCGGCCCGGAAGACAGAGGTCCGCTCCGGAGACTGCTCCGGGGGAACGCCGCCGGGCCCGTCGTTCGTGCTCACCTGAGCTCTCCTCCACACATGCTGTGTTGCCAGTACTCAAGAACGTGTAGCTGCCAACGTACCGTGCCTGATCGATTCTCCGAGCCCCGGCTCCCCGAACCGGCGGAGCGGGCTTCAGCCCTTGGTCAGCGCGTCGTACGCCTCGGCTTCGAGCAGGGCTTCCAGGCCCGCCGGGTCGTCGAGCCGGATCTCGATCAGCCAGCCCTCGCCGTAGGGGTCGCTGTTGATGAGTTCCGGCGAGTCGGCGACGGCGTCGTTGACGGCCACGACCTCCCCGTCGACCGGCGCGAACAGCTCGGAGACGCTCTTGGTCGACTCGACCTCGCCGAAGACGTCGCCCGCGCTCACCTGCCTGCCGACGTCGGGCAGGTCGACGAAGACGACGTCGCCGAGCTGGTCCTGCGCGTACTCGGTGATGCCGACGCGCACGAGGGTGTCCTCGCCGCGGGTGGCGACCCACTCGTGTTCCTCGGTGTAGCGAAGCTCTTCAGGAGCGGACACCGCCGGTCCCCTTTCATGCCCTCACTGGAAGTGTTGGGCGAAGTCTTACACCCACACGGCGCAGCCGCCCGCCACGACCCGGCGAAAGCTCACTGAGTGGTATCGCCTCGCAGCGCGTTGCGGGCCTGGACGACGTAGAGGACACCGGACCAGACGTAGAGGACGGCGCCCCAGATGGTGAAGGCGTACCCGATCGGCCGAGCGACCGCGGCGACGTCCGAGCCGCCCTGCGCGAGCAGCAGGAACGGGAAGGCGTACATCAGGACGAAGGTGGCCCCCTTCCCGAGGTAGGTGACCTCGGGCGGCGCGAAGCCGCGCCGCCGGAGGGTGACCACGCAGACGCCGAGCACGGCCTCCCGCAGCACGAGCGGGACGACGACCCACCACGGGATGATGCCGCGGACGAGGAAGGCGACGAGGGTGGCGAGGATGTAGAGCCGGTCGGCGGCGGGGTCGAGCAGCTGCCCGAGCCGGGACATCTGGTTGAGCCAGCGGGCGAGCTTGCCGTCGAGCCAGTCGGTCAGTGCGCTGAAGACGAGCAGGGCGAGCGCCCAGCCGTCCTCTTCGGGGCCGAGCAGCAGCCAGAGGAAGACGGGCACGCCGGCCAGCCGCAGCAGCGACAGGATGTTGGGGACGTTCAGGGCCTGCCGCAGCAGCGACGGCTCGGCGGCGGGACCCGCCTGAGCGGCGGGTTCGGGGGCGGCTGTGCTCACGGGGCCATTAAACAGCGGAGCGGCGCCGGCCCGCCCGGTGGTGCGGCGCGGGCCGAGGTGGTGGCGGCCGGAGCGTGGATCGTGGCCACGGCTCGCCGCGAGACGACCTCGCGGCCGCGGGCGGGCTCGGCCAGGGCTGAGGTGGCGCGGGTCGGGGCGGCGGGGTCGCGGCCGGCGCCTGCCGGGGCCGCTGCGTCCGGGTGGCGCGGCGCCGGCTCGGGCTCCGGACCGCAGATCACGGCCATGCCCAGCCGCGAGAAGACCCCCGCCGACGAACCGGCTGGCCGGGTCGGAGTGCGCGAGCCGGGATGGCGTAAGTCGCGCTCGCGAGAGTCGGATTGCGCAGGTCAGGGGTCACGCGCCTCCGGGTCGCGCCGGCTGCCGGAGCGGCCACCTGCGCCCGGGTGGCGCGAGGCTGCCCCGGCCGCCGGATCACGGATCCTGGCCACACCCCGCCGCAAGGCAACCTCGCGCCGGCCGGCCTGCCCGGGTGCCTCGAGGCACTCCCCCGCAGGCCGGCGGCGAAGGCCGGGCCGCCCTCACGGCCCGGCTCGTCGCGCACGTCAGCTCGCGCGGCGGTGGCTCCACCCGCGTCGCTGCAGCTCGGCGCTGCTCAGCGACTCGGGGCGGCCGCGGTAGTCGGTGCCCATCCAGCGGGCGCGGCCCGCCCGTCCCTCGAGGACGTACGGGCGCCCGCCGCACCAGACCACGGTGCTCGGGACGGTCGGCGGACTGGACGGGTCTTCGGTACTGGTCACAGCGTCGGCGTTCATCGCTCTCACGGATTCGGTGCGGGTGTCGGGGACGGGAAGCTCGTCGGCCTCCACCAAGATCTTCGGCGCGCGCGGCCGGTTTGTTAACCGTCGCGGCGCGAATTAGACCGATCGATTCTTGATGACAGCGGGAGGTTTCGGAGCGTGAACGGAATGTTAATCGTCCATTGTGGACACCATTTCGGCAGCCACCGGACCGGGCCGGCGGCCCGCTGTTGTAATCTCCGGCACACCCGTGGGCACGTCGCCCGCAGGACCAGGACGACCCGGCGAGGAAGGATCGCGGTGCCCCACCCGACCACCACGAGGACGTGGCTCGTGGCCTGCCTCGCCCTGTCCGCGCTGGCCGCCTGCTCCGGCGACCCCGCCGCGCAGGCTCCCCCGGCCCCGCCGTCTTCGACCGCCCCGGCCTCGGCGACGACGCCGACCGGCACCCCGCCGCCGCCTCCGACCCCCGGCGGCAGCGAGCCTGCGCCGGCGCCGGTGACCAAGCCGTCCGGGCCGCCGCCGTCGGTGCCCGGGTCGTGCGGCACCGTCACCGCCGCCAGCGGGCTGACGCTCTACGTCTTCGACAGCGGCTCCACCGGGGTCAGCTGCGTCTCGGCGACGAAGCTGGTCGGCGACTTCCACCGCAAGATCGCCGGGCGCCAGGGCGCCGGCTCGAACGACGCGGTGAACGAGACCGTCGACGGCTGGCTGTGCACGTCCGGGCCGCCCGCCGCCCAGGGCGGCACCACCTGCACCAAGGGCGAGCAGACAGTCTTCGCCGCCGTCGTGCCGTCCGAGTAGACCGTTCCGATCCCGCGCGCTCCTGAAGGGCCCATGAAGACACTCGCCTCCCCCTTGCTGCTCGTCGCCGCGTCCGCCGCACTGGCCGGCTGTGGCGGCGGTACTCCGGCGCCCGCGGCGCCGTCCACCACCGTCCCGGCCGCGGTGGCGGCGGCGGAGTCGACGGCCCCGGGCGTGCCCTGCGGCGAAGTCGCGGGCACCGGCGGCGCGAAGACGGCCGTCGTGGCCCACGGCAAGGTGGACTGCGCAGCGGCGACGAAGCTGCTGAAGGACTACTTCGCGAAGCTGACCCCGGCGGACGCCGCCTCCGCGGACGGCCCCGGCCCGGTGGTCCTCGACGAGTGGACGTGCGGCAGCGGCCCGAACGACCCCGTGACGGCGTGCTCGACCGAGGACGGCCGCCAGGTCGAGGGCACCCGCCGCTGACCGCGTCCGTCAGGACTTGAGGTCCGGGAAGTCCTCCTCGCGGTACTCGGTCCCCGCTCCCCGAGCCGGGTCGCTCTCGCGGCCCCGCAACTCGACGCGGCGGATCTTGCCCGAGATCGTCTTGGGCAGCTCCGCGAACTCCAGCCGCCGGATCCGCTTGTACGGCGCCAGGTGCTCGCGGCAGTAGGCGAGGATCGACCGCGCGGTCTCCGCGTCCGGCGAGAAGCCCGCCGTCAGCACGACGTACGCCTTGGGCACCGCGAGCCGGATCGGGTCGGGGGCCGGGACGACCGCCGCTTCCGCCACGGCTTCGTGCTCGATGAGGACGCTCTCCAGCTCGAACGGCGAGATCCGGTAGTCCGACGCCTTGAACACGTCGTCGGTGCGCCCGACGTAGGTGATGTAGCCGCGCTCGTCGATCGAACCGACGTCACCGGTGTGGTAGAAGCCGCCGGCGAAGGCCGCCGACGTGCGCTCGTCGTCGTCCGCGTAGCCGGTCATCAGGCCCACCGGGCGGTGCGCGAGGTCCAGGCAGATCTCGCCCTCCGACGCACGCTCGCCGCTGACCGGGTCGACCAGCGCCACCACGAAGCCGGGCAGCGGGCGGCCCATCGAGCCGGGCACGACGTCCTGCCCGGGCGTGTTGGCGATCTGGACGCTGCTTTCGGTCTGGCCGAAGCCGTCGCGGATGGTGACGCCCCACGCCTTCTCGACCTGGTCGATCACCTCGGGGTTGAGCGGCTCGCCTGCCCCCACCACCTTGCGCGGCGGGGTGCGCAGGGCCGTCAGGTCGGCCTGGATGAGCATCCGCCACACCGTCGGCGGGGCGCAGAAGCTGGTCACCCCGCACCGGTCCATCTGCGCCATCAGCGCGCCCGCGTCGAACCGGCTGTAGTTGTAGAGGAACACCGTCGCCTCGGCGTTCCACGGGGCGAAGAAGTTGCTCCAGGCGTGCTTCGCCCAGCCCGGCGAGGAGATGTTCAGGTGGACGTCGCCGGGCTGCAGCCCGATCCAGTACATCGTGGACAGGTGCCCCACCGGGTACGAGACGTGCGTGTGCTGCACCAGCTTCGGCTTCGCTGTCGTGCCGGAGGTGAAGTAGAGCAGCAGCGGGTCGGCGGCCTTCGTCGGGCCGTCCGGGGTGAACTCCGGCGACTCGGCGAACGCGGCCGAGTACGGGTGCCAGCCCTCGACCGGCTCGCCCACGGCGATCCGGGTGTAGCCGCCCTCGATGCCGTCGAACTTCGGCGCGTCGGCCGAGCGGACGACGACGTGCTTGGCCGCGCCGCGCTCCACGCGGTCGGTCAGGTCGGCCGGGCCGAGCAGCGTCGAGGCCGGGATGATCACCGCGCCGAGCTTGATCGCGGCGAGGATCGTCTCCCACAGCTCACCCTGGTTGCCCAGCATGAGGATCAGCCGGTCGCCGCGGCGGACGCCGAGCGCGCGCAGCCAGTTCGCGACCTGGTTGGACCGGCCGGACATCTCAGGGTAGGTCCAGCGGTTCTCACTGCCGTCTTCCTCGACGATCCACAGCGCGTACCGCCCGGCGTTGTCCGGGTCGTGCGCCACGACGTCGAACCAGTCGATCGCCCAGTTGAACTCGTCGAACTCCGGCCAGGCGAAGTCGCGGTACGCCGTGTCGTAGTCCTCGCGGTGGGTCTGCAGGTAGTCCCGCGCGACGCGGAACGCGTGGTGGACGTTCACGGTGCCTCCTATTCGCCCTTGAACTCGGGCGGGCGGCGCTCCATGAACGCCTGGACCGCCTCGCCGAGGTCCTTGCTGGGCAGGAACGCCGAGTTCCACGCCGCGACGTACCGGAGACCGTCGGCGACCTGGCGCTCGGTGTTCGCCGCCAGTACCTGCTTCGTACCCTGCACCACCAGCGGCGGGTTCGCAGCGATCTCCCCGGCGAGTTCGCGGGCGGCTTTCAGCAGGGTGTCCTGGTCCGGGTAGACGTCGTTGACCAGGCCGATCTTCTCCGCGCGGGCGGCGTCGACGTCCTTGCCGGTCAGGGCGAGCTCCCGCAGGTGCCCTTCGCCGATGATCGAGGCGAGCCGCTGCAGGCTGCCGAGGTCGGCGACGATCGCGACGCGCACCTCGCGGACGCTGAACTTGGCGTCCGCGCTGGCCAGGCGGACGTCCGCGGCCGCGACGACGTCGACCCCGCCGCCGATGCACCAGCCGGAGACGGCCGCGACGACCGGTTTGCGGCATTCCGCGATCGAGCTGACCGCCGCCTGCAGCGACCGGACCTGGTCGAGGAACGCCGTGCGCGGGCCCGCCAGGCTGTCGCCGCCCAGCATCGGCGCCCAGTCGCCCATCATCGCGGGCAGGTCGAGGCCGTAGGAGAAGTGCTTGCCGCTGCCGGTCAGCACCACGGCCCTGACCCGAGGGTCGGTGTCCAGCGCGCGGAACACCAGGGGCAGCTCGCGCCAGAAGTCCGGGCCCATCGCGTTGCCCTTCGACGGGCCGAGGAGCGTCACTTCGGCCACAGGGCCGTCGACGTCGACCTTGAGGGACACCAGGTCGGGCAGACTGTCAGCAGTAGCGGTCATGGGGTCATCTTGACCCATGCCCGCGGCGACCCGCCATTGGCACCTTGTCAATTGCCCCCTCTGTCACTGTGCCAACCTGGTCGGAGGATGCTTTCCTGAAAGAGACTCACACCACGACCCGGGGAGGACGGTGGGACATGAGCCCGGCCAGCGCGACCGCGATCGAGTCCGGTCCCCCGCCCGCCCCGGTCCGGCGGGCCTCCCGCCCGATCGAGCTGACCGGCTCGTTCGACCACGAGGGGCACCGGCTCTGGTACACCGAGTTCGGCAGCGGCGACAAGGTCGTCGTCCTCACCCACGGCATCATGCTGACCCGCCGGATGCACGCGCCGCTCGCGCGGCGGCTGGCCCGCGCGGGCTTCCGCGTGATCACCCTCGACCTGCTCGGCCACGGCGACTCCGACCGGCCGACCGAGTCGTGGCTGTACTCGATGCCCTCGTTCGCCGGGCAGACGCTGGCCCTGCTGGACCACCTCGAGGTGGACTCCGCCGTGATCGGCGGGACGTCACTGGGCGCGAACGTCTCGCTCGAAGTGGCGGTGCAGGCGCCTTCGCGGGCGCGGGGGCTGATCGTCGAGATGCCGGTGCTGGACAACGCGATCGTCGCCGGGCTCGTCACCTTCGCGCCACTGCTGATGGCGGCCCGGTTCCTGCCGTTCACGGTGCAGGCCGTGGCGCTGGCGGCGTCGGTGGTCCCGCACGGCAACCAGTGGGTCGACGTCGTCACGGACACGCTGTCCCAGCGCCCGGCCCCGATGGCGGCCCTGCTGCACGGGGTGCTGTTCGGCCGGATCGCGCCGCCGAAGTCGGTGCGCCGCAAGATCACGACGCGCGCGCTGGTGATCGGCCACCAGGGTGACCCGATCCACCCGTTCGGCGACGCGGACACCCTGGCGGTCGACATGCCGGACGCGGAGTTCGTCCAGGCCCGCAGCCCGGTCGAGCTCCGGTTCGACCCGACGAGGCTGTCGGACGCGATCCGGGATTTCGCCGCGAGCTGCTACGAGAACTGACATGCCCCTGGTGTGGGTGACGGGCAACGCGGGGTCCGGCAAGTCGGCGGTCTGCGCGGTCCTGAAGGACCGGGGCGAACTCGCGGTCGACGCGGACAACGAGGGTTACCACCACTGGGCCGACCGGACGACCGGCCAGGTGGTCACCGATCCCCCGGATCCGGTGCCGCCGGGCTGGCTCGACCGCTTCGGGTGGCGGATCGACCGGGCGAAGGTCGAGGCCCTGGCGGCCCGGGCGTCGGGCCGGATCGCGTTCTTCTGCGGCTGCCCCGAGAACTCCGCCGACGTGGCGGATCTCTTCGACCTGGTGATCAGCCTGGTGATCGACGAAGACACCCTCCGCCACCGGCTCCTGACCCGCACCACCAACTCGTTCGGCAAGCACCCGGAGGAGCTGGCCGCGGCCCTCGCCGACAACGCCTACCGCCACCCCGGCGCCACGATCATCGACGCCACCCGCCCGTTGCCCGAGGTCGCCGACGCCATCCTCGCCGCCGCCCGCCGTGCTTGAGCGGGCATCACACGTGCTTCAAGGGGTATCACGCGTGACTGAGCGGGCATCTCGCGTGACTGGAGGGGCATCACGATGATGCCCCGCTGATCACGTGTGATGCCCGCCGGATCACGCGAGATTCCCCTTAGGACACGGGAGCGAGGCCGGCGACCGGGCCGATCACGATCACTGCCGGTGGGCGGACTCCGGAGGCGGCCGCGTCGGTGACCACCGTGTCCAAAGTGGACCTCAGGGAGCGCTGGGTGCGCATGGTGCCGTCCTCGATGATCGCCACCGGGGTGTCGGCCGGGCGGCCGCCGTCCAACAACGCCTTCGCGAACTGCGGGAGCCGCTCGACGCCCATCATCAGCACGATCGTGCCGCGCATCCTGGCCAGGAGCTCCCAGTCGACCAGGGAGCGGTCGTCGCCGGGGGCGACGTGGCCGGAGACCACCACCACCTCGTGCGCCACGCCGCGATGGGTGACCGGGACGTCCGCCACCGCCGGCACCGCGAACGCGCTCGTGATGCCCGGGACCATCGTGACCGGGACGCCCGCCTCGGCGCAGGCCAGCACCTCCTCGAAGCCGCGGCCGAACAGGTACGGGTCGCCGCCCTTGAGGCGGACGACGAACTTGCCCTCCTTGGCGCGCTCGATCAGCGTGCTGTTGATGACGTCCTGGCTGGCCGCGCGGCCGTACGGGATCTTCGCCGCGTCGACGACCTCCACCTCGGGCGCGAGCTCGTCGAGCAGCTCCCGGGGCGCCAGCCGGTCCGCCACGACGACGTCCGCGCGCGCGAGCAGGCGACGGCCGCGGACCGTGATCAGCTCCGGGTCGCCCGGGCCGCCGCCGACCAGCGCCACCCCGGGCAGCGTGCCCTCGGGGTGCGGGCGCCGGCCGTCCTCGATCGTGCCGTTGTGCAGGCCGTCGAGCATCGAGTCGCGGACCGCCGCCGAACGCAGCGGCTCGCCGCCGGAGAGCACGCCGAACAGCAGGCCGCCGTGCCGCCCCGACGCCGGCGTCACCGCCGAACCCGACTCGCCCTCGTCGGCGCGGACGCAGAACACCCGCTCCCGCTCGGCCTCCTCGCAGACGGCGGCGTTCACCGCAGGGTCGTTCGTGCAGGCCAGCGCGTACCAGGCAGCGCGCAGGTCACCGGGCTCGTAGCGGCGTTCGTGCCAGACGAGCTCGCCCGCGTCCACCATCCCCTGCACGGACGGTGTCGTGTGCGGCGACACCAGTTCGACGCGGGCCCCCGCGCTGATCAGCCGGGGCAGCCTGCGTTGCGCGACCGTGCCGCCGCCGATCATCACGACGCGGCGGCCGGTCAGCTGGAGGCCGGAGAGGTAGTGCGGGTCGTCCATGGGCGGGAGTTTATTGGCGGTTCACCCCGGCGCCAGCCCAGCGTGGGTCACGCCACCCGGAACACCGGCCCGCGCGCCACGAACGGCAGCCGCGCGCCCCGCGGCACCAGGTACGCGTGCTCGCGGCGCGGGCGCACGTGGTCGCACCAGGCGTCGGTGATGATCAGGATCGGCCCGTCGGCCGGGAAGTCGGCCGCCCGCTGCAGCAGGTCGACGCCGGGCTGCAGGGTCGTCCCGCCGCGCCCCCGCACCTTGACCCGGCCCGCGATGTCCTCCACCGCGAGGTAGCCGGCGTCGTAGGCGACGGCGTCGCAGAACACCACGCGCGCCGCCGGGACGTCCCGGGCCAGCGCGTACGACGCGATCGCGCCCAGCGCCTTGCCGAGCAGCTCCGCGTTCATCGACCCGGAGGTGTCCAGCACCACGCCGAAGGTGACGCGCCGATCGAGGCGTTCCGGGCGGACGCGGCCCGGGCGCGGGATGTCCGGGGTCGACGACTGGCGGCGCGACGCCCGCGCGTAGCTGCGCACCGGCAGCTCCACCCGGACGTGCTCGTCGAACCAGCGGGCCAGTTGCGCGTCCCAGGGCAGCGGCGGGTGGTCCAGGGCCCGGATCTCCTGTTCCAGCCCGGCCGGCAGCAACCCGCGGCCCTGGGCGTGGTGGTACTCGAGCCCCTGGGTGAGCGCCCGGCGGTAGAACTCGTCGAGGTCGACACCCCGGGTGCGGTCGTCCCACGGCGCCGGCCGCGCGGCCCGCCGGGACGAACGCCGCCGCACCGCCTCCGGTTCGGACAGCCAGTCGCCCAGCACGTCCCCGGCCTCGCGCGAGCCCAGGGTCACCAGCTTGCGGGCGCGGCGGATGTCCGTCGTCAGCGTGTCGTACACCGACTCGGCCGACATCCCGGTGAGCTGCTGGTCGTGGAGGCTGCCGTGGGGCAGCTCGCCGACGCCCATCGAGACGAGCCAGCCGTTGATCACGTAGTCGCAGGCCACGTTCCACAGGTACGGGTCGCGGCCCAGGGCGCGGCGGTCGTGCCGCAGCGCCGCGTGCAGCATCTCGTGGGCCAGCACGAACCGCCACTCCTCGGCGGTCAGCGCCGCGCTCGGGTTGACGTAGATCTCGCCGTGCTCGGCATCGACCGCCGCCAGGGCGATGTCCCAGGCGCGGACCACCTCGGCGTCGACGACCAGGGTGAACCCGGCGGCCACCGCGCCGAGCAGCGGGAACGACGACACGAACCACGACAGGGCCCGGTCCCACTCCCCCAGTGCCCGCCGATGGCGGGTCCGGCCACGCGCGTCGGCGGCGCGTTCCATCGCTTCGGTGGCCGAAGCGATCAGCCCGCGGGCGAACCGTTCGGTCCAGGGCGTCGGCTTCCCGTGGTACTGCAGCTGCCAGCGGGACATCGGCTCGCCGAGCGCCAGGCACGGGCGGCCGGTGCCCAGGTCGGCGAAGGGCGCCGGAACGCCCGTCTCCCGCCAGGCGCGGGTCAGGGCGAACTCGTCGGTGCCGGGGAGTTCGGGCAGGTCCAGCACCGGCGTTCCGACGTGGACGGCCTCGGCGAACCGGTGCACGGCGACGCAGCACGCGGCGGCGTAGACCGGGTCGACGGCCCGGCCCGGCGTGACCGCCTCGGCCTCGGTGAGCCGGTCCTCGTCGAGGTGGCCGAGGCCGAGGTGCAGCAGCAGGTGCGCGAACACCCAGGCCCACTCGCCCGCCCCGGCGTCCCGGGCCCGGTTCGGCCTGATCACCCCGCGGTCGGTGACCACGGCCCAGCCACTGCCGGCGCTCTCCGTGCTGAGGCTCGCACCGCGAGCGAGGTGGTCCAGGACGGTGTTGGCGCGCACCGCGGCCCAGCCGTCTTCGATCGCCTTGTTCCGGCGCTCGCGGCGCTTGGCTTCCGCGCGGGCGTTGCTCATGCGCGCGCGGCCACCAGCCGCGGCAGGTCGCGGGCGGCTTCGACCAGGAACCACGACGGCAGCCGCGGGTTCCCGGCTTCGTCGTCGGCGATGACCAGCTGCGCCATCTCCAGCGAGATTTCGGCCAGCTCGACGAGCAGGCTCTTGGCGCGGAAGGCGAACTGGCGCACGGCCGCCGACGCGTGCCGCTTGTCCGCGGGCAGGTCCTTGACCAGCCGCGCGCGGAACGTCTCGGCGAGGAAGTACAGTAGGTCGCGGTCGGCCGGTTCGGCGGGCCAGCGCGCGTCGCCCTTGAGGATCGCCTCGAGGTCGAAGGCGTGCCGGGCGACCTTGAGGTATGCGCGGAAGGCGCCCGCGTGCGCCGGGGTGAGGGTCGCGTACGCCAGCAGCGCGACCGTCTCGTCGTCGGCCGGGTCGCCCGCGGAGTGCAGGAGATCCGAGAGCATGTGCCAGGACCGCGGCGTCGAGAACGGCTCCTCGGTCTTCGGCGGCGGGCTCCACAGGTGGTCCGGGCGCTGGGTCAGGTACTCGATCACCCACGGGTGGATGCCGTTCCCGGCGGCCCAGGCGAGCCAGTCGCCCGGCGCGGCCCGCAGGTGGACGTGCACCAGGCGGTTGACCAGGGCCGAGGCCATCGGCCGGGCCAGGGCCTGGTCGGTGGCGCGGTTGCCGGCGCCGATCACGACCGAGCCGGGCGGCAGCTCGTAGGAGCCGATGCGGCGGTCGAGGATGAGCGAGTAGAACGCCTTCTGGACGTCGGGCGCGGCGGCGTTCAGCTCGTCGAGGAACAGGCAGTACGGCTCGTCGCGGGCGATCTGCTCGGGCGGGCAGAACCGGCTGCGGCCGTCCGTGATCTGCGGGACGCCGATCAGGTCTTCGGGCGCGAGCTGGGTGCCCAGCAGCGAAACGCAGTCGAGACCCAGCGACGCCGCGAAGTCGCGCACCAGCGAGGACTTCCCGATCCCGGGCGCGCCCCAGAGGAACACCGGCCGCACGACGGCGGTGGTGAGCAGGAGCTCGGGCAGCCGGGCGGGCGTGACCGTGAGCTGGGCGTGCAAGCGTGGACCTCCTGTGTGTCAGGACATCCCGTGCGACGCCCCCTTTCGTCCGCCCATGGTCGCGCGCCGCCCGGCTTCGCGCACCCGAATTACTGCGCGCGGCCCGCGGAGGGGTAGGGCAACAACGCCATCTCGCGCGCGTTCTTGATCGCCGTGGCGACCTGTTTCTGTTGCTGCGGTGTCAATCCGGTGACCCGGCGGGCCCGGATCTTGCCGCGGTCGGAGATGAACTTCCGCAGCAGGTCGGCGTCCTTCCAGTCGACGTGGGTGATCTTGTTGGCGTGCAACAGGTTCACCTTGCGCTTGGCGGGACGGTTGCGGTTCGGTTTCGGCATCCGGCTCACCAGCTCGACTTCGCGACGCCGGGCAGCTCACCGTTGTGCGCCGCCTGCCGCATCTTCACCCGCGACAACCCGAACTTGCGCAGGTAGCCGCGGGGACGGCCGTCCGCGACGTCCCGGTTGCGGATCCGCGTCGGGCTCGCGTCGCGCGGCAGCTTCTGCAGCGCGACGACCGCGTCCGCCTTCTCCGCCGAGGACGACGCCGGCGAGGCGATGACGGCCTTGAGCGCGCGACGGCGTTCGACGAACCGGGCGGCGATCACCTTCCGCTGCTCGTTCTTCGCGATCTTCGACTTCTTGGCCATCAGCGCTCTTCCTTGAACTCGACGTGCTTGCGCGCGACCGGGTCGTACTTGCGCAGGACCATCCGGTCCGGGTCGTTGCGGCGGTTCTTCTTGGTGACGTACGTGTAGCCGGTGCCCGCGGTGGACCGCAGCTTGATGATCGGCCGGACGTCGGTGCTCTTCGCCATTACAGCTTCACCCCCTTCGCCTTCAGCTCGGCGACGACGGCCTCGATGCCGCGCTTGTCGATCGTCTTCATGCCCTTGGCGGACACGCGCAGCCGCACCCAGCGGCCCTCACTGGGCACGAAGTAGCGACGGTTCTGCAGGTTCGGTTCCCAGCGCCGCGAGGTGCGGCGGTGGGAGTGCGAGACCTGCTTGCCGTAGCCCGGCTTGCGGCCGGTGACCTGGCACACGGCGGACAAGGGCCCTCCCGAGTTGATAGTGGTTTTCGTTTTCAGTTACTGTAGCGCACCGCACCCCGTCCGCATTCCTGGAGCCCCTGTGACCCACCACCCCCGCGTCCCGCTCGTCCTGGTGAGCGGTCTGGCCGCCGGGCCGAACGCCACGCTCGCCGAGCTGCTGCGCGTGGCCGAGCCCGGCACCGCCGTCGTCCACCACGACCTGCGCGAGATCCACTCCGGCGTCGTCCGCCGCCGGCTGAAGCTCGGCGAGCGCGACGACCTCACCGTGCTCGAGCTGGCGCACGGCTGCGTGTCCTGCACCCTGCGGGAGGACCTCCTGCCGCTGCTGCGGCGGCTGGCCCGGCGCCCGGACGTGACCCGGATCGTCGTCCGGCTCGACGAGGCCATGGAGCCCGAGCCGGTGAGCTGGGCGGTCCGGAACGTCCTGGTCGGCGAGCACCCGGTGAGCGACGACGTCGACGTGCGGGCCGTGTTCACCGTCGTCGACTGCGCGACCTGGCTCGCCGACGCGACCGGCGACGACGAGCTGGCCGACCGCAACCTGCAGGGCAGCCCCGAGGACGAGCGGACGGTGGCCCAGGTCGCGCTCTCCCAGGTGGAGTTCGCCGACGTCCTGGTGCTGGCCGGCGCGGCCACCGACGCCTGGAGCGCCGCGAAGGCGTCCGCGGTGCTCGACCGGGTGGCGCCGTCGATCCCGCGGGTGGAGCTGGCCCGGACCGACGGTCACAGCGTGCTCGACGCGGTGCCGAAGGATGCCCGGCGCGGCGAGGTCACCGACATGCACGGCGCGTTACTGCGCGGCGAGCCGCCGTTGCACGACGACTGCGGCATCGCCCTGCTCACCTTCACCGCGCGGCGGCCATTCCACCCCGCGCGCCTGCACGACGCGCTCGACGTGCTGCTCGACGGCGTCGTCCGCACCCGCGGGCGCGCGTGGGTGGCCAGCCAGCCCGACGTCGCGTTCTGGATCGAGTCGGCGGGCGGCGGGCTGGGCCTGGGTCACGCCGGGCCGTGGCTCGCGTCGCCGGACGGTCCGGAGTGGACGGACGTCTCCCCTGAGCGCCGCACGCTGGCGTCCCTGCGCTGGGACCCGGTGCACGGCGACCGCGCGCAGGAACTCGTCATCGTGACGGACCAGACAACGCCCGACGAGATCGACGCGGCCCTGCGCGGCGCTCTACTGACCGACGAGGAACTCGCGGCCGGAACCGAAGCGTGGGCGCACTACCCCGACCCGTTCGGCGACTGGCACGAGGAGCCGTGCGAGGACACCGAACCCGACCCGGCGCGGCACTCCGCGGCAAACCGAAAGGAAGACCGATGAAGACCGGAATCCACCCCGACTACCACCCCGTGGTGTTCAAGGACTCGTCCACCGGCGACGCCTTCCTCACCCGTTCCACCATCACCTCCGACAAGACGATCGAGTGGTCCGACGGCCGGACCTACCCGCTGGTCATGGTCGACATCAGCTCGTGGTCGCACCCGTTCTGGACCGGCACCCAGCGGATCATGGACAGCGCCGGCCAGGTCGAGAAGTTCCACCGCCGCTACGGGAAGCGAGGCACCCGCTGATGGCCGTCCCCAAGCGCCGGATGTCCCGCAGCAACACCCGCTCCCGGCGGTCGCGGTGGAAGGCGGCCGTGCCCGACCTGGTGCCGATCAAGGTGGACGGCAAGGTCCAGCTGGTCCCCCGGCGGCTGATCAAGCACTTCCACGCGCAGTGAGCGTTCCCGTCACGGTGCTGTCCGGCTTCCTCGGCGCGGGCAAGACGACGCTGCTCAACCACATCCTCGCCAACCGGGCGGGCCTGCGGGTCGCGGTGGTCGTCAACGACATGAGCGAGGTCAACATCGACGCCGCGCTGGTCCGCTCGCAGGAGCGCCTGGTAGAGCTGACCAACGGGTGCATCTGCTGCACCCTGCGGGAGGACCTCCTGGAGGAAGTCGCGGCGCTGTGCGCGGAGGACCGCTTCGACCACGTGCTCATCGAGTCGAGCGGCATCTCCGAGCCGATGCCGGTGGCGGCGACGTTCACGTTCCTGGACGCCGTCGCCCACCTCGACACGATGGTGACCGTGGTGGACGCGGCGAACTTCGCCCGCGAGCTGGCGGCCGGCGACTCACTGGTGGAGCGCCGGCTCGACCAGTACGAAGACGACGAGCGGACGGTCAGCGACCTGCTGGTGGACCAGATCGAGTTCGCCGACGTCCTGCTGCTGAACAAGACGGACCTGGCCCCTCCCGCCGAGGTCGAGCGGCTCGTGGCGACGCTGCGGCGGCTCAACCCGGCCGCCGACGTCGTCACGGGTAGCTTCGGGAAGGTGCCGCTGGAACGGGTCTTCGGGACCGGCCGGTACGACGCTGCGCGGGCTCAGGAGGCGCCGGGCTGGGTGGCCGAGCTGAACGGCGACCACGTCCCGGAGACCGAGGAGTACGGCATCTCCAGTGTCGTGTTCCGCGCTTCGCGGCCGTTCGACCCGGCCCGGCTGTGGGATTTCGTCGCCCGGCGGCTGGATTCCGGCGAATTCGGGACGGTGCTGCGCTCCAAGGGCTTCTTCGCGCTGGCGTCCCGGCCCGGGGTGACCGGGCTGTGGTCGCAGGCGGGCACGGTGGCCCGCTTCGAGCCTCAGGGCGTGGCGGAGTCGCCCCGGCAGGAGCTGGTGTTCATCGGTGTCGACCTCGCCGGGGAGGCACTCCTCGAAGCGCTGCGGGGCTGCCTCGGCGACGCGACCGGGCCGGACCCCTTCCCGGAGTGGGAGCAGGTTCACGTGCATCTCGCGTAGGCGACCGGTCGTGCGGCGGGTGCTCCCGCCCACGGCCGGTCAGTGGTCGTCGTAGTGGTCCTCGTGGACGGCGTGGCGGTGGCCGTCGTGCAGGTAGTCGACGTGCTCGCCGTGCGGCACCGCCACGTGGCCGCAACCGTCGCCGTGGGTGTGGTCGTGGCCCGTGTGCGGCACGTGACCGGCGATCTCGCACTCGTCGAAGTGGCCGTCGTGGGCGCGGTGCAGGTGCCCCTCGTGCACGTAGTCGACGTGGTCGCCGTGCGGGACCGCCGCATGGCCGCAGCCCTCGCGGTGGACGTGGTCGTGGCCGGCGTGCACGACGTGCGGCATGGTCATCGGCTGCCCCTTCCCGGCGTGTCCACTTCGGACGCTAACACCGGGACCCCGCACCGGTACGGGCGAAAGCTCCCGGCTCACCCGATAGCGGCACCCCCGTCCGAGTTGATCAATCCAGGTTTATCAGTCTAGGTTGACGATCGTGACGGACGAGGAGCTCCTCCAGGCGAGCGCCGACCTGCGCGTCGCGCTCGGCCGGCTGGTCCGGCGGCTGCGCCAGGGCTACGTCGCCGGGGAACCGACCCTGCCCGAACGCTCGGTGCTGTCCCGGCTCGACCGCGACGGCCCGGCCACCCCGGGCTGCCTGGCCGCCCTCGAGCGCGTCAAACCGCAGGCCATGGGCGTGACGCTGGCCGGGCTGGTCGAGCGCGGGCTCGTCGAGCGGCGCAAGGACGACTCCGACGGCCGCAAGGTGCTGATGTCGGTCACCGAAGCCGGGGTCGAGCTGCTCACCGACCGGCGCTCGCAGACGACGCAGCTGATGGCCGATGCGCTGGCCGGGAAGTTCACCGAAGCCGAGCGGCGCGAGCTGATCGCGGCCATCCCGCTGATCGAGCGGCTGGCGGACGAGCTGTGAGCTACAAGTGGGTCGCGCTGTCGAACACCACGCTCGGCGTGCTGATGTCCGCGCTCGACGGCTCGATCGTCATCATCTCGCTGCCGGCCATCTTCCGCGGCATCGGGCTCGACCCGCTCGCCCCCGGCAACATCGGTTACCTGCTCTGGATGATCCTCGGCTACCTGCTGGTGCAGGCCGTGCTGGTGGTGACGCTCGGGCGGCTCGGCGACATGTTCGGCCGGGTCAAGATGTACAACCTCGGCTTCGTCGTGTTCAGCGCCGCGTCGGTCGCCCTCTCGTTCGACCCGTTCCACGCCGCCGGCGGCGCGCTCTGGCTGATCGGCTGGCGGGTCGTCCAGGCCGTCGGCGGGTCGATGCTGACGGCGAACTCCGCGGCCATCCTCACCGACGCCTTCCCGGCGCGGCAGCGCGGGATGGCGCTGGGCGTCAACCAGATCACCGCGCTGGCCGGGCAGTTCCTCGGCCTGGTCGTCGGCGGGCTGCTGGCCGAGATCGACTGGCGCGCGGTGTTCTGGGTGAGCGTCCCGTTCGGCCTGCTCGGCACGATCTGGTCGATCCGCAGCCTCCGCGAGGTCGGCACGCCGCGGCGCGCGAAGGTCGACTGGGGCGGCAACGTCACCTTCGCCGCCGGGACCGCGCTGGTCCTCGCCGCGATCACCTACGGCATCCAGCCGTACGGCGGCGCGGCCACCGGCTGGGGCAACCCCTGGGTGCTCGGCGGGATCGGCGCCGGCGTGCTGCTGCTCGTGCTGTTCGGCGTGATCGAGACCCGGGTCGCCACGCCGATGTTCCAGCTCGGCCTGTTCAGGATCCGGGCGTTCGCCGCCGGCAACATCGCCGCGTTGCTGACTTCGGTCGCGCGTGGTGGCATGCAGTTCATGCTCATCATCTGGCTGCAGGGCATCTGGCTGCCCCTGCACGGCTACGACTACGAGCAGACGCCCTTGTGGGCGGGCATCCACCTGCTGCCGCTGACCGTCGGGTTCCTCATCGCCGGGCCGGTGTCCGGGTACCTGTCCGACCGGTTCGGGGCCCGGCCGCTGGCCACCGGCGGCCTGCTCCTGGTCGCGGCCGCGTTCCTCGGGCTGCTGACGCTGCCGGTGGACTTCCCGTACCCGGCGTTCGCCGCCCTGCTCGTGCTGAGCGGCATCGGCCAGGGCATGTTCGCCGCGCCCAACACCTCGGCGATCATGAGCAGCGTGCCGACCGAGCAGCGCGGCGTCGCCTCCGGCATGCGGGCGACCTTCCAGAACTCCGGGACGTCGCTGTCGATCGGCGTGTTCTTCTCGCTGATGATCGCCGGGCTGGCCACGTCGCTGCCGCAGGCCTTGACCGGCGGCCTGCAGGCCCACGGCGTCCCGGCACCGGTGGCCGACGGCGTCGCGCAGCTCCCGCCGGTCAGCACGCTGTTCGCCGCGTTCCTCGGCAGCAACCCGGTCGGGCACCTGCTCGGCCCGGACGTGCTGGCCGGGCTGGCGCCGGCCGACCGGGCCACGCTCACCGGCGGTTCGTTCTTCCCGCAGCTGGTGTCCGCACCGTTCCACCACGGCCTGGTGGTCGTGTTCACCGCGGCCGCGGCGATGGCCGTCGTCGCCGCGATCGCGTCCGCTTCGCGCGGCGCGCGCTACCTCCACACCCCCGAAGAAGTGAAGGAGAACCGATGAAGGACGAGATCGTCGCCGGGACGGTCACCATCTCCGGCCACGGCGGGGACGAGCTCGAGGCCTACCTGGCCAAACCCACCGACGCGACCCCGCGCGGCGGCGTCGTGGTGATCCACCACCTGCCCGGCTACGACGCGGCGACCAAGGAAATGGTCCGCCGCTTCGCCGTCGAGGGCTACAACGCGCTCTGCCCCAACCTGTACACGCGCGAAGCACCGGGCGCGGACCCGGACGACGCGGCGGCGACGGTCCGCGCGGCGGGCGGCGTCCCCGACGACCGCCTGGTGGGTGACGTCTCGGGCGCGGCGGACTACCTGCGCGCGCTGGAGAACGCGAACGGCCGCGTCGGCGTCATCGGGCACTGCTCGGGCGGGCGGCACGCGTTCCTGTCGGCCTGTTCCCTGGACCTCGACGCGGCGGTGGACTGCTACGGCGCGTTCGTCGTCAACGATCCGCCGGAAACCATGAAGCAGATGAAGCCGCTGCTCGGCCTGGCCCCGCAGCTGTCCTGCCCGCTGCTCGGCATCTTCGGCGCCGACGACCAGTTCCCCGGGCCGGACGAGGTGGCCGTGCTGGCGGCGGAGCTGGAGAAGCACGGCAAGGAACACGAGTTCCACACCTACGCCGACGCCGGCCACGCGTTCTTCGCCGTCGACCGCCCGAGCTACCGCCCCGAAGCCGCCAAGGACGGCTGGGAACGCATCCTCGACTTCTACGCCCGCACGCTCACCGCCTGAGAGGACTCGCCATGTGCACTTACCTGACGGAGAAGTTCGCGCTCGAAGGCAGCGGCAAGGGCGCCCGCGGCTGGTTCCGGCTCACCGAAGGCACCGTGTACGTCGACCACCCGGTGCACGCGCCGTACGCGCACACGGTGAACATCGACTTCCGGAACCCGGCACTGGGCGCGTCCGCGCGCGTCGCGCTCGAACTGACCGAGGAGGACGCGCTCGCCCTGGCGGACGCGATCCACGCCGCCGTCAAGTCCGCGCCCGCCGGGCTGGCTTCGCGAAACCAGTAAGCGGTCGTGAGTGGTAATTCGGGTTAGAGACACCTAGTAAACACACCCAGGGGGTGGAGGGCCGCCCCCAAAACACCA
>NZ_JBSGAI010000040.1:59798-105007 GCF_053600695.1 Amycolatopsis sp. NPDC005003 | reverse complement strand
CGTGAGTGGTAATTCGGGTTCTAACCCGAATTACCACTCACGACCAGGCGACCACCTACTGTGTCTGGCTACGGGGCGATGATGAGCGGGACCTCCGGCGAGGGGCCGTCGGACAACGGGATCTGGTACCGCTGCGTCACGTACGACGCGATGGTGTGGAACAGCGGCGCGGCGGAGTGCCCGACCGGCAGCGTCGTGTCCGGCGCGTCCAGCCGGATCCCGACGACGAACCGCGGGTGGTCGGCGGGCAGGATGCCGGCGAAGGTGATGTTGTACAGGTGGTCGCTGTAGGCCTTCGTCCGCGGGTCGACCTGCTGGCCGGTGCCCGTTTTCCCGGAGATCTGGTAGCCCTCGACCGCCGCCGTCGGCGCGGTGCCCTTCTGCAGGCCCTTGCCGTTCTGGGCGACCGCGCGCATCATGTCGCGCACCGTCTTGGCGGTCTGCGGGCTGACCACCTGGACCGTCTTCGGCGCCGGCTCGGGCACGGTCGTGCCGTCCGGGTTCACCTTGGCCTTGACGATCCGGGGTTCGACGCGCAGGCCGTCGTTCGCGATCGCCTGGTACATCCCCGCCATCTGCAGGACGGTCATCAACAGGCCCTGCCCGATCGGCAGGTTGCCGAAGGTGGTCGCCGACCACTGGCTGCGCGCGGGCACCACACCGGCGCTCTCACCGGGCAGGCCGACGCCGGTGCGCTGGCCGAGGCCGAACTTCTTGAGCAGCTCGGTGTAGCGCTCCTCGCCGATCTTCTGCGCCAGCAGCAGGGTGCCGATGTTGGACGACTTCGCGAACACGCCGGTGGTGGTGAACGTCTGGGTGCCGTGGTTCCAGGCGTCGTGCACGGTCTTGTCGGCGATCTGCAGCGCCCCGGGCACCTGCAGCGTCGACTCCGGCGTCGCGATGCCGTAGTCGATCGCCCCGGTCGCGGTGACGATCTTGTTGACCGACCCGGGTTCGAACGGCGTGGTGACCGCCGGGTTGGCCATGTCGTCGGTGGTCCAGGTGCTCTGGTCGTTGGGGTCGAACGTCGTGTTGTTGGCCAGCGCGTAGACCTCGCCGGTCTTGGCGTCCATCACGACCGCTTGCCCGCCCTTGGCGTGCGACTGCTGGACGTAGTCCGCCAGCTGCCGCTGCACCTCGTACTGCAGGTCGGAGTCGATGGTCAGCTCGAGGTCCGAGCCCGGGACGGCGGCCTGCAGGTCGCGCTCGGTGCCCGGGATGACGACGTTGTCGCTGCCGTTCTTCGTGTTGACCATCATCCGGCCCGGCGTCCCCGCCAGGTCGTTGTCGCGCAGCAGCTCGAGCCCGACGAGGCCGTGCAGGTTGTGCTTCGAGACGTCCGGGTCGTCGGACCGCCAGTTCGCGGCGCCCACGATGTTCGCCGCCAGGCTGCCGCCCGGGTACTCCCGCAGCGCGCGCTTTTCGACGCCGATCCACGCGAAGTGCTTGACGATGTCGGCGGCGACGGACGGCTCGACGTTGTTCACCAGGTAGGTGAAGGAGGCCTGCTTGTGGAACAGGTCGAGCAGCTGCTGCTCGTTGATCAGGTTCGGCAGCTTGCCCGCGATGTACTTCGCGGCCGCGGCGGTCTCGCTGTCGAACGTCTTCTGCGTGCCGGGGTTCTTCGCGGCGAAGTCGCTCATGCTCTTGCGCAGTGCCTTGAGGTTCACCGACAGCGTCCGCACCTCGACGCTGAACGCCAGCTTCGCGCCGTTGCGGTCCACAATGGACCCGCGCTGGGCGGGGATGTCGATGGTCTGGGTGCGCTGCCGCTCGGCCGCGGCGGAGAGCGCCGCGGCGTCGAACCACTGCACCTGCACCAGTTTCACGCCCGCGACGATCAGCACGGCGACCAGCAGCAGGCGCACGGCGGAGAACCGGCTGCGGTGCCCGCCGTTCCCCCGTCGCGCGGCCGCGCTGCGGGTGCCGGCGGCGTACGTCCGCCGCGCGCTGCCCGCGGCGCGGGCCCGGGCCTGACCGCGGCCGGAAGCCATCACTGGCCGCCTCCCGGCTGGGCCGGGGGCTGCTCTTCGGCGGGCACGGCCGGCTGGTCGCCCTCGATCGGCGCGCCCTGCTGCGACTGCGTGCCCGCGGCGGGCGCGGCGGGCGGCGCGGCCGGCACCACCGGGGTGTCCGCCTTCGCCTTCTTGGGCTCGCCGACGAGCGAGGTCTTCCCGTCCGGGCCGACGACGATCCGCGCCGGGTCACCGCCCGGCACCATGCCCAGCTGCTGGGCGGAGGGGGCCAGCGAAGCCGGCGACTCGGCCTTGGCGACGTCGCGCTGCAGCTGCTCCTTCTGCTCGGCCAGGTTCGCGTTGGTGGTGCGCAGCTGCTCGAGCCGGTAGGAGTCGGCGATCGCCTGCGTGGTCAGCCACAGCGTGGTCGCCACGCCGGCGGCCAGCAGCGCCATCATCATCAGCACGAACGACGCGCGCGACTTCGGCAGCAGCGCCTTCAGCTCGAACTTCGGCTTCTCGGCCTGCTCGGCGGGCCGGGCCTTCGGCTCCGGGCGCGCCTCGCGCTCCTTCAGCAGGTCGGCGCGCTGGGCGCGGCGGGCGTAGGCGCGCTCGGCCGCGGACGTGCGGCCGCGCGACCCGCGCCGGGGCGGGGCCTGCGTCGGCTGCTGGTCCGGCTCGACGGTCGTCGAGGTGCGGGCGGCCTCGGTGCGGCCCCGCGTCGCCGACGCGGCCCGGCGGCGGGACTTCGCGGGAGCGGTCATCGCGGCTCTCCGATCCTCTCTGCGGCCCGCAGCCGCACCGAGGCGGCGCGCGGGTTCCGTTCGATCTCCTCTTCGCCGGCCTTCTCGGCGCCGCGCGTCAGGAGCTTCAGCTCCGGTCCGTGTCCCGGCAGCTCCACCGGGAGCCCCTCCGGGGTGCGGGACTTCGCGAGTTCGGCCAGGGCTTGCTTGACCAGCCGGTCCTCCAGGGACTGGTACGACTCGACGACGATCCGGCCCCCCACGGCGAGCGCGCCCAGCGCCGCCGGCATGGCGCGGCGGAGGACCTCCAGCTCGCCGTTGACCTCGATCCGCAGCGCCTGGAACGTGCGCTTGGCCGGGTGCCCGCCGGTGCGGCGGGTGGCGGCGGGGACGGCGTCGTAGAGCAGTTCGACCAGCCGCCCGCTGTTGGTGAACGGTTCCTGTTCGCGGGCTTTGACGATGCTCTTGACGATCCGCTGCGCGAACCGTTCCTCGCCGTAGTCCCGCAGGATGCGGACGAGCTCGCCGGGCGCGTAGGTGTTGAGCACGTCGGCGGCCGTGAACCCGGTCGTCGGGTCCATCCGCATGTCGAGCGGCGAATCCTTGGCGTAGGCGAACCCCCGCTCGGCGCGGTCCAGCTGCATCGACGAGACGCCGAGGTCGAACAGGATGCCGTCGGCCTTGGCGATCTTCAGCCCTTCGAGGGCTTCCGGGAGCCCGTCGTACACGGTGTGCACGAAGTCGACGCGGTCGCCGTGGCGGGCCAGCCGTTCCGCGGACTTCTCGAGCGCGGCGGGGTCGCGGTCCAGCGCGACGAGCCGCAGCCGCGGGAAGGTCTCCAGGAGGGCGTCGGAATGCCCGCCGAGGCCGACCGTGGCGTCCACGAGGACGCCGTCGCGGTCGGCGAACACGGGAGCGAACAGCTCGACTATCCGGTCGAGCAGCACCGGGACGTGCTCGGGTGCCGTCATCGTTCCCTCCCCCTCTCTTGCCTGATCGGCCCGGGGGAAATATGGCGGATGCCGTCAGGTCCCTGTCCGCCCGCTGCTGACCTGGTACCGGGGAAGGTGCACCAGGGCCATTGAGCGGACAGAGGCCTCACGGCATCCGGGTGGGCTTCTCCCCGTCGCGCGGGCGGCGAACCTCTCGTCCCCCGACGACGAAGGTGCACCGCGACCGCACGCCTAGAAGACGCCCGGCAGTACTTCCTCTCGAGCCTTCGCGTAGCTGTCTTCGTGCTCCTCCAGGTACGCCTGCCACGCTTGGGCGTCCCAGATCTCCAGCCTGGTGATCGCCCCGATCACCACGCACTCCTTGCTGAGCCCCGCGTAGCGGCGGAGCTCGGGCGCGATGGTGATGCGCCCCTGGCCGTCAGGACGTTGCTCGTCCGTGCCGGCGAACAGGTAGCGCTGGTAGGCCCGAACCGCCTCGTTCGTGAACGGGGCCTCGGCGACCTTGCGCGCCATCTGCTCGAACTCGGCGCGGGGGAAGACGAAGAGGCAGTGGTCCTGCCCCTTGGTAAGCATCAGCCCACCCGCCAAGGCGTCACGGAACTTCGCGGGCAGCGCGAGCCGCCCTTTGTCGTCCAGCTTCGGGGTGTGGGTGCCGAGGAACACGGCCTCCACCTCCCTACCGTCTCCGGCGGCGAACCACCTCGGACGGCCACGGGGCCTCCCTTCCGCCCCACTGGCCACCACCGTACCCCACTTTTCACCACAGTCAACGCGACAAAAGCACGGACCACTCCGTCGTGTGTTCCGTTTGCGCAGGTCAGCAAGGTGGGGGCCGGTGGGGGCCGTGGTGGGGGACGGTGGCCAAGATCCCCCGCACCGGGGGCCGGAGCAACCTCAGCTGTTCCCCATGCGTCCGCATAACGGCCGCGAAAGAACCCACCACCCGCCCAGTGGGGCCGAGTGGGGACACCGGTGGGTCAAGGTGGGGAACCCGGGTGGGCCCCCGTGGGGTACCTCGCGTGACCAGCGAGGCATCACCCGTGACGGAGGAGGCATCACCCGTGATCAGCGAGGCATCACCCGTGATCAGCGGGGCATCATGCGTGATCAGCGGGGCATTACCCGACCAGCCGTGTCGGCCCCCGAATCACGCGAGCCGACCTCCCGATCACGCGTGATGCCTCCCCGATCACACGTGATGCCCTTCCGGACACGGGTGATGCCCCTCCGGGCTCAGTCTTCGGGGGTGAGGAGGGCGGTGACGCGGGCCGCGAGGCGGGTGCTGTCGACCGGGCTGACCGTCACCCACTCCGCCCCACCCCGGCCCGGGGTCTTCGTCGCGCAGTAGGCCCCGACGTCGGTGTCGAACCACGTCAGGCCACCCACCCGCGCCACCCGCCCGGACGCCGACCGGCGGCGCACGCTGAACTGCCCCGCCGCGTACACCGGCCGCGCCTGGATCGCCCGGACCTCCTCGAGCTGCGCCGACGCCGTCCCCGACCCGACGTCCGAAGCGAGCGTCGAAGCCGGGAGGCTGATGCCGTAGCCGGGCCCGGCCGACAGCTCCGGCAGCACGTCGACGATCGCCGAGCCGAGCTCGCCCTCGTGGATCGAATCCAGACCGATCGTCTGCTCGGGCTGGGTCGCCAGGACGCCGCGGCGGCCGCGGGCCGCGGTCACCGCGCGGAACGGCGTCGCCGACGTCATGTCCGCCAGCGCCTCGCACGCGACGAACACGTCCCCCTCCGCGAGCAGCTCCAGCCGCGCGGCCAGTGCCGGCTCCAGCCGGGACCCGTCGTAGAGACCCCGCGAGGCCAGGTTGTCGTAGACGGCCTTCCGCACCTCGGCGCGCTCGGCGTCGGTCACGCCGACGCTGCGGACGCTCAGCGGTTCGGGCGGCCGGTCGTGGCCGAGGTCGGTCCAGAGGATGTCGAACGCCGACGCCGAAACCCGGATCAAGCCCGCCCCAGCGCCGGCGGGGCGGGGAACGTCTCGGCGGGCACGTGGCCGCGCAGCGCGGTGTCCCGCGTCCGGAGGACGTCGATCGCCTTCTGCCGCGCGGCCTCCGCCTCGGCGCGCCGCGCCGCCATCTCCCCGGCCAGCCCGGCCAGGACGAGCACGTTCCCGCTGGACGCCGCGTCGCGGATCATCGACGCCGGGTCGTAGGTCACCGGCGGCGGCATGTCGGCCCGGGCCCGCGCGGCCACCTCGGCCTGCGCGCCGACCGCCCGGCCGACCGACGCCGAGACGGCGGCCGAGTGCGCGAGCCACTGCGCGGCCCGGCCCAGCGCCGCGCGCGCCGCGTCCCCGGCCTGGCCCCGCCAGTGTTCGTCCGAGGAGGCGACCAGCGCGGCGACGTCGGCGGTGGACTCCTGCAGCCGTTTCGCCAGCCCGTCCCAGCGCGCGCCCGCTTCGCCGGCGGCGACCGGGTCGTTGCCGCGCTCGACCTCGGCGGCCATCGCCTCGTGGCTGTACGCCTCGTACCGCGCGGTGGCGACGGGGGGTTCGGGCACGGCGCACCTCCTGGTCAGGGCAGCTTGGGTTCGACGAGCCCGGCCACCGTGCCCGCGCGGCGGCACGCGAGCGGGGTGTCCGAGAAGCCGGTGTTGCTGACGTCGATCTGCACGCTGGCGCCGTCGCCGACGCCGAGGAGAACGGCGCAGGTGCCGTCGGCGGCCTTCTTGTCCGCGACCTTCAGCGCGGCGTGGCGGCCGACCGTGGTCTTGGTGACGTTCTTCTTGGCGACCTCGAGATCGGCCAGGCCGTCGGTGGCGCTGAGGGTCAGCGTGACGCCGAACGTGCCGGGCACGCTCCAGTCGCACGCGCGGGCGCCGGCGATCTCCTTGGGCTTGCCGAGGACGCCGATCCCCGCGGCCGACCGGTCCTGCGGGCCGAGCAGCGCGCAAGGGTCGAGCGCGGCGAGGCCGGTCCAGGCGACCGGCGGCGGTGCGGCCGTGGCGGAGGCGGTCGCCAACGGGTGCTCCACACCGGCAGGCTCGGCGGACGGTGTCCGGCCGCAGCCGCCGGACACGAGGAGAAGGAGAAGGACGGGCGCGAGCCACCGCACCCCCGGCCGCTCACCCACCGGTGCAGTCCACGCCTTCGGCCGCCTGCTCGTCCGCGTGCCGGTACTTCGCCACCGCCTCGCCGATCCGCTCCTTGAGCGTCTCGAGCTCCTTGCCGAACGCCGTCAGCTGCTGCACCGCCGAGCCCGGCCCGCCGATCCCGTACTCGGCCATGAACTCGCCGATCTCCCCGGCGTAGCCACCGCCCAGCGGCACGGTCCGGCCCAGCACCTTGGCCTCGCGGACCATTTCCCCGACGACGTCCTGCAGCCGGCCGAGCTTCGCGTACGCGTCCGTGGCCAGCTCGGGCGCGACCGCGAAGCCGCGCCCCTCGTACGGCAGCTGGGCTCGTAGCTCGCTCATAGGCGGATACGCCTCTCCGAAAGCGGACACAGCCGGGCGACTTCAAAGCCTACGACAGAGCAGGGTGTCAGCGGGAGCACCCAGAATCGGGTGAATACCCACCCGTTCGGGGTATCGTGCCTGCTTGCGCAGTGTTATCAGCCCTGTCCTCCCCCGCGGTGCCGGACGAGCTCGCGGGGTTCCGCCCCCCCGGTTCGCCCGGGTTTGACACACTGGGTGGAAGGCTGGTCGCTGCGCGCGGACAGCAGCGAGGGGGCCGTTCGGCCCGGCGGTGCGCACAACGCGCGCGGCCATGCGCCACCAGGAGGTCGAGTGACGTCGAGAATCCAGTCTGCCGCGCCCGGATCGGGCGAGCAGGCATCCGGGCGGCCGCTTTATCCGGCGGAGCCCTCGGGCAACGGCCGGGCCCACGCCCACCCCGGCAGAGTGCCTCTGGACGAACTGCACGACACCGCGCGCCGGATCGCCGCCAACGTCGAACGCGTGCTGGTCGGCAAGCCGGACGTCATCCGGATCGCGCTGGTCACCCTGCTGGCCGAAGGCCACCTCCTGGTCGAGGACGTGCCCGGCGTCGGGAAGACGTCGCTGGCCAAGGCGCTCGCCCGGTCGATCGACTGCACGGTCAGCCGCATCCAGTTCACCCCCGACCTGCTGCCGAGCGACGTCACCGGCGTGTCCATCTACAACCGCCAGAGCGGCGAGTTCGAGTTCCGGCCCGGCCCGGTGTTCGCGAACATCGTGGTGGGCGACGAGATCAACCGCGCCTCGCCGAAGACCCAGTCGGCGCTGCTGGAGTGCATGGAAGAGCACCAGGTCACCGTCGACACCTCGACCTACCGCCTCGAGCAGCCGTTCATGGTCATCGCGACCCAGAACCCGATCGAGATGGAGGGCACGTACGCCCTCCCCGAAGCCCAGCGCGACCGGTTCACCGCGCGCGTCTCCATCGGCTACCCCGACCAGCAGGCCGAGCTGGCCATGGTCGACGAGCACGCCGGCCACAACCCGCTCGAAGACCTGCAGCCGGTGTCCGACGGCGAGACCGTGCACCGCCTGATCGAGACGGTCCGCGCGGTGCACATGGCGCCGGAGGTCCGCCGGTACGCCGTCGACGTCGTCGCGGCGACCCGGCAGGTCCCGGAGATCCGGCTCGGCGCGTCCCCGCGGGCGACGCTGCACCTCGTCCGCGCGGCGCGGGCGCAGGCCGCGCTGTCGGGCCGCGACTACGTCGTGCCGGACGACCTGCACACGGTGGCGGTCCCGGTGCTGGCGCACCGGCTGGTGCTGACGACCGAGGCCCACGCGGCCCGCCGGTCGGCGACCGACGTCGTGCGCGCGGTGCTGCACCGGGTGCCGGTGCCGCAGGGCACCCGGCCCTAGCAGTGACATCTGGGGCTTCGCCCCAGGTCGGGGGCTCCGCCACCCGAACCCCCGAAAAGATCGTCCTGCCGCACAAGGGGAAGAGAACTGCATGCTGCGTGCCCTGTCCGGCCTGACCACCCGCGGCCGCTGCCTCCTGGCCGCGGGGATCGCCGCCGCGGTGTGCTCGTTCGTGCTCAACGAACGCGACCTGCTGCGGGTCGCGGTGTTCGTGGTGGCGCTGCCGCTGCTGGTCGCCGCGTTCATTTCGGCGACCCGGCTGCGCATCGGCGCCACCAGAGCGCTGCGGCCGCAACGGGTCGCGGTCGGCGGCAACGGCGAGGTGCAGCTGGAGCTGTGGCGCAGCGGACGGCTGCCCGCCGGCGAGATCCTGCTCGAGGACGGCGTGCCGTACGCGCTGGGTTCGCGGCCGCGGTTCGTCGTCGAGCGGCTCCCGCACGACCGGCGCGTCGCCCTGCGCTACCCGCTGCAGCCGGTGCTGCGCGGGATCCAGCAGGTCGGGCCGCTGCGCGCGACGATCACCGACCCGTTCGGGCTGTGCGAGTTCGAGCGCGAGCTGATCGGGCATTCGCGGCTGGTCGTGGTGCCCCGGGTGGTGCCGCTGTGGGGCCTGCCGAGCGGCGCGGGCATCGGCGTCGGCGACGACGGCACGGTCCGGCTGCACGCCGGGCAGGGCGAGGCCGACGTGATCGTCCGCCAGTACCGGCAGGGCGACGACCTGCGGAAGGTGCACTGGCGTTCGACGGCCCGCCGCGACGAGATCATGGTCCGCGTCGAGGAACGCCCGTGGCGCGGCGGCACGACGGTGCTGCTGGACCACCGGGCGGCCGCGCACCACGGCAGCGGCCCGGCGGCGAGCCTGGAGTGGGCGGTGTCGTTCGCGGCGTCGGCGGCACTGCACCTGCGCCGGTCCGGTCACCGCGTCCGCCTGGTCACCGAGCACGGTGTGACGCTGGCCGACACCCCGGGCGAGGGCGGCGACCACTACGACCACGTGGTGCTCGACGCGCTGGCGGCGCTGCAGCCGGCGCACCAGCGCGACATCACGCTGGCCGGCGACCCGGCCGAGGGCCAGGAGCTGATCGCGGTGCTCGGCACCGTGAGCACGGAGGCGGTGCACGAGCTGACCCAGTACCGCCCCCGCGGCATCAGGAGCCTGGCGGTGCTGCTGGACACGCCGACGTGGTCGGCGGGCGTGACGGCACCGGAGCAGCGAGCGGCGGCGACGGAGGACTCGGCGGCACTGCTGCGCGCGGCCGGCTGGGGCGTGATCATCGCCGGACCCGGCTCGCCGATGCCGCAGGTCTGGGCCGACCTGTGCCGCAGCGGCGCACGCCGAGGCACGCTGATCGGAGGGCCGCGATGAGCACCACCACGCCCGCGCCTGCCCGCATCCCGCGCCAGGCCGCGATGAGCACCCCCGCCCACCACAGCTTCCCGACCGGTTTCGCGATGAGTACCACCGCCCCGCCGCGGAAGCTTAAGCAGCCCGCGGACCCGCACCCCGCGGCGAACGCACACCGAGCCCAGCCCCGGCCGCCCGCCACGAACGCCCGGCACGCTGATCGGGGGGCCGCGATGAGCACCCCCACCCACCACCGCTTCCCGACCGGGGGTTCGCGATGAGCACCACCGCACCGCCGCGGAAGTTCGACCGGCCCGCGCCCCGGCCGGAGCGTCGGCTGTCCGCCTGGCGCAGCAGCGTTCTCGCCCCCGTCGCCGCCGGGGTCGCCACCCTCTGCGCCGCGACCTCGGTCACCAGCGTCGTCTCCGGGCTCGCCTGGTTCGGGTACCTGTTCGTGGCCGTCCTCCTCATCGGGGCCGCCGGGCTGGCGCTGCGCTCGCTCCAGGTACCGACCGTGCTGGTCGGCTTCGGGCAGCTGCTCGTCCTGCTCTTCCTCATCACCGGCGCCTTCACCACGCACGGCATCCTGCAGGTCATCCCCGGCCCGGAAGCGTTTTCCGAGATCGGCACCACGCTGTCGGCCGCCGCCGAGCAGATCCGCGTCGGGCTGCCGCCGGTCGAAGGCAGCCAGCCGATCCTGTGCCTCGTCACCATCCTGATCGGGCTGGTCGCCGTCCTCGTCGACACGCTGACCGTGGCCGCCGCGGCGCCCGCGGCCACCGGGCTGGTGCTGCTCTGCGTCTACGCCGTGCCGGCCGCGCTGAGCGAGGACATGCTGCCGTGGTGGACGTTCCTGCTCGGCGGGGCGGCGTTCGCCGGTCTGCTGGCCGTCGACGGCAACCACCGGCACCAGCGCTGGCGCACCCGCGAGGCGCCCGGGCGCAGCGGCAAGCCGGGCGTGCTGTCCGCGCCGGTCGCGGTCGTCTGCGCGGCGATCGTGCTCGGCCTGCTGGGCGGGGCGATCACCTGGGTCGGCACCGTCGGGCGGATGCCGTTCGGCGAGGGCGGGAACGGCCCCGGCGCGGGCTCCGGCGGCTTCGGCATCCAGCCGTTCACCGAGCTGCGCGGCATGCTCGACCAGGGCGCCAACCGCGAGCTGTTCAAGGTCCGCGGCCTCGGCACCGACCGGCGGCTGTTGCGCGCGATGACGCTCGACACCTACTACCCCAACAAGGGCTGGGGCCTGCACGACGAAGGCCGTTCGCAGCAGGGTGTCCCGGTCGGGCCGCAGCTGCCGCCCGCGCCGGGCGACGACGGCACCGGCACCGCCCGCCGGATCGACGTCGAGCCGACCAGCTGGCGGGACAACTGGCTGCCGGTGTACGGCGCGCCGCGCGTGATCGACGGCGCGGCCAACGGCTACCTCTACGACCAGGTCAGCGGCACGGTGTTCACCACCCGCAGCGAGGCCCCGCCGTCGTACACCGAGTACGCGTCGCTGAAGGAACCGACGGCCGCCGAGTTGCGCGTCACCTCGCGGGTCGACGACCTGCCGCCGCGCTACCTCCAGCTCGACCGGGTCGACGAGCGCGTCCGCGCCAAGACCCAGCAGCTGATCACCGGCGCGTCCAACGACTTCGACCGCGCCTCGGCGATCTGGCGTTACTTCACGGCGCAGCAGGGGTTCGTCTACGACACGAAGACCGCGCCGGCGAACGACGCCGACGCGCTCGCCGACTTCATCCTCAAAGGCAAGCGCGGCTTCTGCGAGCAGTTCGCGTCGGCGATGGCCGTGATGCTGCGGGTGGCGGGCATCCCGTCGCGGGTGGCGATCGGCTTCACGCCGGGCGTGCAGGTCAACGACTACCTGTCGATCACCACGCAGGACGCGCACGCGTGGGTCGAGGCGTACTTCGGCGACAAGGGCTGGGTGACGTTCGACCCGACCCCGCTGTCGGACGGCCGCGGCATCACCCCGTCGTACCTGCAGGCCGGCCCGCAGAACGGCAACCAGCCGGACGACACCCAGGTGGCGCCGAGCACGGTCCAGTCGAGCGCGGCGCCGACCGGCGCCCCCCGCGACAACGAGCCGAACCTCCCGGCGCAGACGCCCCAGGACAGTTCGACCGGCGACGACTGGCTGTTCGACATCGCGCTGGTGCTCGCCGCGCTCGGCACAGCGGGACTGATCGCCGCGGCACTGCTGCGGCGCTTGTCCGGCGGCGGGCGCCCCCGCGCTCCGGCCTCCGGACCGCCGGAAGCCGACCGGAGCGAGGGCGCGTTGCTCGTCCGGGCGCCGGCCCCGGTGGCGGCGCCGTCCCGGCTCCGGGCACTGCTCGGCTGGCTGCCGCTGCTGGCGGTCGCCCTGTGGATCGCCGCGATCACCCTGCTCGCGGCGACGGTGGCCTGGTGGCTCGGGGTGCTGGTGCTGGTCCTGCAGCTCCTGGTGGCGGGCCCGGCACTGGCCCGCGAGACCCTCCGCCGGCGGCGCTTGCAGCGCATCGTCCAGCAGCAGCCGGGCGCGGCCGACGCGGCCTGGGCGGAGCTGCGCGCGGAGTGCGCGGACCGGGGGCTCCCGATCCCGAGCAGCGACACGGTCCGCGTGGCGGGCCAGAAGCTGGCGGCCAAGCACCACCTCGACGACGACGGCCGCGAAGGCCTCCGAACGGTGATCGGCGTGCTCGAGAGGTCGTGGTACGGCGGAGGAGACGACACCCCGCAGCCGGAGCTCCCCCCGGCCTTCGACGGGCTGCGGCGCAGCCTTCGCCGCAACGCGCCCCTCTCGTGGAAGGGAAAGCTGTTCCCGCGCTCAGTCTTCCGCAACCGCACCTGACCACCCGCCCCCCAAGAGGCATCACCCGTGATCAGGCGGGCATCTCGCGTGATCGAGGAGGCATCTCGCGTGTCTGGAGGGGCATCACCCGTGACTGAGCGGGCATCACACGTGATCCGCGGGGCATCAGCCTGCGCGGGCGGGCATCTCGCGTGATCGGGGCTTGATCACGCGAGGTCGGGGGCTGATCACTGGCGGAAACACGGTGGCTCACCCGTGTGGGGGTCACCCACTGTCACAGCGGCTGGACGGGCGCCGGCTCCGTTGATGAGCACACAAGAAGATCCGCGTCCCTCCGTTCGGGGGGACGCGGATCTCGTCGTCTTGCGGCGCTACTGCTCCTCGAAACGCTGGCGGAAGCGCTCCTCCATCCTCTGGGTGAAGGAACTCCGGCGGCCCGACGACTTGCCACCGCGGGCACCCGGTCCACCGCCCTTGCCGTCTCCGTCGGCGCCGTGCCGAATCGATGTGACGGCCATCATGACTCCGAAGAACATCACGAGGAACCCGAGCACGCTGATCAGCGGGATGTCGGCCACCCGGAACTGCGGCACCACCACGCCCAGCACCAGCAGGGCGACGCCCACTACGAACAGGGCGATGCCCTGAATACGCCGTCGGCGAGCGGGGCGACGCAACCGGGTGCCACGCACCGTGGATGCGAACTTGGGGTCCTCGGCATAGAGCTCGCGCTCGATCTGATCGAGCAGCCGCTGCTCATGCTCGGAGAGTGGCATCTTTCCTCCTCCGGCACAGCTGTCGCGGGCGCCGGGCCGCGCAACGTCCTGGACCCAACAGCCAACCCCAGGCGGGGTGGCACTGTCCAGGATACGAGGCCCGCGCCCGCACGACTACCCGATCCCGCATCCAGAAGGGATCGAATTGGGGTAAATCCCGCTCGGCGGGCGTTGCGGACGGTCACCGTCGCTGATCGTGACCGTTTTGCCGCTCGACCGCCGTTGTGGGGGAACGCCGCCAAGCGGAAGATCACCGTCCGTGCTCCCGGGGCCCCAGCAGGGACGCCGGCCGCACCGCCGCCGAGCCGAACTTCGAGCGCGCCACGTCGGCCGCCACCTCCGCGTCCCGCCAGCGCGGGGCCGGCGACTCGAACACCAGCTGCTCCCCGGCCTCCCCCGTGTCCAGCCCTTCGACGCGGACGCCGATCAGCCGCACCGCCCCCGTCGGGGCGTGCTCGGTGAGCAGGGCCACGGCCACCGCGTGGATCTCGCGCGCCACGTCGGTCGCCGAAACCAGCGTGCGGGCCCGGGTGATCGTGCGGAAGTCCGCGAACCGCACCTTGATCGAGACCGTCCGGCCGCGCACGCCCCGCTCCCGCAACGTCGCCCCCACCCGCGAAGACAGCCGCAGCAGCTCCAGCCCGAGCGCGGCCCGGTCGTGCAGGTCGACGTCGAAGGTGTGCTCCGCGCCGATCGACTTCTCCGGCGAATCGACCACCACCGACCGCTCGTCCACCCCGTGGGCGAGCCGGTAGAGGTGCTCGCCCACCGCGACACCCAGCGACTTCTTCAGCCGCTCCGGCGGGAACGCGGCGACGTCGGCGATCGTGGCCAGGCCCAGCCGCCGCAGGTGCTCCTCGGTGCGCGCGCCGACGCCCCACAGCGCCGACACCGGCAGCGGGTGCAGGAACGCCAGGGTCTCCGCCGCCGGCACCACGACCATCCCGTCGGGCTTCGCCATCCCCGACGCCAGCTTCGCGACGAACTTGACCTTCGCCACCCCCACCGAACAGGTGATCCCGTGCTCGGCCGCGACCCGCGAGCGGATCTCCGCGCCCAGCGACGCCGGCGTGGCACCCAGCCGCCGCAACGCCCCGCTGACGTCCAGGAACGCCTCGTCCAGGCTCAGCGGCTCGACCAGCGGCGTCAGCTCGCGGAAGATCCCCATCACCCCGCGGGACACCGACCCGTACAGCCCGGACGTCGGCGGGATGTTGATCAGCTGCGGGCACAGCCGCTTCGCCGTCGAGAACGGCATGGCCGAGCGCACGCCGAACTTCCGCGCCGGGTAGTTCGCCGCGGCCACGACGGCCCGCGGCCCGCCCCCGGACACCACGACCGGCTGGTCCGCCAGCTCGGGCCGGGTCCGCAGCTCCACCGACACGAAGAACGCGTCCATGTCGACGTGCAGCAGCCCGCACCCGGTGTCGTCCGGCACCGGCTCCCCCGGCCGGACGCGGAACCGGCCCATTCCGCCCGGCAACTCGGCATTTCGTCCCACGCCGAGGACGCTACCGGCCACCACCGACAGTTTCGGATCACCGGGCAACGCGACGGCGAAAACCCGCCGGAACGGATCAAGCCGGGCGCGCCACCGCGTGCAGCCGGCCCGCGATGTCCCGCAGCACCGGTGTCCCCGCCGCCGCCCGCTCGAACGCCGCCAGCTCGTCGTCCCGGACGTCGCCGGTGACCAGGTCGGCGATCACCCGGTCGCCCTGCAGCAGCGTGACTTCCAAGCCGGCGGCCTCCAGGTCGGCACGCAGGCCGTCGGTGGAGAAGCGGCGCAGCACCGTGTCGCCCGGGACGACCCCGTCGGCGCTCTCGAGCAGCTGCCGCGCCTCGCCGACCCGGCCCGCCAGCGCCCGGTGGAACGCCGCCGCGTGCCGGTTCGCCACCAGCACCGACACCGCGCCACCCGGCGCGACCGCGGTGGCCAGCGCCGCAAGCACTGCGGCCGGGTCGTCGACGATCTCCAGCAGCCCGTGCGCCAGCACGAGGTCGGCCGAGCCCGCCTCGACGTACCGCCCCAGCGCGTCGGAGTCGTCCGCGATCACCGTGATCAGCTCGGAGACGCCCTCCTCCTCCGCCCGCCGCTGCAGCGTGGCCAGCGCGTTCGGGCTCGGCTCGACGACCGTCACCCGGCAGCCCGCCGCCGCGAACGGCACCGCCCAGCCGCCGCTGCCGCCGCCCACGTCGACGACACGGGGGTGCTCGGCGCCCCGGGCGCGGGCGGCCTCGATCTCGGCCTCGAGCACCCGGCGGACGGCGCCCGAACCCCGGGCGGCCACGGTCTCCGTCTTCATGCCGCACAGGGTAGTGCCCAGCCGCGCCCACCTCCCGGCCTCCTCCCTTCGAGTGAACGGCCCTTGCCCGGCGGCGGCTTTCGCGCGCACCCGTAGGCTGGTGAACGTGCACACGGTCGCCGTACTCAGCCTCAAGGGAGGCGTCGGCAAGACGACGGTCGCTCTCGGTATCGCGTCCGCCGCCTTGCGTAGGGGCACGCGGACGCTGGTCGTCGACCTCGACCCGCAGGGCAACGCCACCACCTCGCTCGACCCGCCTTTCACCGACGCCACCCTCGCGGACGTGCTCGAGACCCCGACCCGGGAGATGCTGGAACGCGCGATCGCGCCGAGCGTCTGGAGCGAGGACGTCGACGTCCTCGTCGGCGCCGAGGAGCTGGAGCTGCTCAACGACCCGGAGGCCGACAGCGAGCGGCTGGCGAACTTCTCGCGCGCGCTGGACGAGCTGCACCGCACGCCGTTGCGCGAAACGCCGTACGAGCTGGTGATCCTCGACTGCCCTCCGTCGCTGGGCCGTCTGACGAAGTCGGCGCTGGTCGCCGCGGACAGCGCGCTCATCGTGACCGAGCCCACGATGTACGCCGTCGCGGGGGCGTCCCGGGCCTTGGAGGCGATCGAGAAGATCCGCAAGGAGCTCAACCCCGAGCTGCGCCCGATCGGCGTGCTGGTGAACAAGCTGCGCGCGCGTTCCTACGAGCACCAGTTCCGGATCGCCGAGCTGCGCGAGAACTTCGGCTCGCTGGTGATGCCGACGGCGATCACCGACCGGCTGGCGGTGCAGCAGGCCCAGGGCGCGTGCAGCCCGATCCACGAGTGGCACTCGCCGGGCGCGCAGGAGATCGCGCTGACGTTCAACATGGTGCTGGCGAAGATCCTGCGCTCCAACCGGGCGGGCCGCCACCGCATCGCCGGCGAGGACGCCGAAGGCCCGGACTGGCCCGAAGGCCCGGCCCCGGAGACGCCCGAGGCTCCGGACACCCCGGCCGAGGTGTCCGAGTCCGCGGGGTGAGCCGTGCCCGAAGGTGACACCGTCTTCCTGGTCGCCCAGCGCTTCGCCAAGGCGATGACCGGGAAGACGTTGCTGCGCGGCGAATTCCGAGTACCGCAACTGGCCACTGTGGACCTCGCCGGCCGTGAGGTGCTCGGTGTCGGGACGGTGGGCAAGCACCTGTTCACCCGCTTTTCGGGCGACCTGACGCTGCACTCGCACCTGCTGATGGACGGGATGTGGGACGTCTACCCGGCCGGCGCGAAGTGGCGGCGCCCCGGCCACCACGCCCGCGTGATCTTCACCACGGCCGACGTCCAGGTGATCGGCTTCCGCGTGCACGACCTGAAACTCGTGGCCACGAGCAAGGAGCACGACCTCGTCGCCCACCTCGGCCCGGACCTGCTCGATCCACAGTGGACGGACGAGCACCTGAAGCAGGCCGCCGCGAACCTCGCCGCCGCCCCGGCGCGCGAACTCGGGCTGGCGCTGCTGGACCAGCGCGTGCTGGCGGGTGTCGGCAACCTCTACAAGTGCGAGATCGCCTTCCTGCTCGGGGTGACGCCGTGGACGCCGGTGTCCGAAGTGGACCCCGAGCGCACGGTGGCGCTGGCCCGCAAGCTGCTGCTGGCCAACGCCCTCGCCGGGCGCTTCGAGCAGAGCACCACCGGCCACCTCGACCGCAACCGCAAGAACTGGGTGTACGAGCGCACCCGCCAGGGCTGCTTCCGCTGCGGCGGCAAGCTCCTGGTCCGGACGCAGGGCCACGACGTCCAGCGGCGGCCGACGTGGTTCTGCCCGAAGGACCAGGCGGGCCCGTACCCGCCGCAGTGAGCCGGGTCACGTGCCGAGCCGCGCGCTCCTCCCCGTCCGCTCTCCGCGAACCGGCCCGGCTCCCTGAGCAGTGCGCTCCTTCCGCGACGAGCGGCGGAAAGCCCGTCTGCGGAGTGAGATCACGGAAATGACGTTGCACGGCACCGCGGACTTCACCTAGCGTGGCAGTACACGAGAAAGGAGGTGGTCCTAAGTTGTATTCCAACAGGACTCGTGAGGTGGCTGTCCGCTAGCGGATGGCACGTGAAGGACTTTGAGCAGCGATACAACCGAGCCACCTTCGGCTCATCGCCTGCTTCACGTGGTGCCTGATAGCGAATACCAGGCAGTCACCGTGCCCCCGGGGATCCCGAGCACCAGTCCGGCTCGGGCTCAGGCGTTTGACGGCGTCCGAGAGCATCCCCGGGGGTCCCCCTTCACCCATCTGGCCAAAAGTGGGCCGCCCCCCCTCTGAACGGCAGGTAACTGTTGCCGCGAAAGGTGGTCGGCCATGACTGTGGTCGGATGGGTGATGATCGATGCGGTTTCGCTCATCTGTGCAGTTCATGCCATCCGGCGTAGCAGGACGACCGTCCGGCGATCAGCGTTTCGGTGTTCTGTCCCCCGGACGGCTGACGCTCGCTAGCCTGGATGCATGCTCAGGCCCGACTACCCGATCACCACGGCGCGGTTGATCCTGCGCCCGTTCACGCACGGGGACCTCGACGCGCTGAACTCCTTCCAGTCCCGCGCCGACGTCGCACGCTACCTGTACTGGGGCCCGCGCAGCCGGGCCGAATCGGCCGCGGCGCTCGCGAAGCGCGTGCACAGCTCGACCTTGACGAAGGAAGGGCAGTTCCTGGCCGTGGCGGTCGAACTGGCCGCGACGGGCCAGCTGATCGGCGACCTCAACCTCGAGTGGCTGAGCAGCGAACACCGCCAGGGCGAGATCGGGTTCGTCTTCCACCCGGACCACCACGGCAAGGGCCTGGCCGCGGAGGCGACCACCGAGCTGCTGCGGCTGGGCTTCGAAGACCTGGGGCTGCACCGCATCATCGGCCGCTGCGACGGCCGGAACACCGCGTCCGCCGCGCTGATGGAACGCCTCGGCATGCGCCGGGAGGCGCACCTCAAGGAGAACGAGATCGTCAAGGGCGAGTGGACCGACGAGCTGATCTACGCGATGCTCGAAGACGAGTGGAAGGACCGCGACTGGGCGTAGTCGTCACGGGAAAGCTACGCCTGGCGACCCGCGCTTTCACGGGAAAGTGCGGCTCCGGGTAGCGGGCCTCCGGCGATTTGGCAGCATGGGGGCGTGTTCTTCGACAAGATCGTCCGCCCGGCGCTGTACCGGCTGTCCTACCACGATCCCGAGCTGGTGCACGAGCGCACGATCGCCGTCCTCGCGCGGCTCGGCAAGCTCGCGCCCAGCGCCGTCCTGCGCGTCGACGACCCGGTGAGCGTGCTGGGCCTGCGGTTCCCCAACCGCGTCGGGCTGGCCGCCGGGATGGACAAGAACGGCCGCGCGCTGCCGGCGTGGGCCGCGCTCGGCTTCGGGTTCGTCGAGGTCGGCACGGTGACGCGGCTGGCGCAGCCGGGCAACCCGAAACCGCGGCTGTTCAGCCTGCCGGCCAGCGACGCGGTGATCAACCGCATGGGCTTCAACAACGACGGCGCCGAAGCGCTCGCGGCCAAGCTCGCCCGCGACGGGAAACCGGGCGTCCCGCTGGGGATCAGCATCGGCAAGTCGAAGGTGACGCCGCTCGAGGAAGCCGTCGAGGACTACCGGTTCTCGCTGCGGGCGCTGCACCCGTACGCGGACTACTTCGCGATCAACGTCAGCTCGCCGAACACGCCGGGGCTGCGGCAGCTGCAGGACCGCACCGCCCTCGCCGAACTGCTCGGCGAGCTGCGTTCGACGTCGCTCGAGCTCGCCGGTGGCGGGTCGCCGGTGCCGGTGCTGGTGAAGGTCGCGCCCGACCTGACCGAAGACGCGCTGGCCGAGCTGCTGGAGGTCGCGCTCGAACACGGCGTCGCCGGGATCATCGCCACGAACACGACGTTGTCGCGCGACGGCATCGCGCCCGCGGAAAGCGGCCTGGCCGGACAGGCGGGAGGACTGTCCGGCCGGCCGCTGACCACCCGCGCGGCCGAGGTCGTCCGGTTCGTGCACGACCACACCGGCGGGAGCCTGCCGATCATCGGCGTCGGCGGGATCATGGGCCCGGACGACGCGGTCCGGCTCGTCGACGCCGGTGCGTCGCTCGTGCAGCTGTACACGGGCTTCGCGCTGCACGGGCCGGGCCTGGTGCGCCGCGTCAGCCGGGGTCTCGCGGCCCGGCGGTAGACGCGAAGCGCACGTAACCGCGCCAGGACTCGTAGCGGTCGAGACCGGGGCCCTCCGCCGCCAGGCAGCGGACGGCCAGGGGCGCGGTGCCGTCGTCCAGCACGACCCGCTCCAGGACGAACGGCTCCTTCAGCGTCGCGGCGAAGCGCTCGAACGCGGCCGGGGAGAGCCGCCAGCGCTCGCCGTCGAGGGTGGTGCTGCCCTCGATGACACCCGGCTGGGGCAGTTCGGTGTCCAGCAGCACCATCCGGTAGCCCTCGGTGGTCCGGACCGGTCCGGTGAAGCGGGCGCCGAGCGCGGTGAGGTCGGCGTTGAGCGGCTGGCCGCGCAGGTGGGCGCCGAACACGACGACGTCCTCCCCCGGCTCCGGGTAGGGCGTCATCGGCTCGTCCGTGCAGACGGTGGCCAGGTCGAGCGCGATCTGGTCCTCGAACGCGCGCGTCAGGAAGGTGACGCCGAACGGACGGCGGTCGCCCGGCAGCACCGGGACGGTCACCGCGGCCACGTCGAGCAGGTTCGCGAAGGCCGTGCACGAGGACAGGCGGTGGCCCACGCCGGCCGGGTCGGCCAGCGCTTCGGCGATCCCCGGGTGCTCCGGCACGGTCGGCACGAGGAGGGCGTCGAAGCCGTCGAAACCCTGCTCGGGGACGGAGATCGGGGTGAGCACGGCGCCGGCGGCGGTCAGCCGGGCGACGACGGTCTTGAGCGCGAGGCTCGCCGCTTCGCCGAGGGGGAGGTCGGCGGGGTAGGCGATCCGCGGGTGTTCGCCGGCGCCGAGCCGGACGTCGGCGGGCCAGTGCCGGTCGCCGCCGGTCATCAGGGTGAGGGCGCGGTGCGCGGCGACCAGGCCGTTCGTGTACACGGAGACGTTGTCGGCGGCGGGGAGCAGGCCGCGCGTCGGCTTCACCGCGGCGACGGCGTTCAGCGCCGCCGGGACCGCGCCCCCGGTACTCAGCGCGAGGTCGACGACGCCGAGCGCGACGGCGACCGCGGCACCGTTGCCACCGGCCTTGGTGCGGTCCCAGGCGCCGGAGATCAGGGCGGCGCCGGTCTTGCCGAGCACGACGGCGCCGGCGGCGGTGAGCCGGGTGACGACCGCGGCGCTCGTTTCCGGGACGCCGTGGCCGGACGGCTGGCCGGCGACGTCGATCAGGTCCTGCACGGCGATGACCGTGCCGGCCAGCGGCAGGTCTTCGCCGGCCTTGACGCGTTCGTCGACGGCCTTGGCGTCCACCAGGACGTCTTCGACGGCGCGGAGGGTGGTCCAGAGTTCGGGGCGGCCGGCCTCGGTGAGGCGTTCGAAGGCCGCGATGACGCGCTGGGAGGCAGTGGGCGGGGTGATCGGCACGGGGTCCGGGTCCGGCGGGAGCGTGTTCACGGGGCGTCCTTTCCTCGGCGGTCGAGAAAGTCCACTGTGTACGGTCGGCGCCGGCGATCCTCAGTGCACGGCGGGCCTCCCGGCGAGTGACACCTCTGCATGCATGACAGAAACGTTAGGGCGTGGACGTTTCCGTAGCCATCAGTTTCCGATTACGCGCGGGTTTCGGCACCGGAAGGTGAACAGGGCGCGACGCCGGGGTGAAACGCACGATCACGCACGCGCGGTGACGACCAGCCGGATAGCCCGCTCGGCGGCACCCGAACGGCCGAGTTTGAGATCCCAATGGCCCAGCAAACCCCGAATCCGCGTGATCAGACCCGAATCTCGCGTGATTGAAGCCGGAACTCGCGAGATCCGGCCTCGATCACGCGAGATCCGGGCCCAAGCACGCGAGATCCGGCCCGGATCACGCGGATTCCGCCTCGCCCGGCGTGCGGGAAGAGGCATCTCGCGTGATCAGCGGGGCATCACGTGTGTCTGGAGGGGCATCGGGGTGATGCCCGTGGGATCACGCGTGATGCCTCTCGGGGCACGCGTGATGCCTTCTTCGGTCCGGTCAGGAGAGTTCGCGGAGGGCCATGGCGAGGCCGGCGAGGCGGTCGGTGGCGTCGGTGAGGGCCTGCTTGGACGTCACCAGGCCGTCGTCGGCCGCGGCGACCGTGTGGCCGGCCGCGGCGACCAGGCCGCGGTAGCCCTCGAGGCCGTCTTCGAGCTGCTCGCGGAGCTTGGCCACCGCCGCGTCGAGGGCGGCCTGCTCGCGGGCGGGCGCCGAGTCGCGGCCGCGCTCGATCGCCTGGATGCGGCTCGCCAAGCCGCGCAACGCGGCGGCCGCTTCGGTCGCCGTCTGGCGGGCGTCCGCCACGGACACCTCCGAGACCGGGGGTGTGCCCAGCGAGGACGGCACCGAGAGCTGACGCAGCAGCTCCGCCAGCGAGGCTTCGCATTCGGCGAGCCGTTCCATCGGCTCGCGGGCCGCCGAACGGGCGGGCGGCAACGGCGGCGGACCGGCCGGGGCCGCCGGGATCGGGGTGCGCTTGAGCTCACGCAGCTTCATCCCGGAGCGGACGCTGAACGTGCCGAAGATGACGGCGCCCGCGAACGCCGTGATCGCCTGCGGCATCATCGCGGCACCGGTCGGGCTGATCCAGCCGACCGCGGCGGCCACCGTCACGACCGCGCACAGGATCGTCAGGATGATCCACAGCGTCAGCGCGCGGGACGTCCGCCGCTTGCGGCGTTCGAGCTTGGCGGCCGGGTGGTTCCAGCGGTCCCACTTGGCCCGGGCCTCGGCGAACGCCGGGACCTGGTTCGCCATGGACGACAGCGAGGCCGTCACGTCGGGCCGCCGGACCGGCGGCCTCAGCAGGGGGTTCGGGCGAGGCGGTGCGGGCTTCCCGCCGGCCTGGTCGGCCGGCGGGAAGTACTTCTGCACCTTTTGGAGCTTCTCCTGGGCGCGCACCGCGTAGTCCGGCAGCTTCTCGATGTGCTTCTCCAGCTTCGCACTCAGCTCGCTGAAGTCGCGACGTCTGCCCTGCTGCCCCATGGTGCTCGCCCCCTCCGGAGTCGTCAGGCCGGGTTCTTGCCCTGCTCGGCCTGCACCCGCGCCTGGATCTCGCGCTGGATGTCGGCCGAGCTGCTCGCCGGCTGGGCCGCCTTGCCGCCGTCGGTCACCTGCGCGACCGAGTCACCGTGCATCGACGCGCGGATCTGCTGCAGCCGCGACTGGCCGGCCAGCTGGGTGGTGGAGGCCTGGACCTCCATCATGCGCCCCTGGACCGAGTTCTGGGCGAGCTCCGCCGAGCCCAGCGCCGTGGTGTAGCGCTTCTCGATCTTGTCGCGGACCTCTTCCAGCGACGGCGTGTTGCCCGGCGCGGCCAGCTGGCTCATCTGGTTGAGCGAAGCGGAGACCTGCTCCTGCATCTTCGCCTGCTCCAGCTGGGAGAGCAGCTTGGTGCGCTCGGCCAGCTTCTGCTGCAGCATCTGCGAGTTGCGCTCCACGGCCTTCTTGGCCTGGGCCGCGGCCTGCAGCGACTGGTCGTGCAGCGTCTTCAGGTCCTCGATGTTCTGCTCCGCCGTGACGAGCTGCGTCGCGAAGCTCTCCGCGGCGTTCTCGAACTCGGTGGCCTTCTGCTCGTCGCCCTTGGCGCGCGCCTCGTCGGCGAGGACCAGCGCCTGCCGGGTGGAGGCCTGCAGCTTCTCGACCTCGCCGAGCTGCCGGTTGAGCTTCATCTCCAGCTGCCGCTGGTTGCCGATCACGGAGGCGGCCTGCTGCGTCAGCGCCTGGTGGTTGCGCTGCGCCTCCTCGATGGCCTGCTGGATCTGTACCTTCGGGTCGGCGTGCTCGTCGATCTTCGACGAGAACGCCGCCATCATGTACTTCCAGAACTTCACGAACGGGTTGGCCATCTCCTCCGCCTGCCTTCTTGCGTCCCACGGGCCTAGGTACTCGGGGTGGGGCGTCGCTCCCCTGCATGTGCAACGCTCCGACCCCGGCGTCGGGTTCCATCGTGTCAGGTCGGCCACGTCCGTTCCAGGCGACCCGGCGGAATTCAGGGATCCCCCCGATCACTACCCGTAGACAACGCGGACGGCCCCGGGCGGGTTGCCCGGGGCCGTCCGTCCGCTGCGCTGGACCTACGCCGCGATCGTGGAGGCCAGCTTGGGCTGGCCGATCGTCGTGCGCAAGGTGGTGTTCATCCGCGGTGCCGGAGAAACCCGCAGGTCAGCCAGGTCGTTGCCGATCAGCTCGGACATCAGGCGGCCGCCTTCGATGCCGGCTGCCGAGGCCTCGGCGCCCCGCTTCTCCCGGGGTGCGCCCTCCACGATCCGCTCGTCGACCGGTGGGACCTCGACGTTGTCGAGAGCCGACACGTCCGCCGCCACGTTGTGCAGCAGCTCGCCGAGCGGAAGGTCCAGGGCCTGGCAGATGGACGCGAGCAGCTCGCTCGACGCCTCTTTCTGGCCCCGCTCCACCTCCGAGAGGTAGCCGAGGCTGACCCTGGCGGCGCGGGAGATGTCGCGCAGCGTACGACGCTGGTTGGTGCGGGCATGACGGAGCCGATCACCGATCGCCTCACGCAACAGCACGGTCATCACGCGCCTCCCTTCCGAACAAGTACCCCCTACGTTACCCAGAGCGGTGCCCCGGGCGCAGGAGTTGGTGTGCACGTACGCCAAGGGCGAACGCGTGTTTCACGCCAGATGTTCCCCGAGCAGGGCAAACGCCGCCAAGACCGACTCGGTCCTGATCAAGTCGCGATCGCCGTCCAACCCCAGCGTACGGACTGTAAGCGTTCCCGGCCCGGCGAGCCCGACGTACACGGTGCCGGGTGCGACGCCGTCCTGCGCCGACGGGCCCGCCACACCGGTGAGCCCGAGGCCCCAGGTGGCGCCGCACCGGTCGCGGGCACCCTCGGCGAGCTGGGCGGCGACCTCGGGGTGGACGGCGCCGTGCTCGGCCAGCAGTCCCGGGTCGACGCCCGCCAGCGCCGCCTTCAGCTCGGTGGCGTAGACGACCAGGCCCCCGCGCAGGACCGCGCTCGCCCCCGGCACCCGCGCGAGGGTGGCGCAGACGAGCCCGGCGGTCAGCGACTCGGCCGCGGCGACCGTCTCGCCCCGCGCGGTCAGGGCCGCGACCAGGGCCGTTTCGTCCACTTCAGCTCCCGGTGACCCGGCGCCCGGCCGCCCGCAGCCGCACCGCCCGCACCAGGTAGTCGACGCCGGTCACGACGGTCAGCACCAGGGCCAGCCCCATCAGGGCCCACCGGACCGGGTCCGCGCCCGCCGGCAGCGGCAGCAGGTACGCCACGATCGCCGCGATCTGGGCCATCGTCTTGGCCTTCCCGCCCCGGCTGGCCGGGATGACGCCGTGCCGGATCACCCAGAACCGCAGCAGCGTCACGCCGATTTCGCGGACCGCGATGACGATCGTGACCCACCAGCCGAGCTCGCCCAGCACGCTCAGCCCGACCAACGCGGCGCCGGTGAGCGCCTTGTCCGCGATCGGGTCGGCGATCTTGCCGAAGTCGGTGATCAGGCCGTACTTGCGGGCCACCCAGCCGTCCAGCTGGTCGGTGGCCGAGGCGATGGCGAACAGCCCGGTCGCGATCGCGCGCCAGGTCGTGTCGTGGCCGTCGCCGACGAACAGCGCGATCACGAACAGCGGCACCAGCACCAGGCGCGACAGCGTCAGGAGGTTCGCGACGTTCAGGGTCGGGACCGGGGTCGGCTCCGGGACCTGGGCGGGAGCGTCGTGCGTGAGGCCCTCGTCGGCGGCGTCGCTGGGGAGCGCACTCACCGGTCGGCGTCCGGTACCGCGCGGACGATCAGGTCCACGCCCGCGGAGTCGACGACCTCACCGCGCAGGAAGTCACCCACCTGCGTCTTCTCCGGGGCGTCGAGGATCACGCATTCGCCGTCGACCTCCGGGGCCTGGTGCGCCGCGCGGCCGGTGAGCTCACCGTCGTCGTCCAGCTCCACCAGGACGTCGACGAAGGTGCCGATCCGGTCCTCGGCGCGCTGCGCGGTCAGCTCCTCGACCAGCGCGGAGATCCGCGTGACGCGCTCGGCCACCTCGTCGGCGGGGAGCTTGCCGTCGAAGGTCTCGGCCTCGGTGCCGTCCTCGTCCGAGTAGCCGAAGACGCCCACGGCGTCGAGGCGCGCGCCGGTCAGGAAGCGCTCGAGCTCGCTCAGGTCGTGCTCGGTCTCACCCGGGAAGCCGACGATCACGTTGGTCCGGATGCCGGCCTCGGGCGCGTACTCGCGGATCTGCTCGCACAGCGCCAGGAACGAGTCGGTCGAGCCGAACCGGCGCATCCGGCGCAGCACCTGCTCGCTGGAGTGCTGGAAGGACAGGTCGAAGTACTCGGCGACGCCCGGCGTGGTCGCGATGGCCTTGACCAGCTGCGGGCGCGTCTCGGCCGGCTGCAGGTACGAGACGCGGACGCGCTCGATGCCGTCGATCTCGGCCAGCCGCGGCAGCAGCCGCTCCAGCGCGGTGGCGCCGTCGCGGCCGAAGTCCTTGCCGTAGGACGTCGTGTTCTCGCTGACCAGGAACAGCTCCTTGACGCCGTTTTCGGCCAGCCACATCGCCTCGGCGACGATCTCGTCGGGCTGCCGCGAGACGAAGGAGCCGCGGAACGACGGGATCGCGCAGAACGAGCAGCGCCGGTCGCAGCCGGAGGCGATCTTCAGCGCGGCCACCGGCGAGTCGTCGAGGCGCGTGCGCAGCACCCGCGGGCCCCAACCGTGCTGCGCGTGCCCCGGGACCTCGACCGCCTCCGCGGCGGCGGGCCGCTCGACCGGGCTGATCGGCAGCAGCTTGCGGCGGTCGCCCGGGGTGTGCGAGGCGATCTTGCGGCCGGCGACGACGTCGTCGAGCCGGGCCGAGAGGTCGGCGTAGTGGTCGAAGCCCAGCACCGCGTCGGCCTCCGGGAGGCTGTCGGCGAGCTCGTGCCCGTAGCGCTCGGCCATGCAGCCGACGGCGACGACCTTCTTGCCCGTGTCGGACGCGGCGAGCAGCGTGTCGACCGAGTCCTTTTTGGCCGATTCGACGAAGCCGCAGGTGTTGACCACCACGACGTCGGACTCTTCGGGGTCGGCCGCCAGCTCCCAGCCGCCGGCCGCGAGCCGGCCCGCCAGCTCCTCCGAGTCGACCTCGTTGCGGGCGCAGCCCAGGGTCAGCAGGGAGACGCGTCGGGTGGCGGCTGGGTCCGTGGCAGGGGAAGGCACAACGCTCAGGGTAGCCGCCGGTCCCGGGCGGCCCGACGACGGCGTAGCCCGGTCGTGTCGCCGCGCGTCCAGGCCGATGTGGCAGGCTTGACGATCGTGCTGTCCGACTCGCCCCGCCCGACCGTCCGCCGTGCCCGGATCGCCGACGTCCGCAAGATCAAGGCCCTGGTCGACTCGGACGCGGGCCGCGTCCTGCTGGAGAAGGACCTGGTCACGCTGTACGAGGACGTCCAGGAGTTCTGGGTCGCCGAAGCAGGTGACGAGGTGGTCGGCGCGGCCGCGCTGCACGTGCTCTGGGAGGACATCGCCGAGCTGCGCACGGTCGTGGTCGACAAGGCCGTCCGCGGCCAGGGGGTCGGCCGGGTGCTGGTCGCCCGGCTGGTGGACGAGGCACGTGAGCTGGGTCTCAAACGGCTGTTCGTGCTCACCTTCGAGACGAGCTTCTTCGCCGGGCACGGCTTCGTGGAGATCGACGGCACGCCGGTGTCGCACGAGGTCTACGAAGAGATGCGGCGGTCGCACGACACCGGCGTCGCGGAGTTCCTGGACCTCCCCTACGTCAAGCCGAACACCCTGGGCAATTCCCGGATGCTGCTCGAACTCTGAGTGAAAACCTCCTTTCGGGCGGTGACGTGCGCCACCGCGCTGCCGGAAGCTGATCGGGCACTTGTCCACCGATCGGCAAGGGAAGCACCGATGCGCACGACATTGCGGAACCTGGGGGCCACCGTGACGGTGGCCGTTTCCGTCGGCGCGGGAGCCCTGCTGGGCACCGGCACCGCGGCCGCCGTCGACATCCCGGCGGTCACCGACCAGTACCTCTTCAGCACCTCGCTCGCGAACTTCGAGACGATCCGGAACTCCGCGCCCTACAACGGCCAGCTCGACTGGTCGTCCGACGGCTGCTCGTGGGCCCCGGACAACCCGTTCGGCTGGAAGTTCCTGCCGGGCTGCCACCGGCACGACTTCGGCTACCGCAACTACAAGAAGCAGGGCCGGTTCACCGAGGCGAACCGGCTGAGAATCGACGACAACCTGTACACGGACCTGAAGAGCGTCTGCGGGTCCAACATCGCCTGCAAGGGCGCGGCCTGGACGTACTACCAGGCGGTCCGCAAGTTCGGCGGCTGACGCTCAGCTGATCCGGACGGTGGCCTCCCCGCCGTCCTCGCTCACGTCGATCAGCTCGATCCGGCTGGCGGCGAACGACGTCGCCTGCGGGCCGGTCCGCAGGCCGCTGTGGAGCTCGGCCGTGGTGCTCTCGCCGCGGCCGGGCTCCTTCAGCAGGAACGCGAGAGTCGCCTCCCCCTGCCAGATGCACTGCATGCCGGGCCGGCACCGCGAGTCGGCGACGACCCGGGTGTAGCGCACGGTGAGGTCCTTCCCCTGCACGGCGGCCTCCTGCCCCAGCCGCAGGGTGACGTCGTGCCCGGCCGGAACACTCACGGTAGACGGCGGCGCCGGAGCAGGCCCGGCGGCAGCGGGCTGCCCGGAGGCGACCGAGCTCCCGGCGCCCACCGTGACGACGGCGAAGGCGAACAGTCCGGCTACGAATCGCTGTAGGTCCACGTGCTCTGGACGGAACGAACCGGGCCGGGGTTGCACCGGCTCAGAGGACCTTCTTCACCAGGGCCCAGACTCCGGTCGCGGGATTGTGCTCGTGTTCGGTGGTCAGGGCGTGGCCTGCCTTCAGGGCCCGCTCGACGGCTGCTTCGACGCCGCTTGCGTAGTCCGCGAAGTCCAACGCCGACTTGTCGTACCCGGGCACGTGCTTGCGAAGCCGCTTGGCCACGTCCGAGTAGCAGATCAGAGGTGCGGCGCAGGCTTCGAAGTGGAGCAGGAGCCAGTATTCGAAGCACGGGTTCGAGACCGCCAGGTTGACCCGCGCCCGGCGAGCCGTGACGACCGCCTTCGCCACGTCGAACTCGTCGACGTCGACGACGCACCAGACCTCGTCATAGCTGTGCGCGGCGGTATCTCGCAGGCTGGCCGCGTGCCGCACGACCGTGCAGGGATCGGCAGGCTTCGCCTTCACCTTGATCGTCACCGCTGGGTTGCGCCTGGCCTGCTTGAGGCCCTGGAAGTAAGCCGGCTCGGTCGCCTCCGCCCCACACACGACGAGCAGACACGACCTCGGTTCGCGGAAGGCGGTTCGCCGGCGACCGCTGTTCTCTCGCCGCGTCATCCGTGGCCGACCGCCTCCGTGAAGTCACCCAATACGGGCACGGCACCGTAGCTCCCCGCCAGGTAGCGCCGTTCCGTGTTCTGGTCCTTCCGTGGCTTGAAATCGGTGAGCGGGTAGAGGCGGCTCTCTCCTTCGGCGCCACGGTCGACGAACCAGATCTGATCCCGATCGAGTACCTGCTCGCCGAGCATGGTGCCGAGCAAGCTGGTGTCGTGCGTGGTGAAGACCAGCTGGGCACCTTTGGTGTTGACCTCGGCATCTTGGAAGAGCCCGACGAGCTTCGCGGTCAGGAGCGGATGCAGGCTGGCGTCGATCTCGTCGACGAACAGGACGAGACCGCCGTCCAGCGCCCTCAGCACCATCGGAAGCAGACCGATCCAATTGCGTGTTCCGGACGACTCGTCGCCGAAGTCGAACGGCTCGCGGGCCGCCCCGTGCAGCAGCTTCAACTCCAGATCGAACCGCCCGGAGTGGCGGCGGTCCACCACCACGTCCACGATCCCGACGTCGGCCACCCGGAGAAGCGCGATCATCCGCTCCCGCACCTCCGGATTTCGCAGCAGGTAGTCGCCGACCCTCCACTGCACGAACTCCGGGTCGGGCGACGGGCCGTCGAAGCCGCTCGCCAGCACTCCGGCCTCGAACCACCGGTAGACCGGCATCAACGGCCCCAGTTCGAGGCGATCGCACACGCTCAAGAACAAGACGGTCGGGCGGATCAGTTCTTCCAGAACCTCGAGCTTGGCTTTGAGATCAGCCACCGTGCTGCCGAATTTGATCGCGCCCCGATCGCGTTCGAAGACGACTCGTTTCCGCTTTTCGGGGTAGGCGTAAAGCCACTCCTCCAGGATCTCGCTTCCCCGCAGGAGGAACCCGTAGGTGTACTGGGTGCCTTCCGCGATCAGCTCGAACACGAAGGTCGACGGCCGGTCCGGCGACTGCCGGTCGAGCCGGAACGGATCTTGCAGGGCCACGATGTCGTGCCGGTTCGTGGCATCCGGGAGGTGCCTGTTCAGCACGGCCCATCGCACCAGGGTGATCCCCTTGAACAGGTTCGACTTGCCGGAAGCGTTGGCCCCGTAGATGGCGGCCACCGGCACCGCCGGCCGCTCGTCACCGGGCAGCGCGGGCATGAGGAGCAATTCCTGCTCGTCCCGGAACGAGCGATGGTTGCCCAGACGAAAGCTCTGCAGCACCCTGACCACCTCCCTGGCGATGCTTCAAGCCGATCTGTACCAGTAAACCGCACAGAACGGCTCGAAGCACCGGCCAGGGCTCAGTTACTCGTCGTCGTCCCCGGCGTCGGCGTCCACCGGGCCGCCGCCGCGGATCATGAAGAGGACCGACTCCAGCTCTTCCGGCTTGATCAGGACGTCTCGCGCCTTCGAGCCCTCCGACGGGCCCACCACGCCGCGGCTCTCCAGCAGGTCCATCAGCCGCCCGGCCTTGGCGAAGCCGACCCGCAGCTTGCGCTGCAGCATCGACGTCGAACCGAACTGGGACGTCACGATCAGCTCCGCCGCCTGCAGCAGGACGTCGAGGTCGTCGCCGATGTCCGGGTCGATCTCCTTCTTCTCGCCCGCCTTCGCCGCCGTGACGCCGTCCTGGTACTCCGGCTGCGCCTGTTCCTTCGCGTAGTTGACGACCGCGGCGATCTCCTCGTCGCCGACGAACGCGCCCTGGATGCGGACCGGCTTGCCCGCGCCCATCGGCAGGTACAGCGCGTCACCCATGCCGATCAGCTTCTCCGCGCCCGGCTGGTCCAGGATCACCCGGGAGTCGGTCAGCGACGACGTCGCGAAGGCCAGCCGCGAGGGGACGTTGGTCTTGATCAGGCCGGTGACGACGTCCACCGACGGCCGCTGCGTCGCCAGGACCAGGTGGATGCCCGCCGCACGCGCCTTCTGGGTGATCCGGACGATCGCGTCCTCGACGTCGCGCGGGGCGGTCATCATCAGGTCGGCGAGCTCGTCGACGATCGCCATGATGTACGGGTACGGCCGGTATTCGCGCTCCGAGCCCGGCGGCGCGGTGATCTCGCCCGAGCGCACCTTCTTGTTGTAGTCGTCGATGTGCCGGACCTTGTTGACCTGCATGTCCTGGTAGCGCTGCTCCATCTCCTCCACCAGCCAGGCCAGCGCGGCGGCCGCCTTCTTCGGCTGGGTGATGATGGGCGTGATCAGGTGCGGGATGCCCTCGTACGGCGTCAGCTCGACCATCTTCGGGTCGATCAGGATCATCCGGCACTCGTCCGGCGTCGAGCGCGCCAGCAGCGACACCAGCATCGAGTTGACGAAGCTCGACTTACCGGAACCGGTGGAACCGGCGACCAGCAGGTGCGGCATCTTCGTCAGGTTCGCGGTGACGAAGTGACCCTCGATGTCCTTGCCGAGGCCGATCACCATCGGGTGGTTGTCCTTGACCGTGGTCGGCGCGCGCAGGACGTCTCCCAGGCGGACCATCTCGCGGTCGGAGTTCGGCACCTCGATGCCGACCGCGGACTTGCCGGGGATCGGCGCCAGCAGGCGGACGTTGTCGGTGGCCACCGCGTAGGCGATGTTCTTGGTCAGCGCGGTGATCTTCTCGACCTTCACCCCCGGGCCGAGCTCGACCTCGTAGCGGGTGACCGTCGGGCCCCGGGTGAAGCCGGTGACCTGCGCGTCGACGTTGAACTGCTCCAGCACGCCGGTGATCGCCTCGATCATGGCGTCGTTGGCCTTGCTGCGGGACTTCGGCGCGTCGCCGAGCTTCAGCAGGTCGGGCGGCGGGAGCTGGTAGTCGCCCTCGACCGTGCGGGTGACCGCGAGCGGCGGTTCCGGGGCCTTCTTCGGCTTCTTCTCGACGGCCTCGGGTGCGGGCTTGGGCTTGGGCGGCTTGATCGGCGTCGGTGCTTCGGCCAGCATCGCGTCGATGTCGAGCTGCTCGAGCTCGGCGTCGCTGGCCTGACGTCGCCGGGACGGCTTGCGCAGCCGCGCGGCCTTCGGATCGGCGTCGGTGACCTTCTCTTCGTCGGTGGCGAAGCCCGAGCGCTGCGCCTCGGCTTCGGCGAGCTCCTCCTCGTCGAGGCCCCAGTTGCGCAGCCGGTGCGGGATCTCGCGGACCGGCGTGCCGGTGAACACGAGCACGCCGAAGAACAGGGCGAGGATCAGCAGCGGGACGGCGACCCAGGTGGTCACGCCCATGGTGAGCAGGCCGCCGGAGAAGGCGCCGACGATGCCGCCGGCGTACATCCGGCCGTCGTTGGTCTCGGGCAGCGCGGTGAAGATGTGCAGCATCCCGAGCACGGACAGGACGACCATGATCGTGCCGACCACCATCCGCGGCCGCGTCTCCGGGTGCGGCTCGGACCGCATCAGCGCCACGGCGACGACAACCAGCACCAGCGGCAGCGTGACGGCCCCGGCGCCGAGGACGGTCCGGGTGGCGATCTCCACCCCGGTGCCGATCGGCCCGGCCGCCCGCCACCAGACGCCGACGGCCGCGACGATGCCCAGGCCGATCAGGCCCAGCGCGAGCCCGTCGCGGCGGTGTTCCGGCTCGAGCTCGCGGGTGCGGCCGACTGTGCGGGCCAGCGTGCCCAGGCCCTTGGCCAGCAGGTTCCAGGTGCCGCGGACGCCCTTGCCGAAGATCCCGGGCGTCTTGCGGCGGGCGCGTGGCGCGGGTTTGCGAGCGGCCGGGCGTGCCTTCGCGGGTGTACGCGGCTTACGCGCCGCCGCCCCCTTCGCGCCGCTTCCCGTGCTTCTCTTCCTCGTCGCCGACCCAGCCATACCGTTCACGGTAACCGGCCGTGGTGGTTCGTCCCACGCGCCACTCTCGGCCCAGGGTGAACTTCTGCCTCACATCCGGGGTGGAGCGGCCATCCGGGTGAACCGGCTCGAGCGCCCCAAGACGGCCCTGGGGCGCTTTGCCCGGCGAGGTGAACCGATCCGGCCAGTGCGCAAACGGGTGAAATCGGCGTCTGCCATGCTCTGCCCCATGGTCGCGCTGAACTCCGACAACACCGCTCGCCGGGCGCCCGCCATCTGGCGGACCATGCTGAACATCGACCGCGGGCTGGTGAACCTCGTCGGGCGGCTCACGGTCACCGGCCGGGTGCCCGCGCAGCTGCGGGGCAAGCCGCTGCTGATGGCTGCGAACCACATCGGCGTGTTCGACGCGTTCGTGCTGATGGCCGCGTGCAAGCGGATCGGCATCAACCCGCGGTTCATGCTGGCCGGCGGCATCCTCGACGCGCCGGTGATCGGGCCGGCGCTGCGGGTCAGCGGGCACCTGCGGGTCGACCGCAAGCACGCCGGGACCGCCGTCGGGCAGTTCGCCGAGGCCGTCGAGGCGATGAAGACCACGCGCGAGCCGATCATCGTCTACCCGGAGGGCCGGATCAGCCACGACCCGGGCCTGTGGCCGGAGCGCGGCAAGACCGGCGCGGCGCGGCTGGCGCTGGCGGCGGGCGTGCCGGTGATCCCGATCAGCCAGTGGGGCGCGCACGAGGCCGTCTACTGGGGTACCGAGACCGTCAACGGCCCGGCCGACCTGATCCCGCTGGCCCGCTCCGGGCTGAGCGCGCCGCTGCGCCGGCCGCGGTTCCGCGTGCACTTCGGCGACCCCGTCGACCTGTCGGACATCGACACGCAGCGCCCGGGCGCCGGGGTGCGCGCGCACGCGAAGATCATGCAGGCCATCACCGACGGCCTCGTCCCGCTGCGCCGCGACGAACTCGACCGGCCCAGGTTCCACGACCCGACGCGGCCGACCGACACGGTCAGCCCCTGGAAGCCGCCGTCCGTACTGTGAGACACCCCCGCGGGCGGCCCTAGAGTCGGCGACGTGAGCATACGGATACTCGTCGTCTACTACAGCTCGACCGGGAACACCGCCGGCCTGGCCGAATCGCTCGCCGCGGGTGCGCGCGAGACCGGGGCCGACGTGCGGGTGCGGACCGTGCCCGAGACCGTGCCCGCCGAGGCCATCGCGCGGAACCCACGCTGGCAGGCGTGGGTGGACTCGGGCCCGCACCACGAGCTCGCCACCCTCGCCGACCTCGAGTGGGCCGACGGGCTCGCCGTCGGCAGCCCGACCCGCTTCGGCGGCCCGGCCGCCCAGCTCAAGTCCTATTTGGACAGCACGGGTGGCCTGTGGGCACAGGGAAAGCTGGCGGACAAGGTGGCAACGTCGTTCACGACGGCGTCCACCGCCCACGGCGGCCTCGAGTCGACGCTGCTGGCGATCAACAACGTCTTCTACCACTGGGGTGCGATCGTGGTGCCGCTCGGCTACACGGACCCGCATCTGAAGGAATCCGGCAACCCGTACGGCGGCTCGTTCGTTTCCCGCAAGTCCGCGGCGCCCGACGATGTCGCGCTCGACGCCCTGCGCCTGCAGGGCCGTCGGCTGGCGACGATCACCACGCACGTCGCCACCGGGCTGAAGCGCGCGGAGTGAGGAGCCCGGGTGCCGCCGCAACGGCGGCACCCGGACGTCCGGTTCAGCGCCGGGCCGCGCGGCGGCGCAGCACCCAAGCACCGGCTGCACCCATCAGGGCGACCGCCCCGCCCGCGACGAGCGGCGTGGCGCCGGAGTCGTCGTCGGCCGGGCCACCACCGGTCTGCGGCGCACCCTGCGGCTTCACCGCCACCTGCGGCGCGGACTTGGGCTTGGCGGGCGTCCCGACGGTGAAGGCACGCAAGAGTCCGCCGAAGCCTTCCGTGTGCTCGATGCAGGACAGGTTGGCGTGGTATCTCCCCGGCCGCACCCCGTTGAACGTGAAGGACTGCTTTTTCCCGTCCGCCTTCATGACGTGGTAGTCGATCCGCTCCTGCCCGTCGGCCAGGCCGATACCGACTTCAGCCTTGACGCCGCTGTTGACGCACGTCGCCGTGATGGTCACCGTGCTCCCCGACACCGTGATCAGCATGGATGTCGGGTCGCCCATCATCCGCGCTTCCGCAGCCGAAGCCGCGACCGGCGACAGCAGCGCCAACCCGGCAGCCACACCCACGGCGGCAGCAATTCTTCGCATGACTTTCCCCTCCCAGGATTCATCGCACGCCGAATACGTGCGCGAATTGAACAAATCGCGGGGCCCCCGGACCCCCACCTCAAGAAACCCGGACTTCGGTTCAGCGTCGGGCCGCGCGGCGGCGCAGCACCCAGGCCCCGGCACCGGCCGCACCCACGAGGGCAACCGCACCGCCCGCGACGAGCGGCGTGGCGCCGGAGTCGTCGTCGGCCGGGCCACCACCGGTCTGCGGCGCACCCTGCGGCTTCACCCCGACCTGCGGCGCGGGCTTCACCGCCGGCTGGGCCGGTCGGGTCGACGGAGCCGGTTTGGCGGGCTTCCCGACGGTGAAGGGCCGGATGCCGCCCGGGTGGTCGCCGGGTCCGCCTTCCTGGCAGAACATCACGGCTTCGTAGTTCCCCGGCCGCACCCCTTTGAACGTGAGGGAGTAGCTCTTCCCGTCCGCCTTCATGACATTCCAGTCGAGCGGCTCGTGCCCATTGTGCACGCCATAACCCGCTTCGGCCTGAACACCGCTGGCAACGCACGTCCCCGTGATGGTCACCGTGCTCCCCGAGACAGCGACCTTCATCGACGTCGGCGTGCCCGTGGGCGTTTCCGCGGCCGACGCCACTACCGGCGACAGCAGCGCCAACCCGGCGGCCACACCGACAGCAGCAGAAATTCTCCCCAGCATTTTCCCCTCCAGAATTTGTCGCACGATGAATACGTGCGCGAATAGAATTTCTACGCCAGATCAATCGCGGGCGCGCCGACGGCGCAACACCAACGCACCGGCACCGGCCGCACCCACCAGGGCGACCGCACCACCCGCGACGAGCGGCGCGGCGCCGGACCCGTCCTCGGCCGGGCCACCACCGGTCTGCGGCGCACCCTGCGGCTTCACCCCGACCTGCGGCGCGGGCTTCACCGCCGGCTGGGTCGACGGGGCGGGCTTGCCGGGCTGCGCGGGCTTGCCGACGGTGAAGAACCGATTGACGGCGGCGAAGTCCTTGTCGGCCGTGTCGCAATAGACCTCAGCGCGGTAGTCCCCCGGCCGCACGCCCTTGAACGTGATGGAATGCTTGTTTCCGTTCGTCGCCATGAACCCACCGCCGAGCACCGCGTCACCCGAGCGGGCGTAGTATTGCGCTTCAGCCGGGACACCGCTGGCGACACACGTGGCGGTGACCGTCACCGTACTTCCCGACACGGCAACATTCACCGATGCCACATTTCCCGTGGGCACTTCCGCAGCCGACGCCACGACCGGCGACAGCAGCACGAAACCGGCGGCAGCACCCGCGGCAGCAGCAATTACACGCAACATTTTTTTCCCTCCAGGATTCTTCGCACGACGAAGAGGTGTGCGAATTAAGAAGAAACTCATTCCCCGCCGGATCAACCGCGGGGCCCCCTGTTTCTTGCGACATCCGGAAGACGTCCACCCGCAGACCCGGTTGCCACCCGAAAGTAACGAAACAGACTCGGCACCCCCGCGGCCCGGGTAACCGGAAAAACAGCTTCGGTGGTGACCCCGGGGCCATCTAAAGTCGCGACGGTGACCACTGAACTCCCCGTCCTCGCGCCGCCCCGCGTTGCCCACCGGGGCCGCGGGACCGTCTACGTCCTGCTCGCCGCGCTGTTCTTCAGCACCTCCGGCACGCTCGGCAAATCAGCGATGTCCGCCGGGATCACCCCGGAACAGGTCGCCGCGGCGCGGATCGCGCTGGCCGGTGCCGTGCTGCTCGGCGGGGTGGCGCTGGTGGCGCCGCGGAAGCTGCGGGTGCGCCGGGCGGAGCTGCCCGTGCTGGCCGGGTACGGCCTGCTCGGCGTGGCCGGCGTGCAGCTGCTCTACTTCGTCGCCGCCGGGCGGATCCCGGTCGGGATCGCCATCCTGCTGGAGTTCGTCTCGCCGGTGCTCATCGCGCTGTGGGTGCGGTTCGTGCGGCGGCACCGGCTGCCGCGGGCGGTCTGGGGCGGTATCGCGCTGGCCATGGCCGGGCTCGCGCTGGTCGCCCAGGTCTGGGAGGGCGTCACGCTCGACGGGCTCGGCCTGCTGGCCGGCTTCGGCGCGGCGCTGTGCTCGGCCGGGTACTTCCTGCTCGGCGAACGCGCGGTGGCCGACATCGACCCGCTCGGCCTGGTCACCTGGGGCATGGTGATCGGCGCGGTCGCGATCAGCTTCGTCGCGCCGCCGTGGACGTGGCCGGCCGGGCTCCTGGGCGTGCCGGTCGAGTTCGGGGCCTGGCACCCGCCGGTGTGGCTGCTGCTGACCCTGCTGGTGCTGGTCGCGACGGTCCTCGCGTACGTCTGCGGCATTTCGTCGCTGCGCCACCTGCCCGCCTCGGTGGCGAGCGTGCTCGGGCTGGTCGAACCGGTGATCACGACGGCCGCGGCGTGGCTGCTGCTGGGCGAGCAGCTCGCCTGGCCGCAGCTGCTCGGGTCGGCGATCCTGCTGGGCGGTGCTTACGTCGTGCAGCGGAACTCGGCGCTCCTCACCCACTGAGCTTGCGCAAATCCTGCACCCGGCGGTCCGTGGGTGAGAAAATTCCGCGATCCACGTTCCCCCGGGGAGGAAGCACCTTGACGACCGAGTCCGGGCTGCGGCCCGACCTGCGGCAGCGGCACGTCCGGATGATCGCCCTCGGCGGCATCATCGGCGCGAGCCTGTTCATCGGCAGCGGCGCGGTGATCCACACCGTCGGCCCGGCCGCCGTTCTCTCCTACGCCATCGGCGGGCTGCTCGTCGTGCTGGTGATGCGGATGCTCGGCGAGATGGCGACGGCGGCGCCGTCGCTGGGCTCGTTCATGGAGTACGCACGCGACGCGCTCGGCGGCTGGGCGGGCTTCACGATCGGCTGGCTGTACTGGTACTTCTGGGTCGGCGTGGTCGCGTTCGAGGCGGTCGCGGGCGCGAAGATCCTGCAGGGCTGGATCCCGGGCGTGCCGCAGTGGGTGTTCTCGCTGGCGCTGATGCTGCTGCTGACGGCGACGAACCTGGCGTCGGCGCGCTCCTTCGGCGAGACGGAGTTCTGGCTGGCGTCGGTCAAGGTCGCCACCATCGTGGTGTTCCTGCTGCTCGGGACGCTGTTCGTGCTCGGGCTGTGGCCGGACGCGCACTTCTCGGTGGGCAACATCGGCCTCGACGGCTTCGTCGCGAACGGCCCGTTTTCGGTGGTGCACGGCGTGGTCATCGTGATCTTTTCGTACTTCGGCGCGGAGATCGTTACGATCGCGGCGGCGGAGTCCGACCAGCCGGAGACGGCGGTCCGCAAGGCGACTTCGACGATCGTCTGGCGCGTGATCGTGTTCTACGTGGGATCGGTGGCCCTGCTGGTGATGATCACGCCGTGGCGCGAGATCCCGAGCGAGACGAGCCCGTTCGCGGCGGCCTTCGGCCGGTTCGGCGTCCCGGCGGCGTCGACGATCGTCTCGGCGGTGGTCCTGACGGCGGCGCTGTCGGTGCTGAATTCGGGGCTGTACACGGCATCCCGGATGCTGTTCGCCCTGCGGCGCCACGGCTGGGCCCCGGCGTGGATCGCGGACACGAACGGGCGCGGCGTGCCGTGGAAGGCCATCCTGGCCTCGACGTCGGTCGGGTACGTGGCGGTGGTGATGAGTTACGTGTCCCCGGACAAGATCTTCTACTTCATCATCAATTCGGCGGGCGCGGTGGCCCTGTTCGTGTACGCGATCATCTGCGGTTCCCAGCTCCGGATGCGACGTTCTCTCGAAGCCTCGGCGCCGGAGAAGCTGAAGCTGCGGATGTGGGGCTACCCGTGGCTGAGCTGGCTCACACTGGGGCTGACGCTCGCGGTGGTGGCATCGATGCTGTTCGTGGACGCCGACGCGCGGGCGCAGCTGTACCTGAGCTTGGTCAGTCTCGCGGTGATCCTCGGCGTCTACGCCCTCATCCGCCGGCGATCCGGGACAGGGCCCCGAAAAACACGTCCGTGATCTTCGCCGGGTCCGGGGCCACGAACGCCTGGCCGCCGGTCGCCGCCGTCAGCTGGTCCAGTTCTGTCTTGTCCGCGTCCGGGCCGATGCCCACGCCGATCAGGGGGATCGGGCGGCGGGGGTCCTGCAGCTTGGCCAGCTCGCCCAGCAGCTCCTCGCGGGAAATGCCGTGCGGGTCCTCGTTGCGGCCGTCCGTCATCACGATCACCAGGTTCAACCGGCCCGGCTCCCACTCCCGGCGGGCCGTCCGGTACGTGTCGAGGACGCTGTCGTAGAGCCCTGTTCCGCCGTCCGGGGTGGCCTTCACCTGGTCCAGCTTCTCCAGGGCTCCGCTCGCCAGGTGCTGGGCGACCGAGGCCATCGGGAGCAGCTCGCGGTAGTCCTTGTCGCCGTCCAACCGGGTCGAGAACGCCAGCATCCGCAGCTGGGTCGCGGGTTTGAACAGGTGCATCGCCTTCGCCGCCGCCTGCATCGTCACCTGCATGCGGTCCAGGCCCGTTCCCGGCACCTGCGCGTTCATCGAGCCCGACACGTCGACCAGCACCTGCACCCGCGCGCTCAGGTTGACGCCCGCCCACTGGTTGAGCAGCTCGTCGACCTCCGGCGCGGGCGGGAGGTTCGCCGCGCGGATGCCCTGCGGCAGCACCCTCGGGTCGTCGGGGTGGTCGCGCAGGGCCTGGCCGCCCGCCGCGCGCAGGCCGGTGCGGGCGATCGCGTCCGCTCCCGCGTCGCCGAGCACCGCCTCGCGCAGCGCCTCGACGATCGGCTGCTGCTGCGGGGTGATCCCGCCCAGCTGCGCGAACGGGTAGTCCAAGGTGGGCACCGCCGTCGAGTAGACGGCGACGAGCGGGGACTTCGAGTCCTCGACGTTGTGGCGCAGCAGGGAGTTCTCCGACGCGGGGAACGCCGTCACCGCGGCCGTGCCGCCGCCGTCGCTCGAGCCCGGCAGCCGGGCGATCAGCTCCGTCTCCGCGCCGAGCGTGTTGGCCGAGAAGCGCCGCAGCGTCGCCACGTACGCGGCCGAGGGCTCGGGGGCCGCCTGGGTGCTGTCCCGCAGCCCGAACAGCGCCAGCGTGCCGACCGCGTCACGGGCCGGGTCGGACATCCCCGGGACGGTTCCGGGCGCGGCCAGCACGTCGGCCCAGGAGGGCACCCGCTCGGGCCAGCCGAGGCCCTTGACGACGTCCGCGGCGACCGCGAGCACCACCGGCGAGCTCGCCACCGACGCCCCGGTTTCGGGGACGTCGGCGGCGCCGAGCTGGCGGGCGCGGCGCAGCGCCAGCGTGGAGTCCGGCACCCAGATCTGCGGGCGCGGGCCGCCGTCCGAGATGGCGAGCCGCTCGGCCGCCTGCGTCGCTTCGCGCGTCTGGATTTCGACGCTGCCGCACTGCAGGTTCAGACCGCGCGCGACGAGCGACAGCGCCGGCGCGATGTCCGGCGACGCGGTGACGAGCACCTTCGCGGGCTGCTCGCACGACGGCCGGGCACGCACGGTCGTCACCGTCGCCCACGCGGCGGCTCCGAACAGGAGCACGAGACCGGTCGCGAGGGCGGGCACGAGCAGCCTGCGTCGTCTACCGTCCGAATGACGTCCCATCGGCGCGGCCTCTCTGCGCGAGGCGGGGTGGGATCAAGGTTATCCCGCAGCGAACCACCCACACGTGCGCCGGACGGCCTAACAAACCGTGCGGGCCGCACCGAGGAAGTCCCTCGATGCGGCCCACACGGACGGATCAGGTCTAGACCGGGATGACCGTCGGGACGATCATCGGGCGGCGGCGGTACGTGTCGGCCACCCAGCGGCCCACCACGCGGCGGACCGCCTGCGCGATCCGGTGCGTGTCGGTGATGCCCTCGGCCTCCGTGCGCGCCAGCTCCATCTCCACCAGCGGCACGACGGCGGCGAGCGCCTTCGGGTCGTCGGAGAAGCCGCGGCCGGACACCGTGGGGCTGCTGACCGCGCGGCCGGTGCTGGAGTCCACCGCGACGCTGATCGAGATGAACCCGCCCTCGCCGAGGACCAGCCGGTCCGACAGCGTCGACTCGCCGACGTCGCCGACCGAAAGGCCGTCGACGTACACGTGCCCCACCTCGACGCGGCCGGTGCGGGACGCCTTGCCGTCGACCAGGTCCACGACCACGCCGTCCTCGGCGATGACCACGTTCTCCGGCGCGACACCCGTGCGGATCGCCAGCTCGCCGTTCGCGCGCAGGTGCTTCCACTCGCCGTGGACCGGCATCACGTTGCTCGGGCGCACCGCGTTGTACAGGTAGAGCAGCTCCCCCGCCGACGCGTGGCCGGACACGTGGACCTTCGCGTTGCCCTGGTGGACGACGTTCGCGCCGAGCCGGGTCAGGCCGTTCACCACGCCGAACACCGCTGTCTCGTTGCCCGGGATCATCGAGCTGGCCAGCACGACCGTGTCGCCCGCGCGGATGGAGATCTGCCGGTGCTCGCCGCGCGCCATCCGCGACAGCGCCGAGAGCGGCTCTCCCTGCGAACCCGTCGAGACGAACAGGACCTTGCTCTCCGGCAGGTTGCTCGCCTGGTCGAGGTCCACGAGCAGGCCGTCCGGCACGTTCAGCAGGCCGAGCTCGGCCGCGATCCCCATGTTCCGGACCATCGACCGGCCGACGAACGCGATCCGGCGGCCGTGCCGCTCGGCGGCGTCGAGCACCTGCTGGACGCGGTGGACGTGGCTGGCGAAGCACGCCACGATCACGCGCTGGTCCACGCGCCGGATGACGTCGTCGAGCACCGGGCCGATGTCGCGCTCGGGCATGACGAACCCGGGGACCTCGGCGTTGGTCGAGTCGACGCAGAACAGGTCGACGCCCTCGTCGCCGAGGCGGGAGAAGCCGGCCAGGTCGGTGAGGCGCCCGTCGAGCGGGAGCTGGTCGAGCTTGATGTCGCCGGTGTGCAGCACCACGCCCGCCGGCGTGCGGATCGCCACCGCCAGCGCGTCCGGGATGGAGTGGTTGACCGCGAAGAACTCGAGGTTGAACGCGCCGACGTCGCGGCGCTCGCCCTCGCGGACCTGGATCAGGTTCGGCCGCTGCCGGTGCTCCTTGGCCTTGGCCGCGAGCAGGGCGTTGGTGAACTTCGAGCCGTAGATCGGCAGGTCCGGCCGCAGGCGCAAGAGGAACGGAACGGCACCGATGTGGTCTTCGTGCCCGTGGGTGAGCACCAGGCCGTCGATGTCGTCGAGGCGGTCCTCGATCGCGCGGAAGTCGGGCAGGATCAGGTCGACGCCGGGCTGGTCGTCTTCGGGGAAGAGCACCCCGCAGTCGACGATGAGCAGGCGGCCGCCGAACTCGAAGACGGTCATGTTGCGCCCGACCTCGCCGATGCCGCCCAGCGCGACGACGCGCAGGGCTCCCTCGGGCAGTGCGGGCGGGGCGTTGGTGGGGCCTGGACCTGGGGGAAGTGAGCTCACCGAGGCAGGGTCCCAACGCTGGTGTGCGAGGTCGGCGCGATGTAGGCCGCTCGCGAATCTGCTTGTGCCACCCGCTCACCATGCCAGTCCTTGGCCGCCGTGTCGCCCAGCGGCACGCCGCCCTGGGCAAGATCACCGGCGATCAGGGCCGTCTGTTCGGTGGTCGGCGCGACGATCGGGAGCCGCGGGTCGCCGATGTCGAAGCCGCGCAGCCGCAGCGCCGCCTTGCTGAACGCGACCCCGCCGACCCGGGACATCGCGCGCAGCACCGGCAGCATGCCGCGGTGGTTGGTGCGCGCGGTGGAGGTGTCGCCGTTCTCGTAGGCGTCGATCATCGCGCGGATCCGGCCCGCGACGACGTGACCGATCACACTCACCACGCCGACCCCGCCGACGGAGATCCACGGCAGGTTCAGGCCGTCGTCGCCGGAGTAGTAGGCGAGGTGGGTGTTGGCGATGACCTCGGAGCCGGCGATGAGGTCGCCCTTGGCGTCCTTGACCGCGACGATCCGGGGGTGCTCGGCCAGCCGCAGCAGCGTGTCGACCTCGATCGGGACGACCGAGCGCGGCGGGATGTCGTAGAGCAGCACGGGCAGCCCGGTGCTGTCGGCGACCGTGGTGAAGTGCGCGTACAGCCCGGCCTGGCTGGGCCGCGAGTAGTACGGGGTGACGACGAGCAGGCCGTGCGCCCCCGCTGCTTCGGCCTGCTTGGCCTGCTCGATGCTGTGCGCGGTGTTGTTGGTGCCCGCGCCGGCCACGACGGTCGCGCGGTCGCCGACGGCCTCGACCACGGCGCGGATCAGGTCCTGCTTCTCCGCGTCGCTCGTGGTCGGGCTCTCGCCGGTGGTGCCGTTGACCACGAGGCCGTCGTTCCCCAGCTCCACGAGGTGCTCGGCCAGCTCCTGCGCCCGCTTCAGGTCCAGCGCGCCGTCGGCGTCGAACGGGGTGGCCATCGCGGTGAGCACGCGCCCGAACGGCCGTCCGGGCGCTGCGGTAGGTGGGTTGGACATGGGGAGACGGTACCTCGCCGGTCCGACGAAAACCGCGTCGACCTGGTCGGCAGCGTCAAGTGCGGAGGATTTCCCGGGGCAGGCCGTTCGTCGCGGAACTTCTACTTGACCTTGGTCACGATCGGGGCGGTGATGGGGCCACCGTCGGCCCGGGCCAGCACGCAGTAGAACTCGCGCGCGGGCTGCTCGCCGGATTCCGTCGGCGTGGCTTCCCACTCCGCCTGGGTGGGGACGAGCGCGCGGTAGGTGAGGTCCGGCCGCTTGGCGTCGGGCACGATCGACGACCGGAACGCGGTCGCGCACGCGGCCTCGGCGCTCGCCGTGAGGGCGGGCTGGCCCGGGTAGGCCGCGATCTTGGCGCCGTCGGAGCTCCAGTTCTCGACCGACAGCAGGTCACCGATCTCGTAGACCTCGAGCGTGTGGCCCTTGTCGCACTCGGCCTGGTTGTCCTTCTGGCTGATGAGCGCGCCGTCCTGGACCGGCCCGTTGTAGCAGCGGTTGTAGTCGGAGATGTCCACGCGCAGCTGCCCGCCGACGCCGTAGGTCATGGTCGCCAGCTTCTGCTTGTCGGCAGCCGGCGTCTCGTACGCCTTGCCGGCGAAGAAGCCACCGATCAGGGCGGCGACGACCAGCACCGCGGCGGCCGTGAGCCACAGCGCGCGGTGGGTCTTCTTCGCGGGCGGCTGCGGCGCGGGGGCGCCGAGCATCGCCGTGCCGTGGGGCGGGGTGGGCCGGATGCCCTGCGCCGTGGTCAGCAGGTTCTGGGCCTGGGCGGCGGTCAGCCGCGCGTCCGGGTTGGTGACGAGCAGGCCGAGGATGGCCGCGGCGATCGGGCCCTGGCCGCGGGTGAGGTACGGGATCTCGGTCATGATCGCGTGCAGCGTCGCGGCGGTGGTCGCCCGCTCGAACGGGATCGAGCCTTCGACGGCGAAGAACAGCGTCGCGCCGAGGGACCACAGGTCGGACGCGGGCATCGCTTCCCGGCCCTCGACGCGCTCGGGCGCCATGAAGGCGGGCGAGCCGACGATCATGCCGCTGGTCGTCAGGCGCGGGTCGTCGACGGCGTGGGCGATGCCGAAGTCGGTGAGCTTCACGCGGCCGTCCGGCGCGACGAGGATGTTCGCCGGCTTGACGTCCCGGTGCACGATCCCGGCCGCGTGGGCGGCCTGCAGCGCGGCGAGCACCCGCTCCCCCAGCTGCGCGGCCTGCGCGGCGGGCATCGGGCCGCGCTGCCGGACGAGGTCGGCCAGGCTCGGGGCTTCGACGAGCTCCATGACGATGAAGGTGGTTCCGCCGTCGGTGACGACGTCGTAGACGGTGACGATGGCCGGGTCGTTGAGCCGCCCGCCGGTGCGCACCTCGCGCAGGGCGCGTTCGGAGAAGACGGCGGCGGACTCGGGGTCGGGCAGCCGCAGCTCCTTGACGGCGACCTGCCGCCCGATGACCTGGTCCTGCGCCCGCCACACGACGCCCATGCCGCCCCGGCCGAGCTCGCCGAGCAGGAGGTAGCGGCCCGCGACGACCCGCTGACCAGGCGTGCTGGGCGCCTGCGGCGGGTAGGGCCGGGTCTGTTCGTCGGTCACGGTGCTCCTTTTGGCGGCGGTCGCGCAGATGCTAGTCCGACCGTCGCCGGGCGCCGCGGGTTCCGCGGAATTCGCGGCACGCACCGGCCGACACGCGTACCCG
>NZ_JBSGAI010000040.1:0-59700 GCF_053600695.1 Amycolatopsis sp. NPDC005003 | reverse complement strand
CGGACGGACGACACGCGCACTTGGAGGGTCGGCTCGCGTACCCGGACGGACGACACGCGCACTTGGAGGGTCGGCTCGCGTACCCGGACGGACGACACGCGCACTTGGAGGGTCGGCTCGCGTACCCGGACGGACGACTCGCGCACTTGGAGGGTCGGCTCGCGTACCTGGACGGATGACTCGCCGACCGGGGCTCTCGCGGCCTTGGCCCGGGTACTCGTGATCGGCGGCAGCTCGAGATTGCAGGGTGGGTCAGAGGTGGGTTTCGCCGCGGTAGGGCAGCCAGCGGTAGCCCGGGGCGAAGCCGCTGAACTCGGCCCGCCGCCCCGCCCGGGTCCAGATGTCCTCGGAGACCACGAGGCCGGGGAAGATCGTCAGGTCGGTCTCGGCCAGGAGCTCGTCGTGGCTGCGGAACCGGGCGGTCTCGATGCCGGCGAGCGCGTAGCGGTACACCGGTGGCGCCGTCCGCAGCAGCCAGTAGAGCCGGCGTCCGGCCGCGGTCATGGCCGCCGCTTCCTCGGCGGAGTTCGCGCCGGTGCGGCTGAGGCCTTCCGGCGCGACCCGGCACCACCAGGCGTTCTTGCTCTCGAAGACCCCCACCGGCCAGCCGTCGAAGTGCCGCGCGAGGTCGCGGGCGTGGGTCTCGCGCTCCCCGCATTCGGCGTTGAGGGCGAAGGTCCAGGCCATGGCCGCGTTACCCCGTTCCGTGGGTCAACCGGTGACCGTCAGGTAGACGAGCACCAGGTTGAGAGCGATGATGATCGCCGCGATCACCGAGGCCGCGACCGTCGTCAGGCGGCGGTTCGTGTCCTCCCCCATCAGATCACGGTCGGCCGTCAGCCGGATCAACGGCACCAGCGCGAACGGTATCCCGAACGACAGCACCACCTGGGACACCACCAGCGCCGCGCTCGGGTCGGCGCCCAGCGCCAGCACCACGATCGCCGGGGTGAGGGTCACCAGCCGGCGCAGGACCAGCGGAATTCGCTTGTGGAGCAACCCCTGCATGATCATCGCGCCCGCGTACGCGCCCACCGACGTCGAGGCCAGGCCCGAGGCCAGCAGGCCGATCGCGAACAGCAGCGCGACACCCGGGCCGAGCGCCGAGGCGACCGCGCCGTGTGCGCCTTCGATGCTGTCCACGCCCTCCTGACCCTGGAGGTTCGTCGCGGCCAGCAGCAGCATGCCGAGGTTCACCGCGCCCGCGAGCAGCATCGCCAGGCCGACGTCGGCCCGCGTCGCCCGCAGCAGGCGGCGGCGCCGGATGCCGTCGGGGTGCCCGTGGCGGTCGCGGACCAGGCCCGAGTGCAGGTAGACCGCGTGCGGCATGACCGTCGCGCCGAGCATGGCCGCCGCGATCAGGATGCTGCCCGCGCCGTCGAACTTCGGGACCAGCCCGCCGAGGGTCGCCGCGGCCGACGGCGGCTCGACGAACAGGCTCGCCAGGAAGCCGACCGCGATCACCAGCAGCAGGCCGGTGACGACCCGCTCGAACGTCCGCTGGCCGCCGCGGTCCTGGACCGCGAGCAGCGTCAGCGACACCGCGCCGGTGATCACGCCGCCGACGATGAGCGGGAGGTCGAAGAGCAGGTTGAGGGCGATCGCGCCGCCGACCACCTCGGCCAGGTCGGTGGCGACGGCGACGATCTCCGCCTGCGCCCAGTAGGCCAGCCGCGCGGGGCGGGACAGGCGGGCGCGCAGGGCCTCCGGCAGCGACATCCCGCTGACCAGCCCGAGCTTCGCCGACAGGTACTGCACCAGCACGGCCATCAGGTTCGCCGCGACGATCACCCAGACCAGCAGGTAGCCGTAGCGAGCGCCGGCGCTGATGTTGGAGGCGACGTTCCCCGGGTCGACGTAGGCGATGGCGGCAACGAAGGCCGGCCCGAGCAGGGCCGACCCGGTGCGCAGGCGGGCCACCAGTCTCGGCCGGACAGCCTCGGTCACAGCCATGTAGCCCACCTCTCGAAAACCGGATGTCGGGGACCCAAAATCGAAGTTTAGGCACGCCGAACTTTGTTTTTCAAGGGTGACCACGCCCACCCTCGACCCCGGATACCCCGATCGACGGCGGTGAAAAGTGCGAAAGTCAGAGGTGGCCGACCTCGTGGCCGGCCTCGCGCAAGGCCGCGACCGCGTCGTCGAGATCGCCCGCGCGCACCAGGATGTGGTCGGTGTCGAACGTCGACAACGAGAACAGCGCGACCCCGGCCGCGGCCAGCTCGGAGGCCAGCGCGGCGATGATCCCGGTGAGCGTGAACTCCAGCGGACCGCGGACCGACAGCAGCCGCCAGCCGTCCTCGGCGGCCGTGGCCCCACCCGGCTCGCGGCCGGCCGGGCAGATCACCGACAGTTCTTGGGGCGTCCGCGTCACCGAGACGAGGGCTTCGCCGGGCTCGAACAGCTCGGCGGGCACCGCGGCGTCCGCGGGCAGCCGCACCACGGCGTACTCGCCGGGCCGGACGTCGATCGCGAGTCGCTTCATCAGCCTTCCAGCACCTTCGGGCTCGTGGCGATTTCGGTGCCGTCCGGCAACGTCGAGATGGTGAAGTCCGCGAACACGTTCGCCGCGGCCTTCTGCAGCTGCCGCAGGCACTCCACGGCCAGCTCGCGGATTTCCACGTCGGCGTGCTCGGTGGCGCGCATGGCGACGAAGTGCCGCCAGGCCCGGTAGTTCCCGGTCACCACGATGCGGGTTTCGGTCGCGTTCGGCAGCACCGCGCGGGCGGCCTGGCGGGCCTGCTTGCGGCGCAGGGTCGCGCTCGGGACGTCGGCGAACTTCTCCTCGAGCCCGGCCAGCAGCTCGGTGTAGGCATCGACGCTCGCCCGGGTCGCGGCGACGAACTTCTCGTGCAGCACCGGGTCGTTCGCGATGATCTCCGGCTCGACGAACTCGGCGTCGCGCTCGGGGACGTACCGCTGCGAGAGCTGGGAGTAGGAGAAGTGCCGGTGCCGGATCAGCTCGTGGGTCAGCGACCGGGAGATGCCGGTGATGTAGAAGGTCACCGAACCGTGCTCCAGCACGGAAAGGTGGCCGACGTCGATGATGTGCTCGAGGTAGCCGGCGTTGGTCGCGGTGGCCGGGTTCGGCTTCTTCCACGACTGGTAGCAGGCGCGGCCGGCGAACTCGGCGAGCGCTTCCCCGCCGTCGGCGTCGGTCGACCACGGCACGTCCGGAGGCGGGAAGAACTCGGTCTTCGCGATCAGCTGCACTCGGGGTGACACGGTTGCGGTCACGTCAGCACTCCTTCTCCCGGCTCCCGCGCAGCCTAACCGCGTGAGGGCGGTCACTCCCGGGTGACACGTGACATCACCGCTCACCTTGACTGACATCACGAGTGACGTCATAGTGGTGTCATGGACTTGACGCCGTACATCGCCAACCTTCGCGAGGACCTCGCGAACACGGCTGCCGCCGGGGACGAGCAGACCCGGCGAGCGGCCGCCCTGCTGTCCTCCGCACTCGAACCCGCCGTCCGCCTGACCCTGATGAACGCCCTCGCCGACCTCGCCGCCGAGGTCACGGCCGCGCTGCCGGGCCAGGTGGTGGACGTCCGGCTCGACGGCCGGGACGTCCGCGTGGTCGTCACCGGTACCGCCGAGGAGACGACGTCACGGGAGACACCACGTGACACCACACCGCCGCCACCGATCGACGGCGGTGACATCAGCCGGATCACCCTCCGGCTGGTCGAGCAGATCAAGGGCCAGGCCGAACGCGCCGCGGCCGCCCAGGGCGTCTCGCTGAACACCTTCGTTTCGCAGGCGGTGCAGGGCGCGCTGGGACACGGGGCGCTCGGCGGCGGGGGCCACAAGCACCAGAGCAAGGGCGACCGCGGCGGGAGCGGGTCGCACCTGCACGGCTGGGTCGAAGGCTGAGGGGACGAGACGATGAGTGAAGAACAGACCACACCGGCCGCCGAGCCGAACGACGAACTGGTCCGGATCGACGAGTTCGAGACCGACGTCCCGCTGGAGCTCGACATCAGCGTCACCATCGGCCGCGTCGAGGTCGTCCTGGACGGCGACTCCGGCGCGCGCGTCGAGCTGCGGCACGACCAAGGCGAGCAGCAGCCGTGGGTGGCGGGGGTCAACAGCCTGCTGTCGTGGGTCGGCGAGCGCTTCGGCGACCAGCTGGGCGTCGACCCGGCGACCTCGCCCGCCGAAGCGGTGCGGCAGAGCCGGATCGAAAAGCTCGGCAACCGGCTGGTCGTGAGCGCGCCGAAGGCGTGGCAGCTGCGCAACGCCGCGCTCGCGGTGAAGGTGCACGCGCCGGCGGGCTCGCACGTCGAGGTGCGGGCGGGCGCGGCGGACGTCACCGTGACCGGCTCGGCCGGCCGCGTCGACCTGCTCACCGGCTCCGGCGAAGTGAAGCTCGAGCGCGCCGACGGCTCGGCGACGATCCGCACCGGCAGCGGCGCCGTGAAGCTCGGCCCGACACTGGGCGGGCTGCAGCTGCGCAGCGGCAGCGGCCACGTCGAGGCGTCGTCGATCGCCGGCTCCGCGACCCTGGCCACCGGCACCGGCGACGTCTGGCTGGGCGCGGTCTCCGGCGAGGTGATGGCCCGCACCGGCAGCGGCGACCTTTCGGTGGCCGACGCCGGATCGGGCACGCTCGACCTGATCACCGGCTCCGGCGAGGTCCGCATCGGCATCCGCGGCGGGACGTCCGCCGAGGTCGACCTGACCTCCAGCGCCGGGCGCGTCTCCAGTGAGCTGGACGTCGCCGACACCGCCCCCGAGGGCGGCGTGAAGCTGAAGGTCCGCGCCAGGACGGGCACCGGCAACGCCGTGGTGACGCGCGCGGCGGGCTGAGTAAGGGGGAGGAACGGGCCGTTCCCGGCCGGGGTGCCGGGGACGGCCCGTTCGCGCGAAATACCAGAGAAAGCGCTCGACTGAAATCCGGCGTACGAATGGTGAATCCATCGAAACGCCGTTTCACATGGTTACAGCAGGGAAAATCTGATTTTCTCGGATCGGCCTTGAACAAATCGGCAGGCTGTCTCGTTCACATCGGTTGACCGCGCCGGCCTGGCGAAAGGTGACCGAGTGACCGCGCTGATCCGCCCCTCCTCGCAGCAGGGCCTGACCGCCACCGACCGCGTGCTGTTCCAGCGGTTCGGCATCGGAAAGGCCGCCGAAGTCCCGTTTCGCCGAATTCATGACGCCGTATTGGCGCAGGCGCGGGCCCGTCCGGACGCAGTGGCCGTGATGCGCTCGGGTGAATCGCTCACCTACGCCGAACTCGATCGGGACTCGGCGTCGCTCGCCGCCACGCTCGCCCGGCTCGGCGTGCGGCCGGGGCAGCACGTCGGCCTGTTCCTCACGCGGTCGATCCCGATGGTGGTCGGCATCCTCGCCGTGCTGCGCGCCGGCGCGGCGTACGTGCCGCAGGACATCCGGATCACGCCCGCCCCGCAGTTGCGGCACATCGTGGCGACCGCGGGCATCGACGTCGTCCTGACCACCCGCGAACACGCCGCCGCGCTGCCCGCGGGCCTCGGCCGGGTCGTCGCCATCGACGGCGGGCACCCGCACCACGAGGCTCCCGTCACCGGCGGCGGCAGCACCGCCATGGTGATCTTCACGTCCGGGACGACCGGGCGCCCCAACGGCGTCCAGGTCACCCACGCGAACCTCGCCAACGTCCTGCTGACCGCCCCGGGCTCGCTCGGCATCCGGCCCGGCGACCGGGTGGCGCAGCTGCTGAACATCGCCTTCGACATGGCCGCCTGGGAGATCCTCGGCACGCTTTCCCACGGCGGCTGCCTGGTGATCCGCGGCAAGGACATCGAGGCGGCCGCCCGCGAGGCCGACGTCCTCATCGCCACTCCGGGCGTTCTGTCCACAGTGGATCCACGCGCCTGCCCGCGGGTGCGGACCGTCGCCGTGGCGGGCGAGCGGTGCCCGGCCGCGCTGGCCGACGCCTGGGCGCGGCGCGCGAGCTTCCACAACGCCTGCGGCCCCACCGAGGTGACCATCGTCAACACCGTGCAGCGCTACGACCCGCGGCTCGGCAAGCTGACGATCGGCCGCCCGGTGCCGAACACCACGGTGTACGTGCTCGACGACGAGCTGAGACCGTGCCCGATCGGGCAGGTCGGCGAGATGTGGGCGGGCGGCGCGTGCGTCACGGCGGGGTACGCCGGCAACGACGCCCTCACCGCCGAGCGCTACCGGCCCGACCCCTTCCTCGGCGGCGCGCACCGGATGTTCCGCACCCGGGACCTCGTCCGGTGGACCACCGACGGGCAACTGGAGCACCACGGCCGCACCGACGACCAGGTCAAGGTGCGCGGCTTCCGCGTCGAGCTGGACGCGGTCACCGCCACGCTGGAGCGGGCGCCGGGCTGCGAGCGGGCGGCCACGCTCCTTTACGAGGGCGGACTCGTCGGCTTCGTGACCCCTTCGACGGCCGAGCCCGAGCTGATCCGCCGTTCGGCCGAAGCCGCGCTGCCGTACTACAGCGTGCCCGCGATGATCGTCCCGGTGGACCACCTGCCGCTCACCGACCGGGGCAAGGTCGACCGGCGCGCCCTGCTGTCGCGTTTGGACAGCCGCGAGCCGGCGGAGACGGTGGCATGACCGCGACGCTGCCCTCGGCACCGGAGTCCGTGCGGGCCCGGCTGAAGCGACGCCCGTGGACCCACCACAACCGGCTGGCCGCCGCGGTGGTCGCGGGCAACGCCGTCGCCGCCACCGCCGGCCCGCTCGACGTCGGCGTGCTGACCTGGCTGGTGCTGGGAAACCTGGCACTGGCCGTGCTGATCCGCCAGCAGCTGGTGATCAACCTGCTGTTCCGGCTGGCCACCGCCGCGCCGGTGCGCCGTTCGCTGCGGCTGCGGTGGACGCTGGGCAAGGTCTACCACTTCGGCGGGCTGCACGTCGGCGGCACGCTCTGCGCCACCGGCTGGTTCCTGGTGCTCACCGGCGTGCTGACCGCCCGCGGCGGGCCGACGGCCCTGCTGGTGACCACCTGGGCGATCGCGGTGGTCCTCGCCGTCGTGGTCGTGCTCGCGCTGCCCCCGGTGCGGGCGCGGCGGCACGACCTGTTCGAGCGCTCCCACCGGTTCGGCGGCTGGGCGCTGCTGGTGCTGTTCACCGTCCACTCGGTGCTGCTGGGCGGGCCCGCGTTCGTCGGCTCGGGGCCGTTCTGGGTGCTGCTGGCCGTCGTCACGAGCGTGGCGCTGCCGTGGCTGCGGCTGCGGCGGGTGCCGGTGCGGATCACCCGGCCGTCGCCGCACGTGGCGCTGCTGTCGTTCGACTACGGCGTGACGCCGTTCGCCGGCTCGTCGACGGCGCTGAGCCGCAACCCGTTGCTGGAGTGGCATTCCTTCGCCAACGTGCCCGCGCCCGGGCGCTCCGGGTTCCGGCTGACGGTGTCCCGGGCCGGCGACTGGACCGGCGCCCTGATCGACGACCTGCCGTCGCACCTGTGGGTGAAGGGCATCCCGACGGCCGGGGTCGGGAACATCGACAAGCTGTTCCGCAAGGTGGTCTGGGTGGCCACCGGCAGCGGGATCGGCCCGTGCCTGCCGCACCTGCTTTCCGGGGAGACGCCCGCGCGGCTCGTCTGGTCGACCCGCCACCCCCGGCGCACCTACGGCGACGAACTCGTCGACGAGATCCTCGCCGTCCAGCCGGACGCCGTCGTGTGGGACACCGACAGCGCCGGCAAACCCGATCTGGTCGAACTGGCCCTGAGCGCCCACCGGGACTTCGCCGCGGAAGCCGTGATCTGCATTTCGAACAAGAGGACAACTTGGCACGTCGTCGAGGCGCTGGAAGCCCGCGGGATTCCGGCCTTCGGCGCGATCTGGGACTCGTGAGGGAGACAGCATGGACCGGACCGTCGTAGTCGACCTGCAGGCGCCCGTGGCGACCGTGACCGTGGACCGGCCGCGGGCGCGCAACGCGCTGTCGTCCCAGGTGCTCACCGAGCTGCTCGAGGTGTGCGCGTCGCTGGGCGGAGATCCGGCGGTCGCGGGCGTCGTCCTCACCGGCGCGCCGGGGCCGGCGTTCGTCGCGGGGGCCGACATCCGCGAGATGGCGGCGCTGGATCCCCCGCGAGGAGCGGAGTTCGGGGCGCTCGGCCAGGCGGTGACCCGGGCGCTGGAGGCCTTGCCGGTGCCGGTGATCGCCTGTGTGGACGGTTACGCGCTGGGCGGCGGCTGCGAACTCGCACTGGCGTGCGACTTCGTCTACGCGACGCCGAAGGCGGTGTTCGGCCAGCCGGAGGTGCTGCTCGGGCTGATCCCGGGCTTCGGCGGCTGCGTGCGGCTGTGGCGTCAGGTCGGTCCCGGCCGCGCGCGCGAGCTGATCTTCACCGGCCGGCACGTCGACGCGGCCGAGGCGCACCGGATCGGGCTGGTCACCGAGCTGTTCGACAGCCGCGAAGCGATGCTCGCCGGGGCCCGCGCGACGATCGCGGCGGTGTCGCGGAACTCGCGCGACGCGGTGGCGCTGGCCAAGGAGGCGGTGAACGCGAGCCGCGGCCGCACCGTGGCCGACGGCCTGGAGCTGGAGCTCTCGGCGTTCCGTTCGGCGTTCACGAGTCCTGACATGCGGGAAGGTACCGGGGCCTTCCTCGGCAAACGCGAACCGGTCTTCGGGCGTTGACCGGGGTCGGTGCGCCATCAACGAGACGCACACGGCGCTGCTTCAGGCGCTGCACGACGAGCACGCACCGGCCCTGTGGCGGTACGCCCTGCGGCTGACCGGCGACGACCAGCTCGCGCAGGACGTCGTCCAGGAATCCTTGCTGCGGCTGTGGAACAGCCCGGAGATCCTGGAACAGGGTGAGCCGGCATCGCGCGCGTGGCTGTTCACGGTGGCGCGCAACGTGGTGATCGACGAGCGCCGGAGCGCGCGTTCGCGGCGGGAGGTGCGGTCGCCGTTCGTGCCGGAGGAGTCCCGTTCGGACCCGATCGACTCGGCGCTGGACGCGTGGGTGATCACGGACGTGCTGACCCAGCTGACGCCGGAGCACCGGACGGTGATCGTCCGGGCGTACTACATGGGGCAGTCGGTGGCGGAGCTGGCGGTGGAGCTGGAGGTGCCGGAGGGAACGGTGCGCTCCCGGTTGTTCTACGGCCTGCGGGCGCTGCGGCTGGCGTTGCAGGAGCGGGGGTTGACCAGGCGTTGAGCGATCCGTACCGGGACTGGGACGCGGCGTACGTGCTCGGTGCGCTGTCGCCGGGCGAGCGCCGGGAGTACGAGACGCATTTGTCGTGCTGCGTTTCCTGCGCGGCGGCGGTGGCGTCGTTCGCGGGGATGCCGGGGATCCTGTCGGTGGTGCCGCGGGAGACGTCGGTGGAGCTGCTGGAGCCGGTTTCGCCGCGGGTCTCGCTGGTGCCGGGGTTGGTGCGGGAGGTCCGGGCTTCGCGACGGCGTGGCCGGGCCCGCGTGGCGGCGGCCCTGGCAGGGGCGGCGTTGGCGGGAGCGGTGGCCGGGGCGAGGTTGTTCGCGCAGGGGTGTTCGCCGGATCCGCGGATCGACCGGACCACGTCGGCGCCGGCGACGAGTGCCGGTCCGGGCCGTTCGGGCGGGTTACCGGCCGGCAGTACGGCGGCGCCGGCAGGACCGTAGCCCTGCCGGTGCCCACCCCCGGCCACCCACTGGTCGTGGTAGCGGTCAGAAGGCGATCAGGTTGCCGTAGCTGGACCCGAAGGTGTTTTCGTAGAACTGGAATTCGAGCCGGAACCTGGTTCCGTCCTTGACGTTGGTGGCGATGACCATCCAGTCGGTGGCGGCGTCCGAGTAGTAGTACTTCCAGCTGCTCTGGCAGTACCCGGCGCTGACGAAGCAGACGCGGATGAGCGCCTGGAAGGTTTGGTCTCCGCTTTGCGACCGGTTGCTGAAGTTGATGTCCTGGCACCGGTTGGTCGTGGTGTAGGTGCCGGAAGCGGACGGCAGGTACGCGTTGGCCGGGCCGCCCGTGACGTACCCGGATACCGCGTTGTCCAGGCACAGGCCGGGCCGGGCGGGCCGGGTGGCTGCGCCGGCCTGCCCCGGGGCAAGGCTGAAGAGCACTACGAGTACCGCGGTGAGCAGGCGGATGCGAGCAGTCATCGTTCTCTCCTTCACGGGTGCTAGTAGTGGTAGCAGCGGTTGGCCACGTCGTTCGAGGGGAACCGCATCGCGTTCCGGGTGTTCGGGCCGTACACGCCGTCCGGGGTGGTGCCGATGTTCCCCTGCACGCCCTTGAGGGCGGCCTCGGTCCGCGGCCCGAAACCACCGTCGACGCTGATGCTTCCCACCAGCTCGTTCGCGTAGGGGGCCGCCAGGTGGACGTTCGGGTAGCAGGCCTTCAGCGTGTACTGCAGGGTGCGCACGACGGCGGAATTGGCCGCCTGGGTCCGGCCGATGAGGCAGGTGACGTTCCCGCTGCCGGTCGCGGGCACGGCGAGGTTGTTGCCGCCTCGGTTCACGTTGATCGTGGTGGTGCACAACGGCGTCGCCGCGGACGCGACGCCGGACGGCACCAGCGTGAGCGCCATTGCCGCGAGAACCGTGGCGACGGCGGCGGCGGTGTGCCCCCGCAGGCCGATGCGTTTGCTCATGAGCTTTCCCTCCTCGGTTTCCGTTCGTTCACGTTCCGTTGGACAGCGAGCCACCGCCCCCACTGCCGCTCCCCGTTTTGAGGCAGTTCAGGAAGTAGGAGCCGAAGAGCCCCCTGATCGTCTTGGACTTGGCGAGAAAACGGTTGCTGTTGCTGAGAATTCCCACCTCGATGCCGTTCCCGGCGTCGTGCACGCGGCAGGTGGTCGTTCCGCTGCTCGGCGCGAAGACCGTCATCACGACGGCATGTTCGGCGGCGTTCGCCGGAATCACGCCGGTCGAACAGCCGATGCTGGCGGCGGGAATGGTGCAGCCGCTGGTGGCGGCGGCCGCCGTTCCGGCGCCGAGCACCAGCCCGAGCAAAACGGTGGCGCCGCTGACGGCGACCGCCAGAGGTTTCGTTGTCCTGTGCGACATCTGTTGGCTCCTTGGTCTGTCACCCGTTCCCCGGAGTCTGCTCCGGCCACCTTGACGGCGGCTTGACACGGACGACCCGCGAGTGGGCATGATGCGGCGGGGGGAGCTGATGGAGTTCCGGTTGCTGGGTCCCTTGCGCGCCCGCAGGGGGAACGAGGACCTCGAGCTCGGGCGCCGCGCGCAACGCCTGGTGCTCGGCGTGTTGCTGCTCGAAACCGGCAAACCGGTTTCCTTCGCCCGGCTCGAGGAAGTGCTTTGGGGCGACTTCGTGCCGCCGAACGGCCGAGCGATGTTGCAGACCCACGTGTCGCGCCTGCGCCGGCTGCTCGACCCCGGCCGGGCGGGCGGCGGCGACTGCCGGATCGTGACGCTGGGGTCGGCCTACCTCCTGGAGACCGACCCCGGAACCGTGGACGTCCACCGGTTCCGGGAGGCGGTGACGCGCGGGCTGGCGTCGGCCGACCTCGAAGAGAAGGCGTGCTTGCTTCGCGGCGCGGTGGACCTGTGGCGCGGCCCGCTCCTCGCCGACCTGATCGACGACGACCTCAGGTACCAGCTCGGCGCCGGGCTGGAAGAACTGCGCCTGACCGCCTGGGAGGCGCTGGCGGAAGCCGATCTCGCCGTGGGACGGCATCGCCAGGCGACGGCCACGCTGGCGGAACTCGTGGCCGAGTACCCGACCCGGGAGTCGCTGGTCTCCTCACTGATGCTCGCCCTCTACCGAGACGGCCGGGGCGCGGAAGCACTCACCGTCTACCACGACACGCGCACGGCGCTCGCCGACCGGCTCGGCGCGGACCCCAGCCGCACCCTGCAGCAGCTCTACCACGCCATCCTGCGGGCGGACCCCGACCTGGTCGTGACCGGCGGCCCGAAGCCCGCGGAACGGGCCGTGCCGCGCCAGCTGCCCGCGGCGACGCGGCCGTTCGTCGGGCGCGCCGGCGAATTCGCCGTGCTCGACGAGACTTCCGGCCTCGCCGGCCGGCAACGCGCGTCGGTCGTCGTGCTGGCGGGCATGGCCGGCGCCGGCAAGACCGCCCTGGCCCTGAACTGGGCGCACCGCAGGCAGGAGTGCTTCCCGGACGGCCAGCTCTTCCTGAACCTCAACGGGTTCGCCGACTTGCCGTCGACCTCGCCTGCCGACGCGCTGGCGCAGCTGCTCCGTGCCCTCGGCGTTTCCGTCGCGGATCTGCCGAAGTCGGTGGACGAGGCCGGCGCGTTGTACCGCACGCTCGTGGCCGACCGGCGCGTCATGGTGCTCCTCGACAACGCCGCGAGCGCGGACCAGGTGCGCCCGCTGCTTCCGGGCGGCGGCAAGTGCTTCACGCTGGTGACCAGCCGAGGCAGCCTGAACGGGCTGGTCGCCGTGGACGGCGCGCGGCGGATCACGGTCGGCTCGCTCAGCACGCACGAGTCGTGCGTGCTCCTGAGCGAGATCGCCGGGGCCGGCCGGGTCGGCGACGAGCACCCGGCAGCGCGCGAGATCACCCGGTTGTGCGCCCGGTTGCCGCTCGCCGTGCGGATCGCCGGGGCGACGCTGGCCGAGAACGGAAGCCTGTCCGTCTCCGGGTACGCCGCCGAACTGGGCACCGACCGCAGGCTGGCCGCGTTGCAGGTCGCCGACGACCCGGACGCGGCCGTGCGGGTGGCGCTGGACCGGTCCTACGCCAATCTGCGTCCGCCGGTGCGCCGGCTCCACGCGTTGCTGGGCCTTCTTCCCGGGCCCGACATCTCTTTGCCGGCGGCCGCCGCCCTCGCCGGGCTTCCGCAGCCGCAGGCAGCGCGCCGGCTGGCTCAGCTCACCGACACCCATCTCGTGGTCAGCTCCGGCGCCGATCGCTACGCGATGCACGACCTGGTCCGGCTCTTCGCCCGCGAGCGGGCCGTCACCGACGCGACCACGGCGGACCGGGACGACGCCGCCGTCCGCCTCCTGACCTGGTACCGGGACGCCGCGAACGCGGCGGATCGGGTGCTCCGCCCCCGGGAGCGGCCCAACTTCGAGTCGACCACCCACCCCATCGCCCCGGCCGACGAGGCGGCCGCGCTGGACTGGTTCGGCCGGGAGGAGGAAAACCTCGTCGCCGCCGCGGCCTTCGCCGGGCGGGAGCATCCCCGGCTCGCCTGGCAGATCGCCGCGGCCATGTACGGGTGGCTGTACCGCCGCTATTCCCGCACCGGGTGGATCGAGATCTACCGGCGCGCCGCCGACGCCGCCGTCCGGGCCGGCGACACCGCGGGAGAAGCCCTCATCGTCGGGCGGATGGCCATCGCCTACGGTCTGCTCCGCCAAGTGGACGACGCCGTGGCCGCGTGCCGGCGCGCCTACGAGCTGCGCCGGTCCCTCGGCGACCGGCTGGGCACGGCGACCGCGCTGTTGAACCTGGCCGCGGTCCATCTGAACGATCGGCGCCCCGAGGAGGCGATCCGGGTCCTGCACCGGGCGAGGAAGGAAGCGCGGGGCGTCGCCGGCAGCGGGCACTTCACCACGATGATCCACAGCAACCTGGCCGAGGCCTACCACCTCACCGGCCGGTTCCCGGAGGCGCGACAGCACTTCCGCCGTGCCCTCGAGGCCGGCAGCCGGGACACCAACCTTCGCGACCAGGCCCAGATCCTGATCGAATTCGCCGCGTTCAGCGCCGAGTGCGACGACCTGGGACGGGCACTCGACCTCGCCGAACGCGGCCGGCACCTCGCGGCCGCCACCGGTGACGAGGTGCTGGTCGCGGAGGCACGGGCAAAGCTGGGCTCGATCCACCTCGCCCTCGCCGAGACCGGCCCGGCCCTCGAACACCTCTACGCCGCACTGGCCACCTACGACCGTCTCGGTCACCGCGGCACCGCCGAACTCCGCGACCAGATCAAGAAGATCCATTCGACGACCCCGGGCGACGGGTGACTTCGCCGCCCAGGCCCTCTCACGTTCGGGGATTCTCTTCGGTGAGGTGCACCGACCGGCTGCGGCTTGCGTGCCGGATCGAGCCCGTTTTCAGCGCACCAGCTTCGCCAGGGGCCGGGCCAGGTCGCCGCGGGTGCCGACCGCCACGCCGGAGAGGCCGAGCCACTCCGCCATGTGCCGCAGCTCTGCGGCCAGTTCCGGCAGGACCCGGGCCACGTCGGCCCCTTCCTCCGCGAAGGCCCCCTGCACCCGCAGGACCCCGGCCGCGCGGTCGGACTTGAGGTCCACCCGGGCCACCAGTGATCCGTCGAGGAGGAACGGGAACACGTAATACCCGTACACCCGCTTCGGCTCCGGGACGTAGATCTCGATCCGGTAGTGGAAGCCGAACAGCCGCTCGGTGCGGGCCCGCTCCCAGATCAGCGGGTCGAACGGGCACAGCAACGCCCGGCCGGCGACGTTCCGCGGCGTGCGGGCCGACGCGTGCCGGTACGCCACCTGCTTCCAGCCGCGGACCGCGACCGGCTCCAGCTCGCCCGACTCCACCAGCTCCGCCACCGCCTGGCGGGCCGGGCCGGGGCCGAGGCGATAGTAGTCGCGCAGGTCCGTCTCCGTCGCCACCCCCAGCGCCTGCGCCGAACGCGAGATCAGGCCCCGCGCGCCCTCTTCCGCGGTCACCGAGCGGGACAGGATCTCCGGCGGGACCACCCGCTCGGTGAGGTCGTAGAGGCGCTCGAAGGAACGCCGGGTGCCCGTGGTCAGCTGGCCGATGCCGAACAGGTACTCGCAGACCCGCTTGACCTCCGACCGCTCCCACCACGAGCCCGGCCCGCGGCGCTGGGCGTCCGCCGCCACCGCGCGCTCGATGCCGCCCGCGCCGATCGGGCCCAGCTCCTTGACCACCGAGAGGATCTCGTCGACCAGGCCCGGCGACTTCTCGATCAACGGCCCGTAGTGCCGCCACCAGCCGTCGCGCTTGGCGCCCGAGCGGATCAAGGGCCAGTCTTCGATCGGGAGCAGGCTTGCCTCATGGGCCCACGTCTCCACCAGCAGCCGCGGACGACGCGCCGAGTGCGCCCACGCCGCTTCGTCGAGCATGGCCGGGTCGTACGCGCCCAGCCGCGAGAACACCGGCATGTAGTGGGCCCGGACCGCCACGTTCACCGAGTCCAGCTGCAGCAGCCGGACTCGCGAAAGCACCCGTTTCAGGTGCTGCCGCGAAGGCACGCCGGACGGACGCGGGTCGGTGAAGCCCTGTGCGGCCAGGAACGTCTTCCGGGCCGTCGAGACGCTGATCGTTTGCATGGTGAGCTCATGGTGCCACCCACCACCGACAAAAACCGCGACCGATAGATTCACGCACCATGAGCGACGCCGCCGTCCGTCCCGCCGACCTGTCCGACGCCGCGGAGATCGCCCGCATCCAACGCGACACCTGGCACGCCGCCTACGAGGACCTCCTGGGCAAGAACGCGCTGGCCCAGCTGGACGCCACCGACCTCGCCGGCACCTGGACCGAAACCATCGACCACCCCGGCAGCCTGGTGTACGTCGCCACCGAGGGCGAGTTCACCGTCGGCTTCTGCGTCGCGGGCCGCGCGCCCGAAGACGAGGTCGCCCACGCCGACGGGAGCCTGCCCGAGGACGCCGAGACGACCGGGCTGATCGCCACCCTGCTCGTCGAGCCGCGGTGGGGCCGCCGCGGGCACGCCGGGCGGCTACTCGCGACGGCCGCCGCGGGCCTGCGGGCCGACGGCGCCACCCGCGGCATCGCCTGGGTCGCCCAGGGCGACCACGCCACCCTCGGCTTCTACCGCCGGGCCGGCTGGAACCCCGACGGCACCGTCCGCACCCTCGACACCGGCGACCGGATGCTCCGCGAGGTCCGCCTGACCGGCACCCTCGACCTCGAGCTCGCCTGAGTCCCGGAAGATCACCCACCGCATCACGGCGTACATGAACACGCCTTCGCACGCGCCCGCGAGCAGCCGCGAGACGTGGTATTCGACGCCCAGCGCCGTCAGCCCCGCCCCCACACCCAGCAGAAACGCGGCATAATTGACACCGATCGCAACTGTGTAAAGCCCGAGTTGGATTCCGACCGCGGCGTGCGAATGGAAGTTGAACGTCCGGTTCAGCACGAAGCTCAGCCCGAACGCGCAGACGTAGGCCACCGTGATCGCCAGCCACACCGGCCAGCCGAGCACACCGTGGAAGACGGTCAGCAGCCCGAGGTCGACGCCGAACGTGCACCCGTTGATCAGGCAGAAGCCCAGAAACGTCGGCGCCACGATCCGCGACAGACCCAGTGGCAGTACGCGCACGACGGCCTGGCAGAGAGCGCCGAATCGGTCAGCGGGCATACGGGGTTGCTCGGCGGCCACCCCGTCAGTGTTCCGGCGGAGGGTGACGGGAAGCCGTCCGGCAGGTGATCTTCTGGTGCGGGCCACCGGCCGAAAGGTGGGGTCAACCCCAGTGCGCGGAGATTTCGGACTGATAACTTGGAAGAACGCGAGCGATTTCCGGAGGTGACACGATGAGCTGGATCCTGCTGACGCTGGGCGTCGCGTTCGGTTCGGCCATCGTGCCGCTGGTGAACGCCGAAATCTTCCTGATCGGGCTGTGCGCCAGCCAGCCGGGGCTGCACTGGCTCTGGCTCGGGGCGGCGGTGGCGGTCGGGCAGATCGCCGGGAAGACGCTGTACTACCTGGCCGCGCGCGGGACGATCAAGCTGCCGAAGCCGCTGCACGACCGGCTCCACCGGGAACGCCCGCTGACGCCCCGGCGCGTGCGCTGGCAACTGCGGACCAAGCGGATCCGCGGCTGGGTCGAGCGGCTGCGCGAGCGCTGCCACCGGCACCCGCACTGGATGGCCGGGACGTACGGGGTGAGCTCCCTGGTCGGGCTCCCCCCGTTCATGGCGACGAGCGTGCTGGCCGGGCTGGTGCGGATGCGCCTGGTGATGTTCTTGACGACCGGGCTCGCCGGAAGGTGGATCCGCTTCAGTTTGATAGCGGCTTCACCCGCGGTGTTCGCGGGCTGGCTGCACCACTGAGATCAGGGCGGACCAGGCAGAGCGCGACACGGTGAGCTGCCCGAGGTGACGTGCCTTGGTATCCCGCACGCCGACGGTCTCGGCGAGGAGAACCTCGACACAATCGGTTTCGGTGCCGCTGTAGCTCGACTTGCGCCAGGTGAACACGGTGCCTCCTAGCTATCGGGCGACCTCCCGCAGAAGGGCGAGCGAGGCCTCCTCGGTGAGAGCTTTACCGGTGATCACCCTAGCCAGCGCCCGGTACGGGCCGCCACCATCACTTTCTGGCAGGAATCCGCTGGCATGGTGGTGCTCCAGATGCACGATGGCAGGCCGGTCGCCGAACTCGTAGAGGATGAAGGACCCGATCATCCCGGGGTGATATCCGGCATCCAACGGCACGATGCGCAGCGAGATATTGGGGCGCCGCACGGCTTGCATGAGGTGATCGAATTGGTCGGACATGATGTCCTCGTTGCCGACCAAGTTCCGGAGGGTGACCTCGCCGACGAGAGCATGCAGGTGGACCGGTTCCCGCCTGGCCAGGATCTTCTGGCGGTTCAGGCGCTTCACCAACCGCCGATCCACTTCCTCCTCGCTGATTCCCCCGGCAGTCAGGATCGCGCGCGCATAGTCCGGGGTCTGGAGCAGCCCAGGGACAATCGCGGGCACCCAGTTGGTGATTTTGGTGGCGGTGCGCTCATACTCGATGATCCCGGTGAGTGCGGCTGGCAAATCCGAGGGGTTGGAGTCCAGCCAGTTGGGGTCCTTCACGTGCTGCGCGAGAAACAGGATTCGGTTGGTCACCGCCCGATCCACCCGCAGGTACCCGAGAATCCGCGCCACCTCCTCCACCGGCGGCACCCTGATCCCCAGCTCCCACTGCGACAGCAACCGCGGATCCACCTCCAGCGCCCGCGCGAGCTCACGCAACCCGAACTTCCGCGCCTCGCGCACCTCGCGCAGCGACGCGGACAACGCCCGGGAACCAGGAGAAGACGAAGTCGGTTTCATGCGGCCGATAGTACGAACGCCGCGCATTTCCCGAACGAACGACAACTGTCAGCGAATTGCCACACCCGGGCAACTCAGCGATCGGCGGCTTCCAATTCCACGGCCTTCTTCATCGTCTCCCGCGCCCGGCGCCGGTCGCCCGCGATGTCGTAGGCGTACGCGAGCTTGTACCAGGCCCGCCAGTTCTCCTGGTCGGCCTGGACCTCCGCGCGGCGCTCCTCGAACCACGCGTCGGCCGCTTCACGATCCACCCGGCCGGAGGGGCGGCGCGGGAGGTCCGAGACGTCCGGGAGCGCGCCCTCCTCGTCGAGCCGGCGGGACAGGCGCTGGACCTGGAGGCCGTTGCGCCACGTCATCACCACGACCCAGATGCCCAGCACCGGCAGCAGCAGCACGCCCGCCCCCAGCGCGATGCCGACGCCCGTGCCCGTCTTGAACAGCGCGAACGCCCGGTCCGCGAGCAGGAACAGGTAGACGACCAGCGCGGCCGTCAGCAGCAGCGCGACATTGCGGGCCTTCACAGGTCGAGGACGTTTTCCAGGCCGACCGTCAGGCCGGGCCGCTTCAGCACCTCACGCACGCCGAGCAGCACGCCCGGCATGAAGGACGTCCGGTCGAGGGAGTCATGACGAATGGTCAGGGTCTCCCCCTCGCCGCCGAACAGGATCTCCTCGTGCGCGACCAGGCCCGGCAGGCGGACCGAGTGCACGCGGACCTCCTCGACCGTCGCGCCGCGGGCGCCGTCGAGCTCGGCCGTCGTCGCGTCCGGGCCCGGGGCCACACCCGCTTCCGCACGCGCGGCCGCGATCATCCGGGCCGTGTGCGCCGCGGTGCCCGAAGGCGCGTCGGCCTTGCGGTTGTGGTGCAGCTCGATGATCTCGGCCGAGGCGTAGAACTTCGCCGCCTGGGCCGCGAACCGCATCGCGAGAACCGCGCCAAGGGCGAAGTTCGGCGCGATCAGCACGCCCAGCGAGGGCTTCGGCGCCAGCAGCGCCCGCAGATCGGCCAGCCGCTCTTCGCTGAAGCCGGTGGTGCCGACGACCGCGTGGATGTCGTGCTCGACCAGGTACTCCAGGTTGCCCATGACGGCGTCGGGGTGGGTGAAGTCGACGACGACCTGGGCGTCGGCCAGCGCCGCGAAGTCGTCGCCCGCGTCGAGCGCCGCCACGAGCTTCATGTCCGAAGCGCCTTCGACGGCGTTCACCACCGTCGCGCCCATCCGGCCGCGGGCGCCGAGCACACCGACGTTGATGGTCATGAAGCGATCACCTCGTGCAGGTCGTCAGGAAGGTCGTCGGCGTGAGCGTACGGCCCGACGACCGCCGCCGCCGAGACGCCACCGGGGCGGGCGAACAAAGTGCGAGCGAGCGCACAGACGTCCTCGGTGGTGACCGCGTCGATGCGGGCGATCGTGTCGTCGACGCCCAGGTAGCGGCCGTAGTTGAGCTCGTTCTTGCCGATCCGCGACATCCGCGACGACGTGTCCTCCAGGCCCAGCACCAGCCCGCCGCGCAGCTGGCCCTTGGCGCGGGCCACCTCGGCGTCGGTCAGGCCGTCGACGCCGACCTTGTCGAGCACCTCGCGGATGACGCCGGCGACGTCGCCGAGCTTCTCCGGCTGGCAGCCCGCGTACACGGCCATGTGCCCGGTGTCGGCGTAGCTCGCGACCGACGAGTACACCTGGTACGCCAGCCCGCGCTGCTCGCGGATCTCCTGGAACAGCCGGGAGCTCATCCCGCCGCCGAGGGCCGCGTTGAGCACCGACAGCGCGAAGCGACGGTCGTCGTGGCGCGACAGCGACCGCAGGCCGAGCATGACGTGTGCCTGCTCGGTGTCGTCGGTGTGCAGGGCCAGCTTCGGCACGGTCTTGATCCGGGCGCGGCCCTCACGCGGCGCGATCGGGGTCGCGGTGCCGGCCAGGCGCTCGCCGAGCGCCTTGCGGACCAGCCGCAGCACCTGGTTGTGGTCGATGTTCCCGGCCACCGACAGGACCATCCGCGGCAGCGTGTAGCGGCGCTTGTAGAAGTTCCGCAGCGCGGCCGGCGACATCCCGATGATCGACTTCTCGGTGCCGAGCACCGGGCGGCCGAGCGGGTGGTCGCCGAGGATGGCCGTCACGAACGTCTCGTGCAGCAGGTCCTCGGGGTCGTCGTCGCGCATCGAGATCTCTTCGAGGACGACGCTGCGCTCCATGTCCATGTCGCGGTCGGTGCACAGCGCGTCGAACACGACGTCGGTGACCAGGTCGATGGCGAGCGGGAGGTCGGCGTCGAGGACCTGCGCGTAGTAGCAGGTGTGCTCCTTCGCCGTGAAGGCGTTGAACTCGCCGCCGACGGCGTCGATCTCCTCGGCGATCTGCGTGGCGTCGCGGTGCTTGGTGCCCTTGAACAGCAGGTGCTCGAGGTAGTGCGCGGCACCGGCGACGGCGGCCGGCTCGTCGCGGGAGCCGATGGCGACCCACAGCCCGACCGTGGCCGAGCGCGACGCCGGGACGTGCTCGGTGATCACGCGCAGGCCGCCGGGCAGGACGCTGCGCTTGACGACCGCACCGTCCGAAGTGGACTCCAGCGTGCGGGTGGTGCCGACGGGCTGCTCGTGCCCGGAAACCTGCCGTGCCATGGGTTCCTTACTCACGATGCCGCGAAGGCCCCCTGCCGCCGGCCTCGTGAGTGGTAATTCGGGTTAGAACCCTAATTACCACTCACGACAACTTGCACCGAGCGGGCCAGGAGGCCTTCGACGGAACTTGCGTGCTACTTGGCGTCGGCCTTCTCGGCGTCGGCCGGCTTCTCGCCGCCCTCGGCGGGCTTGGCGTCCTCGTCCTTGACCACGATCAGGCTGATCTTGCCGCGGTTGTCGATGTCGGCGATCTCGACGCGGAGCTTGTCGCCCACGTTGACCACGTCCTCGACCTTGGCGATCCGCTTGCCGTTGCCCAGCTTCGAGATGTGCACCAGGCCGTCCTTGCCCGGCAGCAGCGAGACGAACGCGCCGAACGCGGCCGTCTTCACCACGGTGCCGAGGAAGCGCTCGCCGACCTTGGGCAGCTGCGGGTTGGCGATGGCGTTGATCTTGTCGATCGCCGCCTCCGCCGACGGGCCGTCGGCCGCGCCCACGTAGATCGTGCCGTCGTCCTCGATGGAGATGTCGGCGCCGGTCTCCTCGGTGATCGAGTTGATCATCTTGCCCTTCGGGCCGATGACCTCGCCGATCTTGTCGACCGGGATCTTCACGGAGGTGACGCGCGGCGCGAACGGGCTCATCTCGTCCGGGCCGTCGATCGCCTCGGCGATGACCTCGAGGATGGTGCTGCGGGCGTCCTTCGCCTGCTTCAGCGCGGCCGCGAGGACCTCCGACGGGATGCCGTCGAGCTTCGTGTCGAGCTGCAGCGCGGTGATGATGTCCTTGGTGCCGGCGACCTTGAAGTCCATGTCGCCCAGGGCGTCCTCGGCACCGAGGATGTCGGTCAGCGCCACATAGCGCGTCTCGCCGTCGACCTCGTCGGAGACCAGGCCCATCGCGATGCCCGCGACCGGGGCCTTCAGCGGCACGCCGGCGTTGTACAGCGCCATGGTGGACGCGCAGACCGAGCCCATCGACGTCGAGCCGTTGGAGCCCAGCGCCTCGGAGACCTGGCGAATCGCGTACGGGAACTCGTCGCGCTTCGGCAGCACCGGGACCAGGGCGCGCTCGGCGAGCATGCCGTGGCCGATTTCGCGGCGCTTCGGCGAACCGACGCGGCCGGTCTCACCGGTGGAGAAAGGCGGGAAGTTGTAGTGGTGCAGGTAGCGCTTCGTCGTCTCCGGGGAGAGGGAGTCGATCTGCTGCTCCATGCGCAGCATGTTCAGCGTGGTGACACCCAGGATCTGGGTTTCGCCGCGCTCGAACAGCGCCGAACCGTGCGCCCGCGGGATCACGGCGACCTCGGCCGAGAGCGACCGGATGTCGGTGAGGCCACGGCCGTCCATGCGGATCTTCTCCGTGAGGACGCGCTGGCGCATGATCTTCTTCGTCAGGGCCTTGAACGCCCCGCCGATCTCCTTGTCGCGGCCTTCGAAGGCTTCGCCCTCGCCCAGGCCGACCTTCTCGATCACGGCGGCCTTGACCTCGTCGGTCGCGGCGTCGCGATCCTGCTTGCCGGCGATCTGCAGCGCGCGGGCCAGGTCGTCGGTCGCGATGGCGGCGACGGCCTCGTACACGTCCGGCTGGTAGGCCGGGTAGACCGGGAACTCGCCGGTCGGCTTGGCGGCGTCGGCGGCCAGGCGCTGCTGCGCCTCGCACAGGACCTTGATGAACGGCTTGGCGGCCTCGAGGCCCTCGGCGACCGAGGTCTCGTCCGGCGCCTTGCCGCCCGCGGCGATCAGATCGAGCGTGTGCTCGGTGCCTTCGGCCTCGACCATCATGATCGCGACGTCATCACCGACGATGCGGCCGGCGACCACCATGTTGAAGGTGGCCTTCTCCAGCTGGGTCCAGGTCGGGAACGCGACCCACTGGTCCTCGATCAGGGCGACGCGCACGCCGCCGACCGGGCCGGAGAACGGCAGGCCGGCGATCTGGGTCGACGCCGAGGCGGCGTTGATGGCCAGCACGTCGTACGGGTCGTCCGGGTTGAGGCTCTGGACGGTGATGACGACCTGGATCTCGTTGCGGAGGCCGTCGGCGAACGACGGGCGCAGCGGGCGGTCGATCAGGCGGGCGGTGAGGATCGCGTCGGTCGACGGGCGGCCCTCGCGGCGGAAGAACGCGCCGGGGATGCGGCCCGCGGCGTACATGCGCTCTTCGACGTCCACGGTCAGCGGGAAGAAGTCGAAGTGCTCCTTCGGGTGCTTCGACGCGGTCGTCGCCGAGAGCAGCATGGTCTCTTCGTCGAGGTACGCGACCACGGCGCCGGCGGCCTGGCGGGCCAGGCGGCCGGTTTCGAAGCGGACGGTGCGGGTGCCGAACCGGCCGTTGTCGATGACGGCTTCGGTCTCGTGCACGGTGACTCCGGTGGAGTCGGTCATAGACAGTTCTCCTCTTTGGTTCCTTCTACTGGCGCGAGTCTCCCACCCTGGGACCCGTTTCGCCTGAGGACGCTCGAGGAATGAGGCCGGTCTTCGATCGAAGCCCCCGGGAGACTTCCCGGGAACCACTACCGAGGACCGGCGGACGGACCCTCGTGCGCGCTCGCGCCGTTTTGTGGCGAGGGGGAGCGACCTGTGGTCACTCCCCCTCGGGTAAAGCTATCGGCGCAGGCCGAGGCGCTGGATCAGCGCACGGTAACGCTCGATGTCCACCTTCATCACGTAGTTCAGCAGCCGGCGGCGACGGCCGACCAGCAGCAGGAGCCCGCGACGGGAGTGGTGGTCGTGCTTGTGAGCCTTGAGGTGCTCGGTGAGGCCGACGATGCGCTTGGTGAGCAGCGCCACCTGGGCCTCGGGGGATCCGGTGTCCGAGTCGTGCACGCCGTACTCGGCCAGGATCGACTTCTTCTCTTCGGTGGACAGCGCCACTTGTGTTGCTCCTCGAAATAATCAGTGCCGTGCGGCCCCGGACGCCGGATGCACGCCGGGAAGACGGTCACGGCCGCCACGGACTGCAGCCGGACCCGATCGTTGAGGTTACCAGCCCGCTGAACTGCGCCTTCAGGCGCGTGTCTTCAGCCGCGGCCCAGTTCGAAGCGGCGGACGACCCGGTAGCGGGGCCGGGCGCTGCCCGGCTCGCGCTCACTGCTCATCAGCGCGACCTCGCCGGCCTGCCAGCGCCGGCTCGTGAAGCCGGCCAGCGTTGAAGTCCAACGCGCGGCGAGCCCGGGTTCTTCCCGGGGGAACCGCGCGAGCGTCAGGTGGGCCCGGTAGGGCCTCGGTTCGGCGTCGGCGCCCGCGGCGTGCGCGAGCGGCTTCAACTCCGTTCCGGCGACAGTCAACCACAGCACCCCGGGGAACGTCGCGGCCTTTTCCAGCCCGACGTCGACCGGGCCGCGGCCGGCCAGCCGCCCGCCCAGCCAGGCGGCGCGGGACTCGACGTCGTCCTGGCCGTAGTACGCGAGGGTGATGTGCCAGCGCTCGGGCGGCTCCCAGCGGAGGCCGTCGCCGGTCTCGCCGAGGGCCTCGGCGATGGCCGTGACGACGTCTTCCGGCGGGAGCAGGGCGCTGAACAGAACCGGCATCAGGCGCCGTTGCCCGCCCGGCGGAGCAGGTCGGCGATCGCCGGGAAGTCGTCGTCGAGGCGCTTGGCGGCCTCGCCCAGGTCCTCGTCCTCGGCCAGGTCGCGCAGGTAGGCAAGCACCTTCTGGTCTTCGTTGACCACCGGGATGTTGTCGCGGCCGACGGTGGGCCGGGAGTCGCGGACGTCCTCCATCGCGGCCAGCATCGCGTCGCGGTTGCCCGCCGCGACCTCGGGCACCAGGATCTTGCGCTCGAGCATGATCATCCTGGCCAGCACGACCGGGTTGCCGATCTTCGCCCGCCGCCCGCTCATCACCTGGCTGAGCATGGGGGCGCTGATCCCGAGGACCTCCGCCAGGAACGCCTGCGAAACGTCGAACGCGACGACGAGCCGGCGCACGCGGTCGCCGAGCGGCTCCCCGTACCACTCGCGCTGCAACGCGATGTTCCGCTGGACGATCTTGTGGTCCTCCACCAGTCTCCCGCTCCCCTGTTCGCGCACACCGTCCGTGAGCATCTTGCCATCGCGGCCCCGTGTGTGGACGCGGAATCCCCTATTCGTCCCCGGTCAGGGCGTCCGGGGGCAGTTCGAGTGCCTTCCTGGTCTCGACCACGTCGTCGTCGATCTGCGCGACGAGCCCGGCCGAGTCGGCGAACCGCACCTGGTCACGCAGCCGCGCCACGAAGTCGATGGCCACGTGCTGGCCGTAGAAGTCCTCGTCGACGTCGAGGACGAACGCCTCGACGGTCCGCTCGCGGCCGGAGAAGGTCGGGTTGGTGCCCACCGAGACGGCGGCGCGCAGCCGGCGCGCCGGGTCGGCCGAACGGGTGAACCACGCGCTGTAGACGCCGTCGGCCGGGACCGCGGCGAAGCGCGGGGTCGACAGGTTCGCCGTCGGGTAGCCGAGCTCGTGGCCCCGGCCGTCGCCGCGGACGACGATGCCTTCGAGGCGGTGCGGGCGGCCGAGCGCTTCGGCGGCCGCGACCACGTCACCGGCGTCGATGCACGACCGGACGTACGTGCTCGAGAAGGTGATCGCCGTCTGGTCCGCTTCGGACAGGTCCTTGCCCTGCAGCTCGGCGCCGAACGCGGCGAAGCCGAACCGGCGGCCGAGGGTGCGGAGCATCGCGACGTCGCCGGCCGCCTTGGCGCCGAAGGTGAAGTTGTCGCCGACGATCACCGCGGCCGCGTGCAGCCGGTCGACCAGCACCTCGTGCACGAACTCCTCCGGCTGCAGCCGGGACAGCTCCAGGGTGAACGGCAGCACGCAGAAGACGTCGACGCCGAGGCCCTCGACGATCTCGGCCTTGCGCCGCAGCGTCGTCAGCTGCGCCGGGTGGCTGCCCGGGCGCAGCACCTCCGACGGGTGCGGGTCGAACGTCAGCATCACGCTCGGCAGGCCGCGCTCGGCCGCCGCCGCCACCGTCCGGCTGATCAGCTCCTGATGCCCGCGGTGGACACCGTCGAACACGCCGATGGTGACCACGCACCGGCCCCAGCCACCGGGAAGGTCCCCCAGCCCACGCCACCGAAGCACGTCGCACTCCCGTCTCTCGAGCCCACCCTAGGCGGGCAGCAACACGACCACCGCGCGGGACACGCCCTGTTCGTCGGCGGCCAGGGCGAGCACCCGGCCGTCGGGACCGAAGAGCCCGTAGGTGCCCTCGACACCGGCCGCCGGGATGCGCTGGCCGTGGCGGACCGCCTTCGCCGTGGCGGCGTCGAGGTCGCGGCGCGGGAACGCGGCGGCGACGGCGGCGTCGAGGTCGAGGCTCAGTTCGGGCTGCTCTTCGAGCTGGTCGAGCGTCCTCGCCTTGGCCAGGGTGAAGGGGCCGACGGTGGTGCGCCGGAGGGCCTTCAGGTGACCGCCGACGCCGAGGTCCGCGCCGAGGTCGCGGGCCAGCGCGCGGACGTAGGTGCCGGAGGAGCACTCGACGACGGCGTCGACCTCGACGTGATCCTCCTCGTGGCGGACGGCGAGGACGTCGAAGCGGTGGACGGTGACCGGGCGGGCCGGGATGACGACGTCCTCGCCGGCGCGGACGCGGGCGTAGGCGCGCTTGCCGTCGATCTTGACCGCGCTGACCGCGCTGGGCACCTGCTGGATGTCGCCGGTGAGCTTCTCGACGCCTTGGGCGATGTCTTCGTCTTGGATGTTCGTGGTTTGCGCTTGGGTGAGGACTTCGCCCTCGGCGTCGTCGGTGGTGGTGCTGCTGCCGAGGCTGAGGGTGGCCAGGTAGGTCTTGCGGTCCAGGGCGAGGTGGCCGAGCAGCTTGGTGGCGCGCTCGATGCCGAGCACCAGCACGCCGGTCGCCATCGGGTCGAGCGTGCCGGCGTGCCCGACCTTGCGGGTCCCCATGATCCGCCGGGCGCGCGCGACGACGTCGTGCGACGTCATGCCGGCGGGCTTGTCGACGATGAGCAGACCGGGAGGCGGGGCGGGGCGGCGGGGCGGTTTCGGGCTCGACACGCGGCAAACCCTAGCGGCCGCCCGTCGTGGATCGGATGACGGTCACTTCCCCGCCCGACCGGCGCCTTTCCGCTTCCGGCGGCGGCGATCGGCGAGGTGGCCCGGGTGCGGGGTGGGTGATCGGCAGCGAGTTTCGCGGTGGCTGCGGGCGCCGGTCATGCGGGCCCGGTTCAAGCGCCCAAGGCGGCCTCGGGGCGCTTGGGGTGGGCGGCCAGGATGGGGGTGTGACGAAGATCGAAGTGCGGGCCGCCCGGCCCGCCGAGCTGGAAACGGTCGCCGGGCTCCGGTGGCGCTGGGTGGCCGAGCGGGACGGCCTGCCCGATGCGGGCCGCGACGCGTTCGTGCGGGAGTTCGCCGCCTGGGCGCGGGAGAACGCGGCCACCCACCGCTGCCTCGTCCTGGTGCGGGCCGGCCGGGTGCTCGGGATGGCGTTCCTGGCGATCACCCCGCGGGTGCCGACGCCGTCGGCGCCGTCGCGGGCCGCCGGGGACGTGCAGAGCGTGTACGTCGTGCCGGAAGCGCGCGACGGCGGCCTCGGCGGGCAGCTGATCGACGGCGTCCTGCGGCTCGCCGCGGAGCTGGGGCTGGAGCGGGTCACCGTGCACTCGTCGCCGCGGGCCGTACCCGCCTACGAGCGGCGCGGGTTCGCCGTGGCGCCGGAGCTGCTGCAGGCGCCGGTCCGGCGGTGACTCCGGCAGACTGGGGTCCATGCGGATCAACCACCAGGTCGTCACCTTCGACGCGGCCGATCTCGCCGCCGAGAGCCGGTTCTGGGCCGGGGTCCTCGGTGGGGAGGTGAGCGAGGACGGCGACTGGCACATGGTGCTGGTGGCCGGGGCGCCGCGGATCGGCGTCCAGCTCGCGCCCGACCACGTGCCGCCGACGTGGCCGGACGGGCCGTCGAAGCAGCAGGTGCACCTCGACCTGTGGGTCGAGGACTTCGCCGAAGCGCACGAAGAGGTCATGGCGCTCGGCGCCACGGTGCTGAAGGCCGCGGCCGGCAGCACGTCCGGGGACGACTTCCAGGTGTACGCCGACCCGGCCGGGCACCCCTTCTGCCTGTGCTGGCTGGTGCCCCGGCGCGGGTGATCAGGCGGCGACGACCGGCGTCTCCGGCAGGGCCGCGTCCCAGCGGCGGCGGGTGATGCGCACCGGCAGCTCCTCGCCACGGGCTTCGGCGAGGAACAGGTGGGTGCGGGTCCGGCGCCACCACACGAGCAGGCGGAACGTCCCGAGCGCCAGGATGGCGACGATCGCCAGCAGGGCGACGCGGAAGTTCCCGCCGGTGGTCTGCAGCAGCACGCCGACGCCGAGCGCGGCGATCGTCGTGGCCACGAAGCCGCCGACGTTGACCACGCCGGTCGCCGTGCCGACGCGGCTGAGCGGGTTGTAGTCGCGGGCCAGCGCGAAGCCGATCATCGACGCCGGCCCGCCGAGGGCGAGGAAGGCGAACGCGGGCACCAGGACCGGCAGGGGCACCTGGCCCGGCCAGCCCAGCAGCACCGCCCAGACCAGCACGGCTCCGCCGATGTACCCGCCGACCAGCGGCATCCGCAGCGACGGGCGGCGTCCGATCAGGCCGCCGAGCGCCGGGCCGCCCGCCATCGAGCCGAACACGAACACGGTGAGCAGCGCGCTCGCCGTCGCCTTCGACTGGCCTTGGCCCTGCACCAGCCAGGGGACGCCCCACAGCAGCGTCAGGGCGTTCGGGGCGAACATCGTGCTGAAGTGGACCCAGAAGCCCAGGCGCGTGCCCGGCGTCCGCCAGGCTTCGGCGACCTGGCCGGCGAGCTCGCGGGGACGCACTTTTTCGCGGACCGGCGGCTGTTCGCCGGCCGGGACGTCGCGGACGCGGAGGGCGACGACGACCGTGTAGAGGACCGTGACGGCGCCGACCGCGAGGAACGTGGGGGTCCAGCCGGCGCCGTCGAGGACCAGGGCGAGCGGGACGGTGGCGGCCAGGTTGCCGATGTAGCCGACGGCGGCGGTGAACGACGTCAGCAGCGCGTACTGGCGCCCCGGGAAGTGGGCCGCGACCAGGCGCAGGACGCTGACGAAGGTGAGGGCGTCGCCGAGGCCGAGGACACCGCGGGCGACCAGGCCGAGGCCGTAGGAGTGAGCGAGGCCGAGCAGGAGCTGGCCGGCGCCGAGGACCAGGACGGCGGCGGTGAGGACGCGGCGGGGGCCGTAGCGGTCGACCAGGACGCCGGTCGGGATCTGCATCGCGGCGTAGACACCGACCTGCAGGACGGTGAACGTGCCGAGTGCGGCCGCGCCGACGCCGAAGCGCTCGGCGGCCTGCAGCCCGGCGACCCCGAAGGACGTCCGGTGGAAGACGGCGAGGAGGTACACGGTGACGGCGGCGAGCCAGATCAGCCAGGACCGGGCGGTGGCACGGCCGGTGGCGGGCACGGGTTCCTCCAGGGTTTCAGCGTTCGTTCGTCCGGACGCCTGCACTGCCGTCCCCACTACTTGTATCGCCTAAGCAACCTCGAACCATAGCCACGACCCGGGTGGTTTTCCCCACAGGTAACCCCCATCACCCGTGCTCAGAGGGTCGGCCTGCGTACCCGGGCGGTCGGCCTGCGTACCTGGACGGTCGGTTCACGTACCTGGAGGGTCGGTTCGCGGGCCGACGCTCCAGGTACGCAGGCCGACCCCCTGGGTACGTGAACCGACCGTCCGGGTACGGGTCAGGTGGGGCGGGTGGCGCCGGGGATCGCCCAGTTTCCGGAGCGCCAGCGGGCCAGGACCGCGGCCAGGCGGAGGAGCATGAACAACGAGAGGCCGGTCCAGATGCCCGTCAAGCCCCAGCCGAAGGCGAGGGACGCCCAGATCAGGGGGAGGAAACCCAGGGCCGCGCTGCCGAGTGTCGCGTTGCGGAGGAAGGCCGCGTCGCCCGCGCCCAGGAGCACGCCGTCCAGGGCGAAGACCACGCCGGCGATCGGCTGCAGGGCGACGAAGAACCACCACGCGTGCGGGATCTCCGCCAGCACGCCCGGGTCGGACGTGAACGCGTGCGGCAGCACCCACGACAGCGCCGCGAACAGCATGCCCAGGAAGCACCCCATCAGCAGCCCGTACCCGGTGATCTGCGACGCCACCCCGCGCGCCTGCCGGGCCGAGTTCGCCCCCAGCGCGGCCCCGACCAGCGACTGCGCGGCGATCGCCACCGAGTCCAGCACCAGCGCCAGGAACGTCCACAGCTGCAGCACCACCTGGTGCGCCCCGACCGCCTCGGTCGACGTCCGGGCCGCGACGGCCGCCGCCGAGACGAAGCACGCCTGGAACGCCAGGCTGCGCAGCACCAGGTCGCGGCCCAGGCCGAGCTGGGCACGCATCACCTTGAAGTCCGGCCGCAACCCCACCTTCTCGCGGACCAGCGCCAGGATGAACAGCGACGCCGAGATCACCTGCGCGACGACGTTCGCGATCGCCGAACCCTCCAGCCCCAGCCCCGCCCAGTAGACGAGCACCGGGCACAGCACGGCCGAGATCCCGTTGCCCGCCAGCACGTACCGCAACGGCCTCGCGGCGTCCTGCACCCCGCGCATCCAGCCGTTGCCGGCCATGGTGACCAGGATCAGCGGCGCCCCGAACAGGGCGATCCGCAGCCACGACACCGCGGCGGAAGCGATCTCGTCGCTCCCCGAAAGCACCCGGGCGATCGGCCAGGCCAGCAGCTGCCCCGCGGCCAGCACGACGAGCCCGACGAACACCGCCAGCCACGTCGCCTGCACGCCTTCGCGCACCGCGTCGGCCCGGCGGCCGGCGCCGTGCAGCCGGGCGGTGCGGGACGTCGTGCCGTAGGACAGGAACGTCAGCTGGCTCGACACCTGGGCCAGCACGACACCGCCGAGCGCGAGCCCGGCCAGCGACAGGGCGTCGAGGTGACCGATCACCGCGGTGTCGACCAGCACGTACAGCGGCTCGGCGGCCAGCACCCCCAGTGCGGGCAGGGCCAGCCCCAGCACGCGCTTCGCCGGAACCCGCTCGATCTCCTCCACGTTCACCACGAACCGGACTCTAACCGCCGCCACCCACGGTCCTGACCGGCGGGAACCCGGGAACTTTCCGGCCCCGCCATCCGACGCGGCTCACAGCAGCGGGGCCCGCTCCAAAGCCTCCCGCAGGCCGGCGATGACGTCCGAAGCCGAGCCCGTGACGGTGCAGCCCGCGGCCTGCCGGTGCCCGCCGCCGCCGAACTCCGCCGCCACCGCCGAGACGTCGATCCCGATGCTGCGCAACGAAATCTGCCACTGCCCCGGCTGCGCCGGGTCCTGTTTGAGCACCGCCGCGACGGCCGCCTCGCGCACCGAGCGGACGACGTCGATGACCGACTCGACCTCCTCGCCGCGGACCGTGCGCGCCGCGTCGAGGGAAACCACCGCGTGCACGAAACCCCGGCCCTGCGCGGCATCCGGCTCCAGCCGGGCGTCGCGCAGCACCGACGACAGCATCGGCAGCCAGGCGAACGGCCGCTCGTCGACGATCCGGCGCACGATCGCTTCCGGGTCGGCGCCCGCTTCCAGCAGCCGGGCCGCCATCCGGTGCGTCTCCGGGCTCGCCCGGCGGAACCCGCTGGTGTCGGTGACGATCCCCGCGTAGAGCCCGCGCGCGATCGGCTCGTCCAGCTCGGTGCCCAGCGCCTCCAGGACGCGGTACACGAGGACCGCGCTGGCCTCGGCGCTCTCGTCGACGACGTGGCAGGTGCCGTAGAACGTGTTCGTCGCGTGGTGGTCGATCACCAGCACCGCCCCGGCGAGCTCGACGCGCCCGGCGAGCCGGCCCAGCCGCTTCGGCGTCGGCGTGTCCACGCAGACGAGCAGGCCGTCGGCGTCCGGGAGGGCGTCCGGGTGCGTCAGCAGGCCGTCCTCGTCGAGCCAGCGGAGGGTCTCCGGGGCCTCGTCGGGCTCACCGAACGACACGCGCACGGAGGCGCCGCGCCGGAGCAGTGCCCGGCCGAGGGCGAGCGCGCTGCCCAGCGCGTCCGCGTCCGGCCGCACGTGGCCGAGGATCGTCACGTCGGTTGCCGCCGCGAGCAGTGCCGCCGCGTCCCGGATGTCCTGCGCCGAAGTAGGGGTCACGGTGCGTCACGCTACGCTCTGCGGGATGCCTGAGTACGCGATGCTGGTCTACCCGTCGGCCAACCGGGTCTACGCCGCCTCCTCCCCCGCGCTGCTGCGCGCCGAGCTGGCGGTGTTCGGCGCGGGCCTGGCGGCCGAGCTGTCCGCGATCGAGGAGGTCGAGCTCGGCGGCGTCGGCTACGTGCGCTTCACCAGCTCCGCGCCCCTCGGCGAGGGCGACCTCGCGCTCCTGTCGAACGTCTCGTCGCTGTACGCCCTGTTCGAGCTGGGTGACGGCGTCCTCCGTCCGGTGCCCGTGACACCGCTGGCCAAGGCCGATTCGGACCTGCTGACCATCCAGAAGTACGCGGGCAAGACGAACGAGCTGTTCACCAAGCTGCTGGTGAACGTGACGCTGCTGGCGACCGCGGACCCGTTCTCGGGCAAGCCGAAGTACCTGCTCGACCCGCTGTGCGGCCGCGGCACCACGCTGAACCAGGCGATGATGTACGGCGTGCACGCGACCGGCCTGGACGTCGACGCCAAGGACTTCGAGGCGTACGAGGCGTTCATCAAGACCTGGCTGCGCAACAAGCGCGTGAAGCACACCGCGGAGTCGGGTCAGCTGCGGCGCAACAAGGTGCGGCTCGGCCGGCGGCTCGACATCGAGTACGCGCTGGACAAGGAAGCGTACAAAGCGGGCGACACGCGCAAGCTCACCTACTTCAACGCCGACACGCTGACCACCGACGAGGTGCTGCGGGCGAACTCCTGCGACGTGATCGTCACCGACGCCCCGTACGGCGTGCAGCACGGCAGCCACCGCGAGGCGGGTCTGCAACGCAGCCCGCGCGACCTGCTCGCGGCCGCCGTTCCCGTGTGGACGCGGGTGCTGAAGCCCGGCGGCGCGCTCGGCATTTCGTGGAACACGACCGTGCTGCCGCGGGAAGAACTGGTCGAGGTGCTCCGGAAGGCCGGGCTGGACGTCCGCGAGGGCGGGCCGTGGGAGGAGTTCGCCCACCGCGTCGACCAGGCCATCCTGCGTGACCTGGTCGTCGCGGTGAAGCCGGCCTCCTGAGTCGACAAAACGCTATGCGGTGAGCTCGGGCTTGGTCACCTGCCCGTTCGCTTCCGGCACGGCCGCGGGCGACGGCGACGGAGGGGTGCTCAGGCCGCGCTTCACCGAGTCCAAGATGGACAGTCCCTGGCCGACCAGCCCGGCGGCCATCTCCCCGAGGCCGTCGGCGCCGTTGAGGATGTTGACGTTCGCCCCGGACAGCCCCCGCCCGGCTTCCTTGACGATCTGCGGCAGCTGGTCGATGAGCATCCGGTCGAGCGCGACCCGGTTGTGCGACGCGGCCGCCTCCGCCTGGATGCGCATCTTCTCCGCCTCGGCGACGGCCAGGATGCGGATCCGCTCGGCCTCGGCGTCGGCGGGCTTGATCACCTCGGCCACGAGCTGCTGCTGCCGGAGCTCGGCTTCGCGCTGGGCCAGCTCGGTGCGCGCGTCGATGACCTCCTGCTGGGCCTTCGCCTGCGCGAGCGGGCCCGCCTGGGCGGCCTCGGCCTGCGCCGCCTCGACCTCGGCGCGGTACTGCGCCTGCACGATCGACGTCTGCCGGGCGTACTCGGCCTGCGTCCGCTGCGACTTCTGCTCGGCTTCGGCCGCGGTCTGGTTCGCCACGGCCTGCGCGATCTGCGCGTCCCGCTGGATGGCGGCGTTGTGCGGCGCGGCCATCGCGGCGATGTAGCCGAGCTTCATGTCGTCGATCGACTGGATCTGCAGGGCGTCGACGGTGAGGCCGATCTTGGCCATCTCGACCGCCGAGCCGTCCAGCACCTCGGTGGCGAGCTTCTGCCGCTCGGTGATGATCTCCTCGACGGTCATCGACCCGATGATGGACCGCAGGTGCCCGGCGAAGATCCGGCCGGTCAGCACGGACATCTGGTCCTGGTCGGAGAGGAACCGCTGGCCGGCGTTGACGATGCTCTCGGTGTCGTTGCCGACCTTGAACGCGATCACCGCCCGGACGGTCAGGGCGATGGCCTGCTTGGTCACGCACACTTCGGTCACTTCCGCCTCGCACATGGCGAGGGTGAGGAACCGGACTTTCCGGAAGACGGGCATGACGAACGCACCGTGGCCGGTGACGACCCGGAACGGCGACGCGCCCTTGCCGCTCTTGCCCCCGGAGATCAGCATCGCCTCGTTGGGAGCGGGCACGCGATAACCGAACATCGGCTGTCCTTTGGAAATCACTCAGGAACGGGATCCGAGGCGTCCCACGCCACGACGTCGACCGTGCGCCGTCCCCGGGTGTCCACGACCAGGACGGTCGTGCCCTTCGGCAGCTCCGTGTCGGACCAGGCAAGGAAGGTTTCCAGGCCGCCCCTGATCCTGATCAGCACCTCCCCGGGGCCCCGCTGCCCGCGGGTGCCGACCAGGAGGACTCCGGTGCGGCCGGACGGGGAAAGGTCGGAGTGCACGGGTGCCGACCTCCCCTCGGTGGCCGTCTCGGTGCGGGGTTGACCCCGCTGCACCCCATTGTGCTCCCGCCGGACCCCCGCGGCGGGCACTGTGAGGTTCCGATCAGAAGGCAACCAGGCGGGCCGCTCGGGCGTACGCGGCTATACTTCGCGGCGTGAGCGTCGAGCGACGTCCCCTGCGCGCGGACGCCCGGCGCAACCGGGAAGCGCTGGTCGCGGCGGCGCGGGAAGTGTTCGGCGCCAAGGGGGTCGACGCCCCGCTCGACGAAATCGCGCGGCGCGCCGAGGTCGCCATCGGCACCCTCTACAACCGGTTCCCGACGCGGGCGGACCTCGTCGAAGCCGCGTTCCTGCCGGTCCTGGAAGAGGCGGAAGCCGTGCTGGACGAGGCCCTCGCGTGCGAGGACCCGTGGGACGGATTCGTCCTGTTCCTCGAACGTTCGGTGCTGATGCAGGTCTCCGACCGCGGCTTCACCGAAGTGTGCTCGCGGACGTTCGGCCCGGGGTCGGGGCTGGAGAAAGCCAAAGAGGCCAACGGTTCGCGGATGCACCGGCTCATCTCGCGGGCCCAGGAGGCCGGGGCACTGCGGACGGATTTCCGGGGGACCGACCTGCCGATCGTGTTCGCGGCGGCGACCGCGACCCCGGACTGGCGGCGCGCGCTCGGCATGGTCCTCGACGGCCTGCGCGCGCGATGAGCTGGCTCTCGGACACCGCCGAGTCGTACGACACCGTGGCGTCGAGCTACGCCGAGTTCGTCTCCGACGCGCTCGAAAAGCAGCCGTACCTCAAGGCCGCGCTGACGCTGTTCGCGGCGCAGGTCGACGGGCCGGCGGTGGACGTCGGCTGCGGCCCCGGGCACTTCACGGCGTACCTGGCTTCGCTGGGCGTCGACGCGTCCGGCGTCGACCTTTCGCCGGGGATGGTCGACCTCGCCCGCCGGGCGCACCCGGAGCTGCGGTTCGAGGTCGGTTCGATGACGGACCTCGCGCTGCCGGACGCGTCGGTCGCGGGCGTGCTGGCGTCCTGGTCGCTGATCCACGTCCCCGACGAGGCGGTGCCGGTGGCGCTGGGGCACTTCCACCGCGTGCTGCGGCCGGGCGGGCTGCTGGTGATCGGCTACCACGTCGGCGTCGGCACCCGGCTCAAGACCCAGGGCTACGGCGGCCACCCGATGCGGGTGCACGTCCACCTGCGGCAGCCGTGGTGGCTGGCCCGGCGGGTGCGGGACGCCGGGTTCACCGTGGACGCGGAATGGCTGCTCGATCCCGGCGCCGAGGTGGCGCAGGCGATCTTGTTCGCTTCGAAATAAGGCGTTGATCAGTTACGCTCACCTCATGCAGATGGGGGTTTTCCGCCGGTTCGGCGTGTTCGTGACAGTCATCCTTTCGGCGCTCGCCTCGACGCTGCTGCTCGGCGCGTCCGCCGCGCACGCCGCGCCGCCGCCGCTGGGCAAGCAGAACTGGGTGGTCAGCGTCGCCGGGTTCACCGAGGCCGTCGGCAGCAACTACCTGCGGCTGGGCTACCTGGTGTTCAACCAGGCCGACAACACCGTCCAGCACAACTTCTGGACGTGGAGCCAGCGCGATTACCCCGTTCCGGTGAACAGCGGGGACGTCTACTACTGCGGTGAGTTCCAGCCGGGCACCAATCCCCGCAACAACTGCGCGATCAAAACCGCGCCAGGGTTCACCGGCGACCCGAACGGCCACTTCACCGGCACCTACGCCTACGACTCGGCGTCCGGACGGGTGACGATCACCTGGACGAGCAGCACGATCAACGGCTCGACGACCGCGGTGAACCTCGGCGAGACCTGGGCGGTCTCCGAGCTGCACCCCGGCCTGGGCCGGATGGAGCTGGTCGACGACACGTACTCGATCACCGGCGGCTACGCGTATGGCAGCAACGCCTCGCTGGCCCAGACCAGCAAGGCGTCGATGAGCAGCATCCGCGCCACGCAGCGCTCGTACAAGTACGAGGCACAGAGCTGGAACAACAAGAAGATCACCACCGTGGCGCGCGGGGCGGCGGGCAGCTTCACCGTGGGCCCGGCCTGGAACGCCTGCACGGACGGTTCGTGCCTCGGGTACGTGCAGAAGAACGCGGGCTGCGACGCGGCGTCCTGCTGCGGGACACCGGCCACCCCCGGCTACGCGGCTTGCGTGCAGAAGCTCGCCGACAGCGGCGACCGCCGGTTCTACTACCTGACCGGCGACTTCGGCGGCCGGCGCAACAGCTACGAGTTCTGGTGCGAGTGCCTGTCCTACGACGGGTGCTACCTGCTCAACAGCCACGTGCGGCCGCTGCTGCAGGTGATCGACGACTCGGGGACGTTCCAGGGCTGGGTGGGCGCGGAGGTCAGTCCCGACCGCAGCGGCACCCGGACGCAGGAGGGCGAGTACTACGGCGCGTTCGCGATGGTGGCCTAGGCGAACGCCTGCTCGGCGAAGCCGAGGCCGCCGCGTTCGGCCATCGTGAGGACCTGCCGGGGCACGTGCCGGGGCGAGCTGCGGAGGTACTGCCGGAAACCGCTCGCCCGGAGCTTCAGGTCGAACTCGTGCCCCTCCAGGTGCCACAGCGGATACGGCTGGTCGTCCGGGGGGTCGAGGCGGTGGAGGTCCGCGATCTCCAGGCTGCTGTGCAGCGGGCCGATGTCGCCGGTGACGTCCCAGGCCTCGTCGAACACCAGGGTCGCCGGGGAGATCCAGAACGTGAAGTGCTTCTCGCGCCGGGCGGGCTCGACCCAGCGGACGATGTAGTCCAGGTCCAGCAGGAGCCGGCCCGGCGGCGGGTCGTCGTCTTCGAGGAAGCCGAGCGCGTGGATGCGGCAGTCGTGCCAGCCCATCCGCGCGAAGTCGGCGTCGGTCCAGACGGCCTTCGACACCTCGGTCACGACAGACGCTCCCCCACGAACTTCACGATCTCCGGCAGTACGCCTCGCCAGTATTCGTCGTCGTGCCCGCCCGGGGTGAACCGGGAGACTTCCGGCGAAACCGCCTTCACCAGCCGACGGTCGGCGCCCAGGAACGGGTCCGACTCGCCACACCACACGCCGAGGCCCGCGGGGCGTAGATCGGCAGTGTGCAGCAGCGGTTCCTCCGCGCGCCAGTTCATTTCGTCCGCGAACACCTTGCGGCTGCGGGCGTCCGGCCAGCTCACGAACAGCGCCGCGCTCGCCGTCGCCACCGCCTTCAGGTCCGGGTGGGCGCGGGCGAACCGCAGGGCGCCGAAGCCACCCATCGAAATGCCGAACACCGCCGACGGCGGACGCAGGTCGCGGGCGGCGAGCCAGCCGGGGACCTCGTCGGTGAGCATGCGCTGCGGGTCGTCGGGACCGTCGGTTTTCACCCAATAGTGGTCGCCGTCGAGGGCCGCGACGGCGAACGGCGGGGTTCCGGCGCGGACGGCCGCCGTCAGTACCGCCGGGACGCCCAGAGAAAGGAACGTTCGCGCCTGGGCACCGCGGCCGTGCAGCGCCAGGCAGACCGGGAGGCCCGAGGCCGGGACGCCTTCGGGGGTGATCAGGACCAGGTCGACGTCGGTACCGCGGGCCGCCGAGGGCACGCGCTGCACCGTCACGGGGTCGCGCGGTGCCGCCGGGCGGGTCGGCATCGGTACCGGGGGTGGTCCGGGAGGAGGCCCGGAAGACGAGCAGCCCGCCAGCAGCGCGAGTGCGCTGCCGGCGAGCAGGCCGCGGCGGGAGAGCACGGGTCAGCCCCGGCTCTCCTCCTCCGCGAACTCGTCGTCTTCGGCGTCTTCGGTCTCGCGAGGGGCCTTGTACGGATCGGCTTCACCCGCGTGCTGGGCGCCGGTTGCCCGGCGCGCCACCTCCGCGTCGGCCTCACGGGCCTTCGCGAGCAGGTCCTCGATCCGCTTCGACTCCTCCGGAATCGTGTCGGCGACGAAGGTCAGCGTCGGCGTGTAGCGGACGCCGGTGCCCTGCCCGACCTTGGTGCGGAGCATTCCGCGCGCCGATTCGAGCGCGGCCGCCGCACCGGCGAAGTCCGGGACGGAGTCCAGCTTCTCGCCGAGCACCGTGTAGTACACCGTGGCGTCGTGCAGGTCGCCCGTGACCTTCGTGTCCGTGATGGTCACGTAGTCCAGCCGGGCGTCCTTGACCTCGTGTTCGATCGCCGACGCGACGATCTGCGAGATCCGCTTGGCGAGCTTGCGAGCCCGAGCAGGATCGGCCATGTCGTTCTCCTAGGAAAAGATCTAATCGTCTGGGCCGAGCAGCCGCCGGCGCGCGGAAAGCAGTTCGAACTCCGGCCGGCTCGCCACGTACCGCTCACACGAGTCGAGCACGTCCCGGACGTGCTCGCCACCTTCGGCGACCACGGCCACCCCGATGAGGGTCCGGCGGTGCAGGTCGGTGTGCCCGGCTTCGGCCACCGACACGGCGAAGCGCTTGCGCACCTCGGCCAGCACCGGACGGACCACGGATCGCTTCTGCTTCAGCGAATGGACGTCGCCGAGCAGGATGTCGAGCTCGAGAGCTCCGACGAACATAGGCAGTTTTGGTGGTGTAGTAGGGAAGCGCCGGGTGCGTGCGGATTTCCCGCACGCACCCGGCACCGAACATCAGGAACGCGGCTTCTCGCGCTGCTCGTACGTCTCGATGATGTCGTCGACCTTGATGTCGCCGTACGAACCGAGCGTCAGACCGCACTCATAGCCCTCGCGGACCTCGACCACGTCGTCCTTGAACCGCCGCAGCGAGCTGATCGGCAGGTTCTCCGCCACGACGGTGCCGTCGCGGAGAAGACGGGCCCGGGCGTTGCGCCGGATCTCGCCGGACATGACCAGGCAACCCGCGATCGTGCCGATCTTGGAGGACTTGAAGACCTCGCGGACCTCGGCGCGGCCCAGCTCGACCTCTTCGTACTCCGGCTTGAGCATGCCCTTGAGGGCCTGCTCGATCTCGTCGATCGCCTGGTAGATGACCGTGTAGTACCGGACGTCGACGCCCTCGCGGGTGGCCCGCTCGGTCGCCTTGCCCTGGGCGCGGACGTTGAACCCGAGGACGATCGCGTCGGACGCGGTCGCCAGGTCGATGTCCGACTCGGTCACGCCACCGACACCGCGGTGGACCACGTTCAGCTCGACCTCGTCGCCGACGTCCAGCTGGAGCAGCGAGGCTTCGAGGGCCTCGACCGTACCCGAGTTGTCACCCTTGATGATCAGGTTGAGGCTGTTCGTCTCCTTCAAGGCGGAGTCGAGGTCCTCGAGGCTGACCCGCTTGCGGCGCGACGCGTTGAGCGCGTTGCGCGTGCGAGCCGACCGGCGCTCGGCGATCTGCCGGGCGACGCGGTCCTCGTCGACCACCAGGAAGGTGTCACCCGCGCCGGGCACCGACGTGAAGCCGATGACCTGGACGGGCCGCGACGGCAGCGCCTCGGTGACGTCGACGTTGTGCTCGTCGACCATCCGGCGGACGCGGCCGTAGGCGTCACCCGCCACGACCGAGTCACCGACGCGCAGCGTGCCGCGCTGGACCAGGACGGTGGCCACCGGGCCGCGGCCGCGGTCGAGGTGCGCCTCGATCGCGACACCCTGGGCCTCCATGTCCGGGTTGGCCCGGAGGTCCAGAGCGGCGTCCGCGGTCAGCAGGATCGCCTCGAGCAGGCCGTCGATGTTGATGTTCTGCCGCGCGGAGATCTCGACGAACATCGTGTCGCCGCCGTACTCCTCGGCGACCAGGCCGTACTCGGTCAGCTGCTGCCGGATCTTGTCCGGGTTCGCGCCTTCCTTGTCGATCTTGTTGATCGCGACCACGATCGGGGCCTTGGCGGCCTGCGCGTGGTTGATCGCCTCGACCGTCTGCGGCATCACACCGTCGTCGGCCGCCACCACGATCACCGCGATGTCGGTCGAGTTCGCACCACGGGCACGCATGGCGGTGAACGCCTCGTGACCCGGGGTGTCGATGAAGGTGATCAGACGCGGGTTGCCGTCGAGCTCGGTCTCGATCTGGTACGCACCGATGTGCTGCGTGATGCCGCCGGCCTCGCTCTCGCGGACCTTCGTCTTCCGGATCGTGTCGAGCAGGCGGGTCTTACCGTGGTCGACGTGACCCATGATGGTCACGACGGGCGGCCGGACCTGCAGGTCCTCTTCCTCGCCGGAGTCTTCGCCATACGTGATGTCGAAGGTCTCCAGGAGCTCGCGGTCCTCCTCCTCGGGGCTGACGACCTGAACGTTGTAGTTCATTTCGCCGCCGAGCAGCTCGAGGATGTCGTCGGACACGGACTGCGTCGCGGTGACCATCTCGCCGAGGTGGAAGAGCACCTGCACCAGCGAAGCCGGGTTGGCGTCGATCTTCTCGGCGAAGTCGGTCAGCGAGGCACCGCGCGGCAGCCGGATCGTCTCGCCACTGCCCTTGGGCAGGCGGACGCCGCCGACGCTGGGCGCCTGCATGTTGTCCATGTACTCCTGGCGCTTCTGCCGCTTCGACTTGCGGCCCTTGCGCGAGGGACCACCGGGACGCCCGAAGGCACCCGCGGTACCGCCACGGCCACCGGGGCCGCCACGACCGCCGCCGCCACCGCGGAAGCCGCCGCCACCGGCCGGGGCGCCGCCCCCACCGGGACCGCCGCCACCCGGGCGGAAGCCGCCGCCACCGCCGCCGCCACCGGGACCGCCGCGGAAGCCACCGCCGCCGCCACCGCCACCGGGACCGCCGCGGAAACCGCCGCCGCCACCACCGGGACGACCGCCGCCACCGGGGCCGCCACGGGCACCGCCACCGGGGCCACCGCGGGCGCCGCCACCGGGACCGGCGGGACGCTGCGTGCGGCCCGGCATCATGCCGGGGTTCGGGCGCGGGGGCATGTTGCCCGGGCTCGGCCGGTTGCCACCGGCGCCACCACCCGGCCGCGGGGCCGGACGGTCACCGCCGGCGCCACCGCCGGGACGCGGGGGCCGGTTGTCGCCGCCCTGGCCGCCGCCGGGGCGCGGAGCCTGCGGACGCGGGGCCGGAGCGCCGGAACCGACGCCGAACGGGTTGTTGCCGACGCGCGGGGTGCGCGGGCCGGGCTTGGGACCGCCGGGCTTGGGGCCCTGCGGCTTCGGCGGGACGACCGAGCCGGTGCCGCCCGAAGGGGGCGCGGCCGGGGTGTCCTGCTTCGGAGCGGCCGGAGCCTCGGCCTTGGCGGCCGGGACCTGCTGCTGGGGTGCGGGCGTGGCCGGACGCGGGCCGGGCCGCGGGCCGGGGCGCTGCCCCGGGGTGGCCGGCTTCGACGCCGCGGGCGCCTGCTGCTGGGGTGCGGCCGGGGCCGACGTAGCCGACACAGCCGGAGCGGGCGCCGCCTGGGCCGCCGGAGCCTGCTGGGCAGGCGCGGGGGGCTTCGGGGCGGCGGGACCGGGCTTGGCGGCCGGCGGACCGGGGCGCGCCGACGGGCCGGGGGTGGGCTTCTTGGCGCCCTTGGGCGCATACGCGTCGCGGAGACGACGGGCGACGGGCGCCTCGACCGTGGACGACGCGGACTTGACGAACTCGCCCTGTTCCTTCAACTTCGCGAGCACGTCCTTGCTGGTGATGCCGAGCTCCTTCGCGAGCTCGTGTACGCGGGCCTTGCCTGGCACAACTCTCCTCATCTAGGGGAGGCCAGGCGGAGAACCCGCTGACCTCGTCCTTATTGTCTGACGCTCATGGCTTCAGCTTCACGGCTGACTCATGACGGGTCGACCTGCTTCCTTGGTCCCTCGCGACCCCGGGGACGTCCCGGGCTCGTGGTGCGTGGTTCGTGGTGCCTCCGTGGGCCCGACGTGCTCGCGGACCTCGCGGACGTCGAGCGCCCCGGGAGCCCGCAGGGCTCTCGGGAAGGCCCGCCGCCGTTCGGCCTTGGCCAGGCAGTCCGGGTCGGGGTGCAGCCAAGCCCCCCGGCCCGGCAGCCGCCGACGCTCGTCGACGACCACCCGCCCGGCCACCGCGACCACGCGCAGCAGCTCACCGATCAATGCCCGCCGCTTGCAGCCGACACAAGTCCGCACCGGGGAATTCCGGTGGGGCTGGCGCTCGGCTACCCGCCGCGGGCTTCGAACCACTCCTGAGTCTAGCGCTTCGACCTTCACTCAGCCGAACCGGTTGTCGCGGCGGGCCGCGGCGGACGGGCGTGGTCTTGATCACCCTCGTCGTCCGCCGGTGCGGCGTCGCTGCGGATGTCGATCCGCCAGCCGGTCAGGCGGGCGGCGAGGCGGGCGTTCTGGCCCTCCTTGCCGATCGCCAGCGACAGCTGGAAGTCCGGCACCACGACGCGGGCGGTCTTCGCCCGCTCGTCCACGACTCGTACCGAAACAACCTTCGCGGGCGACAGCGCATTCCCGACGAACCGGGCGGGATCCTCGGAGTAGTCGATGATGTCGATCTTCTCGCCGGCCAGCTCGCTCATCACGTTGCGCACGCGCGCGCCGACCGGGCCGATGCAGGCGCCCTTGGCGTTGACGCCCGGCACGGTGGACTTGACCGCGATCTTCGTGCGGTGCCCCGGCTCGCGCGCCACGGCGGCGATCTCGACCGTCCCGTCGGCGATCTCCGGCACCTCCAGCGCGAACAGCTTGCGCACCAGGTTCGGGTGCGAGCGCGAGAGCGTGATCTGCGGGCCGCGGTTGCTGCGCGAGACCGTGACCACGTACGCCTTGATCCGGCTGCCGTGCTCGTAGGACTCCCCGGCGACCTGCTCGCCGGACGGCAGCACGCCCTCGGTGTCACCCACCTGGACGACGACCATGCCGCGGGCGTTCGCGCGGGCGTCGCGCTGGATCACGCCGGCGACGATCTCGCCCTCCTTGGTGGAGAACTCGCCGAAGGTCTTCTCGTGCTCGGCGTCGCGCAGCCGCTGCAGGATGACCTGGCGCGCGGTGGTGGCGGCGATCCGGCCGAAGCCCTCCGGGGTGTCGTCCCACTCCTCGTCGACCTGGCCGTCGTGGGTCAGCGTGTGCGCGAGCACGCGCACCAGGCCCGTCTTGCGGTCGATGTCGATGCGGGCGTGCGGCTGGTGGCCCTCGGTGTGCTTGTACGCGGTGAGCAAGGCCGTCTCGATGGCCTCGATCACCGTTTCGAAGGGGATGTCCTTGTCCCGTTCGATCGCCCGCAGCGCGGCGATGTCGACGTTCACTTCGACCCCTTCTCCGTCTCGGCTGCGATCATGCCGGACGCGTCGTCTTCGAGCAGTTTCAGGTCCTCGGCGGGCGGCTGCTTGAACTCGATCTCCACGACCGCCTTCGCCACGTCGGCGTAGCGGACGTCGCGGAGCTTGCCGCCGGCCAGGACGCGGGCGGCGGCCTCGCCCGCGTGACCGACCCGGCCGACGAAGGGCGCCCCCTCCGCCGGGCTGATCTTCACCAGGCGGAACCGCGCGCGCCGCCAGTGCCTCGGCTGGGTGAGCGGGCGGTCGAGGCCCGGCGAGGTGACCTCCAGCGTGTACGCGCTCGCGAGCACGTGCTCGTTCTCGTCGAGGGTCGCCGAAACCTTGCGGCTGATCTCGGCGATCTCGTCCAGCCCGACCCCGTCGTCGGAGTCGACGACGACCTTGACCAGCTGGCGCCGGCCGGCCTGCTGCACCTCGAACGAGTCGAGGTCGAAACCCGCGGCGGTGACGGCTTCGGCCACTATCGGCTGAAGCCGGCTGGCGAGTTCTCCTGGCACGTGGGGGTCTCCTTGCTCGGGCTGGGTGGTCGGGTCGGTGGTGGACCAGCTTATCCGGTCGCCCGCTCACCCCGCGCGAGCGGCGGGGGCGCCCCGGGGCCTGGCAGGATGGGGCGGCGTGACCGGAAGACCGACCGAGCTGACCCGCCGCGGCGCCCTCCGCGCGGGGGCGCTGGCCGCACTGGCCGTCCCCCTCGCCGCCTGCGGGCCCGGCTACGACGAAAGCCCCGACCCGCTGCAGCCGCTGCTGGCCGCCGCCCAGGCGGACGCCGACGCGGCGCGGGCACTGGCCAAGGGCGCGGACGCCGACGCCGCCGGCCAGCTGGCCGACGCGCGCGCGGCACACGCGGCCGCCCTCAAGTCCGAAGTGGACCGGCTGAACCGGCCCAAGCCGACGCCGTCACCGGCCCCGCCCGCGCCCGCGGCGCTGGGCGGGCTGAAGGAGCGGCTGGCGGCGGCGCGCAAGCAGGCCGAGGACCTCGTCGGCGGGCTGCCGCGCTACCGCGCCGGGCTGGTCGCGGCGGTGGCGGCGGGCTGCGCGGCGCTGCAGCGCACCGCCCCGGCGCTGGGGCCGGGCGAGGACGCCCCGAAGGTGGGCACCGCCCCGGCCGGTGCGGTGCCGAAGGAGGCGGTGGACCCGCTGCAGGCGGCACTGGCGGCCGAGCACGCCGCGGTGTGGGTGTACGGCCTGGTCAGCGCGTTCCTGCCGGGCGAATTCGGCGACGCGGAGAAGAGCGGCGCGGCCGAGCACGCCCTGCGCCGCGATTTCCTGCAGACGACGCTCGCGGCGGCCGGGGCGACCCCGGTGGCGCCGGAAGCGGCGTACGTGCCGAAGAACCCGGTGACGGACGCGAAGTCGGCGTCCCAGGTGGTGGCGACGGCCGAAGCGGACTGCGCGTCGGCGTGGCTCGCGGTGATCGACCACACCGACGACGCGGGGTTGCGCACCACGGCGTTGCACGCGCTGGTCGCGGCTTCGCGGCGAGGCACCCCCTGGCGCGCCGAGGCCGGCGAGAAGCCGGTGGCGATCGCGATGCCCGGCCAGTCGAGCTGAGCTGCCGGCCCGGGCGTCCGGCAGCGGGCGCCCGGGTCAGGGGTGGAGGTCGGCCGAGAGGCGGAGAGCGTCGTCGGCGATCTTCTCGATCAGGTCCTTGTCCTGGTGCTTGGCGTAGAAGTCGGCCAGCACGATCGTCGTGTTCGTGCCTTCCACCTTCGACGCGTACGCCGCGTCAGTGCTGCTCACGCTCGGGGCACCGGCGGCGGTGTACGTCTTGTCCTTCACCATGTCGGTGACGTTGCCGGTGCCGTCCTTCTCGGTCAGCGCCTTGAGCGCCTTCGCCTTCGCCGAGTCCGGCATGCCGACCACCACCACGGACACCAGTGCCTTCGCCCCGCCCGACTCCGTCGTGTACAGCGCACGGACCAGCGACTGGCACGGGTTGTCCTGGAAGAACTCCTTGGTCTTGGTGTAGGACTTCGCGACGCAGTCGTCGGACTTCTCCGGCCCGGCGACCTTGGTGAACTTGAACTGCCCGGTGTTCTGCGCCGGCGGCTGCGCGACCGGCCCGTCCGGGGTCGAGTCGTGCCGGATCAGGAACCACAGCAGCCCGGAGACGACCGCGATCGCGACCAGCCCGGCGCCCTTGAGCAGCAGGGACCGGGTGTCGCGGGCCGGCGGCCCCGGCACGGGCGGGCGGGGCTGCGGGGGTACCGCGCCGATCGGGGCCGTGTCGGACGGGCCTGGGGTGAAATGCGCACCAACCACGGGGTCATACGGTAGTTCACCCGCCGCCGGAGGTTCACTCGAATGCGGGTAAGACGCGTTCGACGTCGTCAAGCGTGTTGTAGAGGTGGAAGCCGACCCGCACCCGGCCGCCGCGGACGCTCGAGACGATCCCCGCCGCGGCCACCCGCTCCGGGTCCGCGTCGAGCGCCACGATCGCGGTGCCGCGCGGCGGCAGCCCGAGCTTCTCCAGCAGCGTGTCGGCGAGGCCGGTGTTGTGCGCCCGGACCTGGGCGAGGTCGAGGCCGGCGAAGTACTCCAGGGCCACCGCCGAGCCGACCTGGGCCAGCCAGACCGGGGAGAGGTCGAACGCGCGGGCGTCGGCGGCCAGGCGCAGCGGGAGGCCGTAGACGGTGGCCCACGGGTCCTCCCCCGCGTACCAGTTCGCCGCGACCGCGCGGGTGCGCTCCTGCGCGTCCGGCCGCACCGCGAGCCACGCGCTGCCGCGCGGCGAACAGAGCCACTTGTAGCCCGCCCCGGCCACCCAGTCCGCCCAGCCGAGGTCCAGCGGCAGCCAGCCGACCGCCTGGGTCGCGTCGAGCAGCACCGCCGCCCCGGCGGCTTCGGCCGCGGCCCGCAGTGCCGGCAGGTCCACGATCCGGCCGTCGGCGGACTGGACGACGCTCACCGCGACGACGTCGTGGCCCTCGACCCGCGACGGCAGCAGGTCCAGGGGCACCTCGGTCACCGTGACACCGGGGTTCGCCGCGAAGGGGAACGTCACGCTGGTGAAGTCGCCTTCCGCGGCGAGCACGCGCGTGCCGGCGGGCAGGGCCGCGGCGACGTTGGCGACGAGCTGCGAGACCGACGCGCCGCTCGCCACGCGCCCGGCTTCGACCCCGGCCAGCCGCGCGAACCCGGCCCGCGCCCGCGAGACGTACTCGTCGAACTCCCCCGGCCGGGTCGCCCCGGTCCGCCACCGTTCCACCGACTCGGCCACGGCCACGGCCACCGGCGCGGGCGGGATGCCGACGCTGGGCGTGTTCAGGTATCCGGGCGGGGCGGCGAAATCGGTTCCGAAGGCACGCATGTTCCCGAGCCAAGCAGATCGGGCCGGGCCGGTTCACCCGATTTACCGCAGCAGCGCCGTGACGTCGGCGTAGGACGGCGGCGTCAGCGGCAGGTCACGACCATCGCGCACGGCCAGCGCGGTTCCGGCCGCGGCGGCGAGCGCCATCCGGTACGGCAGCGAACCCAGGCTGACCCGCGCGACGCCCAGCTCCGCCAGCCCGGCCACGGTCACCGTGCCGGGCAGGAACAGCAGGTTGAGCGGCACGCCGACGGCGACGATCCGCTCGACGTCGGCCGGCTCGGCCAGGCCGGGCACGAAGACGCCGTCCGCGCCCGCCGCCGCGTACGCCCGCACCCGCCGCTCGGCTTCGGCGAGCGAGCGGTCGCCGGCCCAGTGCGTGTCGGTCCGGGCGTTGAGGAACAGGCCGGGCACCCGGTCCTTGACCGCCGTGAGCAGGGCGCACTGGGCGTCGACCGCGGCGAGCGAGCCGTCGGCGCGGCCGTCTTCGAGGTTGACGCCCACCACGCCCGCGCCGGCCAGCTCGGCCGCGAGATCGGCGACCGCGGCCGGGTCCGCGCCGAAGCCGTCGGCGATGTCGGCGCTGACGAGCGCGTCCAGCCGCGCGAGGCGGGTCGCCAGTGCGACGGTCGCGGCGCGCGTCGACGGGGCGCCGTCCGGCTCCCCCGCCGCCGCCGAGACGCCGAGGCTGGTCGTGCCCAGGGCGCGGAAGCCCTGCGCGGCGAGGAAGGCGCCGACGCCGAACTCCCACGCGTTCGGCAGCAGCAGCGGGGATCCGGGGACGTGCAGGGCACGGAATTCGTCCATGCCCCCGAACCTAGGTCCGTGACGCTTCGGCGGGCGCCGAAGCGAACTGCGCCAGCACGCCCGGGACGGCCTCGACCGCGAACGCGAGCCCTTCGGCCGCGTCGGCGTCGCGGATCGCGTAGGCGCCGGCGCCCGCCGCGGTGGTCGCGGTGAACGTCGCCAGCCCGCGACGGCGCTGGAACACCGACTGCTTCACGGTCCAGCCGATGACGCCCTCCCGCGTCAGCACGGCCGTGCTCCGCCGGACCGAGCCGGCGCGCGTCACCAGGTAGCGGCCGCGCACGCCGTGGCCGAGGCCGCGGTAGGCGTCCAGGGCGAGCAGGACCGCCACCGGCAGCGCGACGACGGCGAGGGCGGCGGCGAGCACGAGCAGGACGTCGGTGAGCAGCACGCCGAGCAGGAGCAGGACCAGCACCGGCGCGAGCGCCGTGAGCAGGGCCCACCGCAGCCGTCGTCCACGGGCCGCCACCGGGTGCGGCGCCAGCTCGACGGCTTCGATGCGCTCGCCCAGCACCCGCGCCGCGACGTCGTGCGCGACGGCTTTCGGGGCCGCGGGCAAGAGCGTCTTGGCCTCGGTCTCGTCGTCGTCCTGCTGCATGCCGGTGGCGATGGCGTCCACGCGGGCGGCCCCGGCGAGCCGGGCGCCGAGCGGCTCGACCAGCTCCACGCCGCGCAGGCGCCGTTCCTCGACGGTGATCGACCGGGTGGTCAGCAGCCCGCGGCGGACGCGCAGGGTGCCGCGGGGTTCGCGGTCCAGCCGGTAGTGCCACCACATTTCGGCGAAGAGGCCCATGGCTCCGGCCACGCCGACGACCAGCGCGAGGGCCAGCAAGAGCAGGATGCTCGCGGCGAGGGGCAGCTCGCCGAAGAAGTGCAAGAGCCACCGCAGCAGGCCACCGCCGGCGCCGAACCAGTCCGCGACCTTGAACAGCGACCCGAAGGCGGCCAGGCCGAGCGCCGGGGCGACGAAAGAGACCGGGGCGTAACGGATCCAGCGCGGGTCCAGTGTCGCGAGTGGACCGTCTTGGGTGGACGGTCCCGGGATCCGGTGCAGGAGCTCGGCGCGCAGGGCTTCGGCGTCCGCCCTGGCGAGCGGGGAAAGGGTGATCCGGTCCCGCTGCCCGGTGCCGATGGCCAGCGCCGCGACGCCGAACGCGCGGTGCAGCGGGTTGGCCGTCAGGTCGGCGGTGCGGATGCGTTCGCGGGGCAGGGATTTGCGCGTGTGGACGGCGAAGCGGAACTCGATCTCGAGGCGTTCGGCCGTGCAGCGGAAGCGGGTGTGCCGCCAGCGGACGTATTCGGCGAGCACGCCCGCGCCGACGAGGAGCGCGGCGGCCGGGAGGAGCCAGAGGGACCGGGTGCCGATGGCGATCGGGGTGCCGGCGGAGACGGCGACGCCGGCCATCAGGATCGCGGTGACGCCGAGCGTGCGCCGGTCCAGGCGCCGCCAGCCGGCCGCCTCCGCGACGGCCCGGGCGGGCGTTTCGCCGGGCGCGCGACCGCCGCCGCGCGCGGACATTCCCGCCGCGGAGCCGTGCTCGCCGGTCATGTCGCGTCCCCGGGCGTCGCGTCCGTGCGCTCGGTCAGCCGCTCCGCCACGTCCGCCGCGACCTGCGCGTCGAGGCCGGTGAGCCGCACCGCGCCGCGGGCCGAGGCCGTCGTCACCGTGACCGTCGCGAGGCCGAAGCGCTGCTGGAGCGGGCCGCGCAGGGTGTCGACCGTCTGGACGCGCGACAGCGGCGCCACCCGCCATTCCTGCCACAGGAATCCCGAGCGCACGTACACCGCCGTGTCGGTCACTTCCCAGCGGTGCAGGCCGAACCACCACACCGGCAGCACCGCGCACCAGGCGACCCCGAGGACGGCGACCACCGCGGCCGGGGCCAGCAGCCAGAACGCGGCCGGCGGGATCAGCAGGCCGAGGACCGCGAGGACGAGCACCACGGGCCCGAACACCAGCGCTCCTTGCGTGCGCCACCAGGCGATCGCGCGGCGGTCGAGCGCGTGGCGCGGCGGCCGCAGCCGCAGTTTTCCGGTCTCCACCGGACACCCCCCAAGTTGTTTTACAATGCGATCGCATCGTAACCGCGGAGCCCCGCTTTTCGCAATGCGATCGCATGACAACGGGAGCGGACTTGCCGAAACAGGTGGACCACGAGCAGCGCCGGGTGCAGATCGCCGAGGCGCTGCAACGGCTGACCACGCGCGCCGGGCTGGAAGGCGTGAGCCTGCGCCAGGTCGCGGCCGAGGCGGGCATGTCCATGGGCTCGGTGCAGCACTACTTCAAGACCAAGGACGAAATGCTGCGGTACGCCCTCGAGCACCGGCACAAGCTCCGCAGCGAGCGGATCACCGCGAAGGTGCTGGCCGCCGGCCCGCCGACACCGCGGTCGATCCTCCGCGCGTGCCTCGTGGAGATCCTGCCGCGCGACCCGGACAGCGAGGCCGACTTCCTCATCGGCGTCGCGTACTTCATCCGCGCGGTGGCGGATCCCGCGATGGCGAAGGCGTTCGGCGAGGGTATGCCGGAACTCCTCGACTTCTTCGCCGGCCAGGTTCGCCAGGCCCAGGAGGCGGGCGACATCCCCGCCTCGGCCGACCCGGCGACCGAGGCCGCCCTGCTCTGGGCGATCGCGGACTCCCAGGGCTCGGAAATCCTGATGGGCCACCGCACCCCGGCCGAGGCGATCGCCACCGTGGACTACTACCTCGACCGCCTCTTCACCCCCTGACCTCGTGTCGTCCCGCCGATCACGCGTGTCGGCTTCCCGATCACGCGTGTCGACCCTCCGGACCCGAAGCGCACGGGCGGGAAGGGTCGGCACGCGTGATCCCGGGGTCGACACGCGTGTTTGGAGGGTCGACACGACGTCAGCCTCCGCCGCCGGAGGCCGCGGCGACGCGGGCCGTGCGGGCGGCGCGGAGTTCGCGGGTCACCTTGTGCAGGGCCGGGACCGCGGCGCCAGCCTGCTCCTCCAGCCGGGCGAGCCGGTCGCGGTGACGGCGGCGCTCACCCCGAGAGAGCACCGCCGCCAGCTCGACCGCCGCGGCCAGCGACGTCAACGCCGCGACGTCCGCGGACACCGGCGCGTCACTCCGCACGGCCGCCCGCACCTCGTCGCGGAGCGCGGCCGCCGTCGCGGGCTCGCGGACCTCCGGACGGCGGCGCGGGAACAGCCCCAGCACCCGGGACGTCCGCACCGCGATCACGCCCGCCGCGTCGAGCTGGGCCTCCAGGGACTGCAGCGTCCCGCGGGCACCGCGGCGCACCCAGGCGCGCCACTTCCGGTGCGGGTCCGCGGTGAGCTCGGCGAGCAGGTCGTCGAGCACCAGGTGGCCGGTGCCGCCGGCGCCGGCCACCGCCGGACGGCCACCGTCGTCGGCGACCCGGCCGCGCAGCACCAGGTCCGTCAGCGCCGCCGCGCGGACCAGCAGCGCCACGCGCTCGCGGTCCGGCAGCCGGTCGCGCGCGGTGTCGCACGCCAGCAGGTAGGCCCGGGCGGGCAGGGACAGCTCGCTCATCTCACATCCGTCCGTCGTGGGGTTCCCAGTCCACCGCCGGCCACCACGCGAGCGAAACCGGACGACGGGGGTGATCGCGGCGACGAACGTTGCGCACCGGCAGGACCGGGCACAACCAAAGTTGCGCATCCGGGGCGGCGGCCCGGCGCAGCGGTTACCGTGACCGCGTGACCACCGCCCGGGGGCCGTTGTGGCCGAGCCGCTCCGACGCCCGCTGGCTGATCTTCGCGGCCCTCGCGTTCGCCGGGATGAACGTCCTCTTCTACGCGCTCGGCGACCGGACGACCGGTGCGCTCGGGCCGTACGCGGGGCTGGTGCTGCAGATCGCCGGCGACCTCTCCCTGGTGCTGCTGTTCCGGTTCCCCGGCGCGGTGTGCGCGTTCGTCACCGCGGCGGCGTTCGCGATGCTCGCATCCGACACCTTCGCGCCCGGCCTGCTCGTGCCGCCCGATCCCCTCGCCCTGACGACGGTTCCGACGATCACCCCGGTGATCCTGTCCCAGGCGGCCCGGGTGCTGGACAAGAGGACCGTGCTGTGGGTGGCCGGCGTCCTGGCCGTGGTCGCCGCGCGGCCGTGGACGCCGAGCTGGGCGACCACGCCGTTCGGCCTGCTCAACACCGCGCTGCCGGCGCTGGCCTCGCTGTACTTCGAAGCCCGCAAGCAGCTTCTCCAGTCCCTGCGCGACCGGGCGGAACGCGCCGAGCGCGAGCAGCACCTCCTGGCCGAGCAGGCGCGGGCCGCGGAACGGCGGCGGCTCGCCGGCGAGATGCACGACGTCGTCACCCACCGGCTCAGCCTGATGGTGCTGCACGCCGGAGCGCTCGGCGTGACGTCGGCCGACCCGGCCGCGCGGGCGGCGGCCGAGGACATCCGCCGGGAAGGCGCGCTGGCCCTCGACGAACTGCGCGACCTGGTCGGCGTCCTGCGCAACGGCACCGAGACCGGGCCGCGGACGCTCAGCCCGGAGGCGCCCGGCGACCCGGCGCGGCTGGTGAGTGAGTCCCGGTCGGTCGGGGTGGTGACCGACCTCGTGGTGGACGGCGACCCGGGCCAGGTGTCGCCGACCGTCGCGCGCACCGCGTACCGGCTCGTGCAGGAGGCGCTGACGAACGTGCGCAAGCACGCGCCGGGTGCGTCGGCGACGGTGTCCCTGCGTTACCACCCGGGTGGTCTGGACGTCTCGGTGGCCAGCACGGCGGCCGCGCGCCCGCCCGACCCGGCGCTGGCGGGCAGCGGTTCCGGCGCCGGGCTGGCCGGCCTGCGGCAGCGCGTCGAACTGGTCGGCGGGCGCTTCGACGCGGGGCCGCGACCCGGCGGCGGGTTCCGGGTCGGTGCGATACTGCCCGCCTACGTCCCGACGGCGGAAGGCACGCACTGTGATCCCGGTGCTCGTGGTCGATGACGAGCCGATGGTGTGCGCGCACCTGCGCACGATCCTCGGTTCGGCGGCCGACATCGAGGTCGTCGCCCAGGCCGGCGACGGCGCCGAAGCCGTCGAAGCCGTGGTCCGGCACCGGCCGCGCGTGGTGCTGATGGACCTGCGGATGCCGGGTGTCGACGGGTTGACGGCGATCGCGCGCATCACGGCGTTGCCGGATCCGCCCGCGGTGGTGGCGCTGACGACGTTCGACGCGGACACCTACGTGATCCGGGCCCTGCGCGCGGGCGCCGCGGGCTTCCTGGTGAAGTCGACGCCCCCGGAGGACCTGATCGGCCTGGTCCGCGTGGCGGCGGACGGCCACACGGTGCTGTCGCCGTCGGCCGCGCGCCGGCTGGTGGCGCTGTCGGCGGACAGCCGCGAACGCGGTGAAGACGCGCGCCGGCGCATCGCGGGTCTCACCGAACGGGAGCGGGACGTGCTGGCCTGCCTGGGTTCCGGACTGTCCAATGCGGACATCGCGGCGAAGCTGCACCTGGCCGAGGCGACGGTGAAGAGCTACGTCTCGCGGATGCTCGTCAAGCTGGACTGCGCGAACCGGACGCAGGCCGGGCTGCTCGCCCACGAGGCGGGTCTGGTGGCCCGCTAGGGAAACAGGAGCGGGGCGGCGTGCCAGATCGCCCAGCCGTTGAGCAGGAACCAGCCGCCGATCCACAGCGGCGACGGCATCTTGGTCTGCTTGGCCAGCAGGGCGGCGTCGTCCGTGTGGCCGCGGAACCCTTTCGCGCGACGGATCGTGACGAGGACCCGCACGCCGGCGATCTCACCGGTCAGCAGCAGCCAGGCTTCGGCGTAGGCGACGCCGGTGCGCAACCAGCCGGGGGCATAGCGCAGAGCCGAGTACACGACCGCACCCACCACGACGATCATGATGAAGGTGCGCGGGTCCCTGGCGAGCAGCAGGATGAACACCAGCGCGGCGAGGGTCAGCACGAGCACCGCCGTCACCCGGCCCTGGTGCAGCAGCACGGCCGCCCCCAGACCGGCCAGTGGCGGCATCGCATAGCCCGCGGCGGAGACCAGGACGCTGCCCAGGCCCGTATGGCCGCCCGACCACGTGGTGCCGCCTTCGGCGCTGTCGATCTTGACGTGCGAGACGTTCCCGCCCACCAGCAGCGCAACCAGGGCGTGGCCGCCTTCGTGGAACAGCGTGGCCAGGAGGTTGGCGTTGCGCAGGAGGCTCCGCCGCCCACTGGGCGGCGTGACGACCGACGTCAGCGACACCGCGAAGGCGAACAACGCGGTGAGAGCAACGACGCCCCAGCCCGGAGGGGGCACGGTCTCGTTGAGCACCGCGACAGTGTCCCTGCGGGCGGGACGGACGAACCCGTACCGGGACGGATTGTCCAGGAGCTGTCCACTGGACGGCTACGCGGACGCGGGGGTGTGCTCCGCGTCGTAGGCGTCCCGGGCCTCCTGGACCGAGGACATGTGCTGCCGGGCCCAGCGGTCCAGCATTTCCAGGGGCTCGGACAGGTTGCGGCCCAGCGGCGTCAGCTCGTACTCGACCTTCGGCGGGATCGTCGGGTACGCGGTGCGGGTGAGGATGCCGTCGCGGACCAGGCTGCGCAGCGTCTGCGTCAGCACCTTCTGGGAAATGCCGTCGACCCGGCGGCCGATCTCGGTGAACCGCAGCGGGCCGCCCGAGAGGGCGCCGACGATCAGCACCGTCCACTGGTCGCCGATCCGGTCGAGCAGCTGGCGGGTCGGGCAGTTGCGGTCGTACGGATCGGGCCCCACGGCGTCTCCTCACTCTCCCCGGGAGAGTAACACGCCGATCAGGCAGCGGCACCGGCCAATCCGGCGGCCACCCGCTTGATGAAGGAGCCGAGGAACCACCGGTAGAACCAGCCCGTGCCGGGGATCTTCGGCGTGAACGTCGAGTGCCAGTGGATGTCGGTGCCGCCGTCGCGGGGCGAAAGGTCGACGTAGGCGACGTAGTCCCGCAGCGGCAAGCCGCGTTCCAGGGCGTAGCCGAACCGGCGGCCGGGCTCCAGCGCGACGATCTTCTCGTACGAGCGGACGCCGTTGGTCTTGAACAACCGGATCGCGCCGAGCCCCTCGCGCTCCCCTTCTCCCTCGCGGACCAGCTCGAACGACCCCAGCGGCGACCAGGTGGGCCAGCTCGCGCCGTCCCGCAGCAGCGCGTACACGGCGTCGGCCGGAGCCGCCGTCCGGGCGTGGACCGAAATACTCTGTACCATTTGGTACGTGTACCATCTGGTACATGATTGACGCAAGCCCGCGCGCCAAGCTGCTCGACGCGGCGATCGACCGGATCGCCCACCACGGCGGGGCCGACCGGAGCCTGCGGGCGCTGGCCGCCGAGCTCGGCACCAGCCACCGCATGCTCATCTACCACTTCGGGTCGAAGGAAGGCCTGCTCACGGCGGTGGCGCGGGAGGTCGAGGCCCGGCAGCGAGCCGCGCTGGCCGGCCTCGATCCGGCGGAGTTCTGGCGCCGTCTCACCGACGACGACCTGCGCGCCAACGAAAAGCTGTTCTTCCAGCTCTACGGCCGGGCGCTCGGCGGCACCCCGGGCACCGCGGAGTTCCTCGACGGCGTGATCGACGGCTGGCTCGGCCCCATCGAGGCCCGGCTCGCCCAGCTCGGCGTCCCGGAGGCCGAGCGGCCGGCCCACGCCCGGCTCGGGCTCGCCGTCGCCCGCGGGCTGCTGCTCGACCTCGTCACGACCGGCGACCGCGGAGCCGTCGACGCCGCCATGGAGCAGTTCCTGGCGCTCTACGAAAAACCGTGATCCCCTGGCTCGATGCGACTGATCCTGGGGTTCTTGGCCGCTTTGCTCACGACGGCGGGGCTCGCACCCCAGGCCGTGGCCGCGGAAAGCCGTCCGGTCTATTCGTACGCGGACGCGATCCGCGAGACGGCGTGGGTCGAGACCGGCACCGACAACGACCGTGACGGCAAGCTCGACCGCGTCGCCGCCGACATCATCCGGCCCGACACGCGCGAGCGAGTCCCGGTGATCCTCGACGTCAGCCCGTACTACGCGTGCTGCGGCCGCGGCAACGAAATGCAGAAGAAGACGTATGCGCCGGACGGCACGCCGCAGCAGTTCCCGCTGTTCCTGGACAACTACTTCGTGCCGCGCGGGTACGCCGTCGTGCTGGCCGACGTCGGCGGGACGAACCGCTCGTCCGGCTGCTTCGACGACGTCGCCTCCGGCAACGCGGTCGTGAACTGGCTGGGCGGCCGGGCGACGGCCTTCGACGCGCCCGACGGCGGTCATGCGGTGAAAGCCGATTGGGCCACCGGAGACGTCGGCGCGATCGGCAAGTCGCAGGACGGCGCGACCGCGATCGGGATGGCCGCTTCGCGCATTCCCGGGCTGAAGACGATCGTGCCGGTCGAAGGCGTCGCGGACAACTACGCCCAGCTCATCGCCAACGGCGCTCCCCTGGCCACGCCGGAGAACACCGGCTCGTCCTTCACTTACAACGAGCGCGCCGCCGAGCTGTGCAAGCCGTTCGAAGCGGACCTGCAGGCGCGTGCGGGCACGAACGGCGACTACAACGCCTATTGGCATAGCGTGAACTACGTCCCGCGCGCCGGCCAGGCGAGCGTGCTCATCGCACAGGGCTTCGGGGACTGGGTCGTGGCACCGAACCAGTTCGCCCGCTACTGGGACGCGCTGGGCCGGGCGGGTGTCCCGCGCAAGGCGTGGCTGAGCCAGGCCGGCCACACCGACCCCTTCGACCTGCAGCGGGCGCAGTGGGTCGAGACGCTGCACCGCTGGTTCGACCGCTGGCTGCTCGGGCGGCACAACGGCGTCGAGCGCGAGCCCGCCGTGCACCTGGAAACCGCACCGGACCGGTGGACCGACGACCGGAGCTGGCCGCCCGCCACGCTCCCGGCGACGTTCCGCCCGTCGGCCGGCGGGACGCTGGGAGCGACCGGGTCCGGCACGGCGAGCGTCGTCGACGACCCGGCCGTCACGCGCGAACAGTGGGCGGCCGGGGTATCGGCCGCGCGGTTCACCGGGGCGCCGCTGACCTCGCCGCTGCGGATCGCCGGGTCGCCGTCGGTGACGATCACCGCGTCGTCCGACAAGACCGCCGCCCGGCTCGGCGTGGCACTCGTCGACTACGGCCCGGCCGAGACGCGCAACACCGCGATGTACGGCAGCGGCGTCAAGAACCTCGCGACGCGGTCGTGCTGGGGCTCCAGCAGTGACGTCGACAGCGCGTGCTTCCTCGACACCGCCGCCGACGTCGTCGGCGTCGACCACCGGATCGTCACCGCCGGCTGGGCCGACCTCGGGCACCACGCGTCGCTGCGGCACGGCGAGCCGCTCGTCCCCGGCCGGCCGTACACGATGACGTTCGCCCTCACCGCGCTCGACCACGTCGTCCCTGCGGGCCACCGGCTCGGGCTGCTCCTCGGCGGCACCGACGGGCTGCTGTTCGACCCGGCGCTGCCGAGCTTCGGTGACACGGTGACGTTCGACCTCGCGCGGACGTCGGTCACCGTCGGCCTTACAAAGCCCGAACACTGGGCGGACGCCCTCCGAACACCGCCCGGCCAAAGTTCTCCTCGTACCCCGAACGGAGACGAGGAGAAACGATGCGAGGAACCACCTGGACGCGGCTGGCGCTGGCGGGCGGGGTGAGCGCGGCCTGCCTGCTGGTGGCGGCGCCGCTGGCTTCGGCCGAGACGCCGACGCCGGTGGCCCCGATCACGCTGAGCCCCGAGGAGTCGCAGCAGGTCTGCTCGGACTGGGTGCCGAAGCTGCAGAAGCGGGCCGACAACCTGAAGAAGCGGATCAACGGCGGCGCCGAGGTCAAGGGCTCGGTCGCCAACCTCAAGGCACGGGCGGCCGACCAGCGGGCCGCCGGGCACACCGCCCGCGCCGACCAGCTGGACCAGCGCGCCACCAAGCGGCAGGGGCGGATCGGCGAGCTGGACGCGGCCAAGCAGAAGCTCGACGCCTTCGCGTCCGCGCACTGCAAGCCGGCCAAGTGAGGGGCGCGAGGGTCGCGGCGGCGGTCGGGGCCGCCGCGCTCATCGCGCTCGGCTGCTCGGCGTGCCGGGACAACCTGATGGGTTCGCCTTCCGGCAGCGCGCCGTCGTCGGTGTCACCGACCGGCGAGCTGAGCGGGATCGAGTCGACGCTGAACGGCATCGAATCCGACATGAACAGCGATGGCTCGCCCTGACCGGCTAGCGTCTCCCCTCTGAACACGGCGGCGGAGACGGGAGCAGGCATGGGGTCACCGGGACGCGGCCTCGTCCTCGTGGTCGAGGACGAGGCCGCGATCGCCGAACTGGCGGCGCTCTACCTCAAGCGCGACGGCTTCGGCGTGCACGTCGAGGCCGACGGCGGCCGGGCCCTCGAAGCGGTCCGGCGGCTCAAGCCGGTGGCGATCGTGCTCGACATCGGACTGTCCGGAATGGACGGTATCGAGATCTGCAAGGCGCTGCGCGCGGCCGGGGACTGGACGCCGGTGCTGTTCGTCACCGCCCGCGACGACGAGCTCGACCGCCTGCTCGGCCTGGAGATCGGCGCGGACGACTACCTCACCAAGCCGTTCAGCCCACGCGAGCTGGCGGCCCGGGTCCGGACCGTGCTGCGCCGCGCGTCGGGGACGACGCCGGCCGCGTCGGTGCTGACCGTCGGCGGCGCACGGGTGGATCTCACCAGCCGCCGCGCCTGGGCGGGCGACGCCGAGATCTCCCTGACGTCGACGGAGTTCGACCTCCTCACGCACCTGCTCCGGCACCCGGGGCAGGTGCTTTCGCGCGACCAGCTGCTGAGTGCCGTCTGGGGGTACGCCGCGGCGGCGGGGACGCGCACGGTGGACGTCCACGTGGCTCAGCTGCGGGCGAAACTCGGCGCGTCGAGTCCGATCCGGACGGTGCGGGGCATCGGGTACGCGGCGGACCCGGCATGAAGTTCCGGGGCTCGCTGGCCGGGCGGATCACGCTGGTGTGCCTGGCCGTCGCGGGCGTCGCGGTGATCGTGGCGGGACTGGTCGCGTCCCGCCTGATCCGGACCACGGCGGACAACGTGCTGCAGTCGTCGCTGTCCGCGCAGGCCGACGTCGTGGCGTCGCAACTGGACGAAACGGGCATCGGCAACCGGCTGGGGGCCGGCAAGGTGGCCGACGTCGTGCGCGGGCAGGGGATCTCGGTGGTGGTCCGCCGGGCGGGCGGGCAGGCGCTCGGGGAAGGTTTCGCGGTTCAGGCCGCGGGGAAGCTGGGGCTGGCGGCGGATCATTCGGGGCGGGTCACCGTGGCCGGGGCGCAGTACCTGGTCGAGACGCGGGTGGTCGGCACGCGCGGGGCGGCGTTCGCGCTGGTCCTGCCGGCGCGGAACGCCCAAGCGACGCAACGGGCCCTGGTGCGCAACATCCTGCTGGCGCTGGGCATCGGGCTGCTGGTGGCGGCTCTGGCGGGCTTCGTCTCCGGGCGGCTGCTGGGCCGTCCGCTGCGCCGGGCCGCGCTGGCCGCCGGATCGCTGCGGGCGGGGCGTCGTGACGTGCGGGTGCCGGTGCAGGGGCCACGCGAGGTGGCGGAGGTGGCCGGATCGCTGAACTCGCTGGCCGACGCGCTGGCCGTGAGCGAGGCGCGGCAGCGGGAGTTCCTGCTGTCGGTGTCGCACGAGCTGCGGACCCCGCTGACGGCGGTGACGGGCTTCGCCGAGGCGATCGCGGACGGCGTCGCGTCCGGTGCCGACGCGGTGCGCGCGGGCGAGACGATCCAGCGGGAAGCGGCGCGGCTTTCGCGGCTGGTCGAGGACCTGCTGGAGCTGGCCCGCCTGGGCGCGGACGAGTTCCGGCTGGACATGGCTCCGCTGGACCTGGCCGCGTTGGTGCGCGACTGCGCGGAGGTGTGGCAGCTGCGGTGCGCCCGGGAGGACGTTTCTCTCGCCGTGTCGGCGCCTCCTTCGCCAGTCCTGGTGCTGGCGGACGCGCGCCGGCTGCGTCAGGTGGTCGACGGGCTGGCGGAGAACGCCCTGCGCGTCACCCCCGCCGGTGCCCCGATGGTGTTTTCGCTCTCTTCCGACGGGGTCTCGGCTTCCCTGTCGGTCCGCGACGGCGGCCCGGGCCTGGCCCCGGAGGACTACCCGGTGGCGTTCGAGCGCGGCGTCCTGAACGCGAAGTACCGCGACCACCGCCCGGTCGGGTCGGGCATCGGGCTGGCCCTGGTCCACGCGCTGGTCACCCGCATGGGCGGAACGCTGACCGCCGGCCCGGCCCCCGAAGGCGGCGCCGCCTTCACAATGACCTTCCCCTTGGCCACCGTGTCGTCCATCTAGATGAGTGATTCCGTGAAGTTGGTGTTAGTGGTCGTAGGCGATGAGTGAGCGTTTGCTGGTCAGGCCGGTGGTCCAGTTGTGCCAGATGGCG
>NZ_JBSGAI010000039.1:0-106472 GCF_053600695.1 Amycolatopsis sp. NPDC005003 | reverse complement strand
GCCCGACGAGCGCGCGGCCGGGTTCGATCGTCAGGCGGGGCATGGGGAAGCCGTGCGCCGCGCACTCGTAGGCGAGCGCCACGCGCAGACGCGACCGGATGCCGGGTACCCGGCCCGGATGCAGACGTTCCTGCCGTGTCCCGGCTTCACCGCCAGCGCCCGCACGCTCGACCGCCGCCGCCTCGGCAAGCAGCGCGTCGAGGCGCTCCAGGTGCTGCGCGCGCTCGTGGTCCCCGGCTACGGCTGGCGCCACCACCCGGCGGCCAAGATGTGGACGGGGTACGAGGAGGCGTTGACGCGCTACGGCCTCGAGGTCTGCGCGGTGTGGTGCGAACTCGGCGCGGCCGACACGTGCGCGGTGAAACTGGGGGAGGAGTTCACCCGATCGGTGAGCAGCGCCGAGGTCCGGACGCAGGCCGACCTCACCGCGGCGGGTGACGTGCCGCCATGGCTGGGCGACGAAGCGCTCCACCGCAGCCACCAGTCGGCGCTGGTGCGGAAGGACCCGGACCACTACGGCCCGCGGTTCCCGGGGGTGCCGCCGGACCTGCCGTACGTGTGGCCGCCCTCGGACCGGCCGGGCCGGACCGCCTGACCCGGACCAGCCTGCCTGGCCCGGCCGACCCGGACCGGCGGGGGCCGGCCCGCCCGATCAGGACGAGCCTGACCGGCCCGGCCGCCCCGGACCGGCGGGACCGGACCGCCCGGCCAGGACCCGCCCGACCGGCTCCCTGACCGGACCAACCTGCCCGGCCCGGCCGACCGGCCCACCCGGTCAGGACCGCTCCACCAGGACCAGCCCGACCAGGACCGCCAGACCGCCCGCCCGCGGCTCGCTCGCCCGAAAACCGCACCGGACCTGCGGCTCCACTGGTCCGCACCCACGCCGCACACCAACCATCGGCGGATTTACAACGTTGTACCAACGATGTAAAAAAGTCCCTGCCCGGCTCCGTCCGCCGGGGAAAGGGGCCACCGATGTCCTCCGGAAACCGCAGCCGCACTCGAGAATCCGCGCACCTCACCCGCCGCGATCTGCTCCGCCTCGCCGGGGGGACGGCCGCCGCCGTCGCCGCTGCGCTCTGGCTGCCCGGGACCGCCGCCGCCGGGACCTTCAGCCCGATCCGGCCGCCCGCCACGCCGCTGATCGTCCGCTCGCCCTACCTCTCCACCTGGCAGCCCGCCGACAACCTGGCCGGCACCTGGTCGAGCTTCTGGACCGGCCACATCACCGCCCTCTGCGGCCTCGCGCGCATCGACGGCGCCGCGTACCTCTTCGCCGGCGCGCCCGGCAGCCCGGCGGCGACCCCGATGACGCAGCTCAGCCTGCAGGTCACCGGCACCCGCTCGACCTACGTCCTCACCGGCGGCGGCGTGAACCTCACCGTCACCTTCTTCTCACCGGTCGACCCGGCGAACCTGCAGCGCCAGTGCGTCCCCTTCGGGTACGTCACCATCCAGGCCGCCAGCGCCGACGGCCGCGCGCACGCCGTCGACCTGCACTTCGACACCTCCGCGGAATGGGTGCACGGCAACACCGCCACCCCGGTCACCTGGACGCAGCAGCAAACCGGCGGCTACACGCTGCTCAGCTGCACCCCGGCCACGCCCGGCGTCCTGCAGGAGAACGGCGACCAGGCGAGCTGGGGTTCGCTCGTCCTGGCCGCGCCGGCGTCGGGGACCACCTGGCAGATCGGGCAGGACACCGTCGTGCGCGCCGCCTCGGCGAACCAGGGCACCCTGAACAACACCAGCGACACCGCGCAACCCCGCGCCATCGACGACCGCTGGCCGGTGCTGGCCTTCAACAAGAACCTCGGCACGATCCCGGCCGGCGGCAGCGCGGCCCCCTTCACCCTCGCCATCGGGCACGTCCGCACCCCCGCGGTCCGCTACCTCGGCACCGAGCTCCGTCCCTGGTGGACGCACTACTGGAGCAGCTGGCCGGACATGGCGGTGTGGTTCGCGAACGACTACGCCGCCGCACTCGCCGCCGCCACGTCGATCGACCAGCGCCTGCACGACGACGCCGTCGCCGCGGCCGGGGGCGGCAGCACCGGTGAGCACTACGCCGGGATCTGCGCGCTCGCGCTGCGCCAGGCGTTCGGCGGCACCGAGCTGGTCGACCGGGGCGGCGCGCCCTGGGCGTTCCTCAAGGAGATCTCCTCCAACGGCAACATGTCCACAGTGGACGTCACCTACCCGGCGTTCCCGGCCTACCTCTACCTTTCTCCCGCTTACCTGCGGCTGCTGGTGGAGCCGCTGCTCGACTACGCCGAGCGCGGCGGCTGGCCGATGCCGTTCGCCGAGCACGACCTCGGCACCCACTACCCGGACGCGACCGGGCACAACGACGGCAACGAGGAAAGCATGCCGGTCGAGGAGTCGGCCAACCTGCTGATCATGGCGGCCGCGCTGGTGCAGCGGCTGCCGCAGACCGACGCCGTCGCCTTCGCGACCGCCCACTACCGGATCCTGCGGCAGTGGGCGGAGTACCTGGTCGCCAACACCCTCGACCCCGGGTTCCAGAATCAGACCGACGACTTCACCGGGTTCATCGCCCACAGCGCCAACCTCGCCCTCAAGGGGATCATCGGCGTCGGCGCGATGGGCATCATCGCCACCGCGACCGGCAACACGGCCGACGCCCAGCGGTACCGCTCGACCTCGCGCAGCTACGTCAGCCAGTGGGTGACGCTCGCCGAAGACGGCCAGCACCTGCGTCTCGCCTACGACCAGCCCGGCACGTGGAGCCTGAAGTACAACGGCTTCGCCGACAAAGTGCTCGGCCTCGACCTGGTCCCGCTCGGTGTGGCGGCGCAGGAAGCGGCCTGGTACCAGGCCCGCGCCGGCGCCCACGGCGTCCTGCTCGACCCGCGCAACAACTACACGAAGGCCGACTGGGAGCTGTGGACCGCGGCCTGGCTCGCCGACCAGCCGAACATCCGCACCACCCTGGTCGAAGGCGTCTACAGCTACGCGAACACCACGCCGCAGCGCGTGCCGTTCAGCGACTGGTACGTCGTCGCCGACGCCACCCAGCGCGGCTTCCAGGCCCGGCCGGTCGCCGGCGGTTACCTGGCGCTGCTGACCCGCCCCGCCGCGTCGGCGACCGTCTGGCGGAAGCTGCAGAACCAGCGTTCGGGCAAGGTGCTGGCCGTCTCGAACATGTCGCTGGCCGACATGGCCGAGGTGACGCAGTGGTCGGACAACGGCACCGCCGACCACCTCTGGGCCGTCGTGGACAACGGCGACGGCACGGTCCGGATCGTCAACCGCAACAGCGGCAAGGTCCTCGCCGTGCACGACCAGAGCCTCGACAACGGTGCCCACGTCCAGCAGTACCGCGACAACGGCACGCCGGACCACAACTGGCGGATCGTCGACGCCGGGGGTGGCTGGTCGAAGCTGGTCAACGTCCGCAGCGGCAAGGTCATGGCGGTCGACCAGCAGTCCACGGCGGACGGTGCCCAGGTGACCCAGTGGGACGACAACGGCACCCCGGACCACCTGTGGCGGTTCGCCTGACCCCCGTTTGCGACACTGGCGCCTGTGCGCGCCGACTACACCCGGATCCGCCGCTTCCTCGAGGAGCGCGACCCGCCGACGCCGTGCCTGGTCGTCGACACCGACGTCGTCGCTGCCCGGGCGCGTGAGTTCGGCGCGGCGTTCCCCGGCGCGCTGATCCGGTACGCGGTCAAGGCCAACCCGGCGCCGCCGGTGCTCGACGCGCTGGTGGCGGCCGGGATCGGCTTCGACGTCGCCGGGCCGGCCGAACTCGGGCTGTGCCTCGGCCGCGGCGCCCGCCCGGAGGACATCGCCTACGGCAACCCGATCAAGAAACCGCGGGACATCGCCTTCGCCTTCGGGCGCGGCGTCCGGGAGTTCACTTCGGACGCCCCCGCCGACGTCGAGCACCTGGGCCGGTACGCGCCGGGTTCGGCGGTGTCGATCCGCGTCGTGCTCGACGCGCCGGACTCGGCGACGCCGTTCGGCCGGAAGTTCGGCTGCGCCCCGGCCGAAGCGCTCGACCTGGTGCTCCACGCGGCCGCGCTGGGCCTGCGGCCCGGCCTCGCCTTCCACGTCGGCTCGCAGCAGCCGGACCTTTCCGCCTGGGAGATCGGCATCGCCACGGCGGCGAAGCTGTTCGCCGAGGCCGCGGCGCACGGCGTCGGGATGACCCGGCTCAACCTCGGGGGCGGCTTCGCGACCGCGCACCGCACGGCCGTGCCGTCCTTGGCGACGTACGCGACGACGATCGCGGCCGCTCTCGGCACGTCGTTCCCCGAGGACCGGCCGGAGCTGCTGCTCGAGCCCGGGCGGGTGCTCGTCGCGGACGCCGGCCTGCTGCGGACCGAGGTCGTCCTGGTCGCGCAGCGGGACGACCGGCGCTGGGTGTACCTCGACATCGGCCGCTACAACGGGCTGGCCGAAGCCGAGAACGAAGCGATCGCCTACCGGTTCGAGCCGGTGGGCGCGCACGACGGCCCGGACGGCCAGGTGGTGCTCGCCGGCCCGACCTGCGACGGCGACGACGTGCTCTACCAGCGGACGCCGTACCGGCTGCCGGTGTCGCTGCGCGGCGGCGACCGGCTCGACCTGCCGGGCACCGGCGCCTACACCGCGAGCTACGCGTCGGTGGGGTTCAACGGGATCGAGCCGCTGCGCACCTACTGCCTCGGGAGGTGGGGGGATGCCTGAGGTCGGCCGGTTCACCGGGCGGCACGTGCTCGCCGAGCTGCACGGTGTCGACCCGGGTCTGCTCGACGACCCGGTGCGCCTCGGTGAGCTGCTGCGGGCCGCGGTGACCGAGGCGGGCGCGACGGTGCTCGACGTCGTGGCGCAGCGGTTCGCGCCGCAGGGCGCCACGGTGATCGCGCTGCTGGCCGAGTCGCACGCGTCGGTGCACACCTACCCGGAACACGGGTCGCTCTTCGCCGACGTGTTCACCTGCGGGGAACGCGCCGATCCCGAACACGCGCTGCGGCTGCTGGCCAAGGCCCTCGACGCCGCGCCGGTCCACCTGTCGGTCCTTCACCGGGGAGAACGCTGATGCCGCTGATCCACGAACCGGTCGGCGACGGCCTCACCCGCGTCTGGGAGGTCTCCGACGTGCGGTTCCACGAGCGCACGCCGTACCAGGAGGTGCTGATCGGGACGACGGCCCAGGGCGTTTCGCTGTTCTGCGACGGCGAGCGCCAGAGCACCGAAGCCAGCCAGCTGGTGTACCACGAAGCGCTGATGGTGCCCGCCCTGCTGCTGGCCGAACGGGTGCGGCGGGTGCTCGTCATCGGGTCGAGCGAGGGGGTCGCGAGCGAGCTGGCGGTCGCCGCGGGGGCCACGCTGGTCGACCACGTCGACATCGACGAGCGGGCCGTGCGCGCCTGCGCCGAGCACCTGCCCTACGGCTACACCCCGGCGGACCTGGCCCGGGCCGAGCGCGGGGCCGGGCCGGTCCGGGTGTCCTATGCGGACGGCTGGGCCTTCCTCGCCGACGCCGAAGGCCGTGGCGAGCGCTACGACGTGGTCGTGATCGACCTGCCGGACGAGAACACCGACCCGGACGCGCAGCACAATCGCTTGTACGGCCCGGATTTCCTCGCCCGCTGTGCGCGCCTGCTGGCGCCGGGCGGGGTGGTGACCTGCCAGGCGGGCTGCCCGACGCTGTGGCGCAACGAGACGCTCCGGGCGGCCTGGCGGCGGTTCCGCGAGGTGTTCGGCGGGGTGCTGTACTTCGGCTCCGACGAGCACGAGTGGGCGTTCCTGTCCGGCCGCGTGGATCCGGTCGAGGAGCCGGGCGCGCTGGTGGCGCGGCGGTTCGCGGAACGGGGGAGCGGGGCGGCGACGCTGGACGCCGAAGCGCTGCTCGGCGGCTGCACGCCGCCGCGGTCCCTTCGCGTCAGTGGTCTGAACCAGGCGTCTTGACCTTCGATTCCGCGAATATCGAGCCCCGGGAAAGGTGAATTAGCGGGAAATGGATTTCCCGTGCAACGCGCCTGTCGTGTTACTCCGTTCAGTGGCCGTCGAAAAGGTTGCGATCGCGCTACGATCCTTCCCGCGCGCGATCATCATCACCACCTCGGCACCGTGGCCCATTTGGAGGAGCGTCATGCTCGGTATGTCGGTCGTAGGCGCAATGATTCTGTCCACCCTCGTCGCTCCCGTCGATTCCGCGGCGGCGTCGGCGCCGAGCGAAAGGATCACGCTCGACATCAAGACGATCAACGGCTCCGGCTGCCCGGCGGGCACGGCCACCGCGTCGGCCGACGTCGCCTCCGACAACACCTCGTTCACGGTGCACTACACGAACTTCACCGCGAAGGCGGGCGGCGGCGCGTCCGCGCTCGAAGCCAGGAAGAACTGCCAGATCAACGTGCTCGTCCATGTGCCGCAAGGGTTCACGTACGCGATCGCGGCGGCGGAGTACCGCGGCTTCGCGCACATCGAGAGCGGCGCGAGCGCGCTCGAGCAGGCCAACTACTACTTCACCGGCACGGCGCCGACCGCTCGCGTGCGGCACACGTTCCCCGGCCCCTTCCACGGCGTGTGGCGGGCCACCGACGCCACCGACGTGGCCGAGCTGGTGTTCGCACCGTGCGGGGAGAGCCGCAACCTGAACATCAATGCGGAACTGCGGGCGGACGCGGGTTCCTCGTCGGGCGGCAGTTTCATCGAAATGGATTCCGAACACGCGAGCGTGGACACGATTTACCACTTCGCGTGGCAGACCTGCTGAATTCGGGCGGTCTTTGTCGCGGCGCCCGCTCACCGGAACCCCTCGCCGGTGAGCGGGTTTTGCCGTGCCCGCGGTGGCCGGGAATCCGTTGAACACGGATCAATCGTTCGGCGTCAGCTCCGGGCCGGACCGCGTTCGCTTTCCGGGCTGGGCACCAGACGGCACCGGCGTTCGAACCGCTCCATCAGGACGGTAGCGATCAGGACGGCCACTGGGGTGCTCACCGCGATCCACATGTAACAGGATCTACCCACCGCCGCGCCCTCTCAATCGCCCGTGGACAGCCGGGTGATGAGGTGCAGCAGGCCGGTGCGGAAGGCGTCGTCGTCGCCCAGGCCGCCGAGCAGCGCGGGTTCGGCGCGCACCGCCTGCTCGTGTGCCTCCCGGCCGCGGGTGGTCAGCCGGGTCAGCTGGCGGCGCCCGTCGGCCGGGTCCGCGGCCCGGCTGACGAACCCCGCCTTGGCCAGCCGGTCGAGCGTGCGGCTCATCGTCTGGTCGGTCACCTGGCAGCGCTGGGCCAGGGTCCGCTGGGGGAGCGGCCCGTCGCGCAGGGTGTGCAGCGCGATCAGGCCCGCGTGGGTGAGGCCCATGCCGTCGAGCACGGCGACCCAGCGCTGCTCCACCAGCCGCGCGGCCACGGCCAGCAGCCGTCCGGTCGGCCACGTGCTCAGGTCGGGTTCGGGGGTTGTGCTCACCGTCACTCCGTGTCGTCGTGCAAATTGTTCAGCTTGCTGAACAATTGGGCGTGTCCGCCCTCGAAAGGACCTTAGCGACCATGAACGACTCCCCGCGCCGCCTCCGCTGGCTGATCCCGGCCCTCCTGGTGATCGCCTGGCTGGGCCTCGGCGGGTTCGGCGGCCCGTTCGCCGGCAAGCTCAGCGAGGTCTCGAAGAACGACAACGCCGCCTTCCTGCCGCGCTCGGCCGAAGCCACCGAGGTCGCCGACGAGCAGAAGGCGTTCACCCCGCGCCAGGTCCTGCCCGCCACCGTCGTCGCCGAGCGCACCAGCGGCCTGACCGAGGAAGACCGGCGGTTCCTCGACGCCAAGGCCCAGGAGCTGGGCCGCGTGCCCGGGGTGGCCGGCCCGCTCGGCCGGCCCGAGCAGGCGCCGCGCGACGACCAGGCCGCGCAGCTCGCCGTGCCGATCCTCGCCGACGGCAACCCCGCCGACGTCGTCAAGGAGGTCCGGGCGCGCCTCGGCGGCGCCCCGGCCGGGCTCACCGTGCTCGTCACCGGGCCGGCCGGGCAGATCGCCGACCTGGTCAAGGCGTTCGGCGGCATCGACGGCATCCTGCTGCTCGTCGCCGGTGGCGTGGTCGCGCTGATCCTCGTCGCCGTCTACCGCAGCCCGCTGCTGCCGTTCCTGGTGCTGCTGTCGGCGGTGTTCGCGCTCGGGCTCGCCAGTCTCGTCGTCTACCTGCTGGCGAAGCACGACGTCCTCGCGCTCAACGGCCAGAGCCAGGGCATCCTCTCGATCCTCGTGTTCGGCGCGGCGACCGACTACGCGCTCCTGCTGGTCGCGCGGTTCCGCGAGCAGCTGCGCGACACGCCGAGCCGGTTCGACGCGCTGAAACTCGCCTGGCGCGCGACGCTGGAACCGATCGCGGCGTCGGCGGGCACCGTCGTGCTCGGCGTGCTGTGCCTGCTGTTCAGCGACCTCAACTCGAACAAGGGCCTCGGCCCGGTGGCGGCGATCGGCATCGGCGCCGCCCTGCTGGCGTCCACCACGTTCCTGCCGGCCGCGCTGGCCCTGTGCGGCCGCGGCGCGTTCTGGCCGTTCAAGCCCGCGCTCGGTTCGGCCCACCCGGAAACGTCGGGGATCTGGGGCCGCGTCGCGCGCCTGGTCGGCCGCCGCCCGCGCACGGTCTGGGTGGTGACGGCGCTGGTGCTCGGCATCGGCGTCGCGTTCCTGCCGCAGCTCAAGGCGTCCGGCACCGCCCAGTCGGCCGTGTTCCTGACCGAGGTCGAATCCGGGACCGGGCAGGACATCCTGGGCAAGCACTTCCCGGGCGGCCTCGGCGCACCCGCGATCACGATCGCCGACGCCGGCGCGCTGCCCGCCGTCCTGACGGCGTCCACAATGGACGGAGTGGCGCAGTCGTTCCCGTTGCCGGGCACCGACGGCCGCCCCAAGGTGGTCGGCGGCCGCGTCCAGATCCTGTCGGTGCTGACGGACCCGGCGGACTCGGAGGCGGCGGTCGCGACGGTCGGCCGCCTGCGCGACGCCGTCCACGCGGTCCCGGAGGCGCACGCCAAGGTGGGCGGCCCGACCGCGATCCAGCTGGACACGCAGCAGACGTCGAAGCGCGACCGGGCGCTGATCATCCCGATCGTGCTGCTGGTGATCTTCCTGGTGCTGGCGTTGCTGCTGCGGTCACTGCTGGCACCGCTGCTGTTGATCGCGACGGTGGTGCTTTCGTTCGCCGCGACGATGGGCGTGTCGGCGCTGGTGTTCAACCACGTCTTCGGCTTCCCCGGCGCGGACCCGGTGGTGCCGCTGTTCGGGTTCGTGTTCCTGGTGGCACTGGGGATCGACTACAACATCTTCCTGATGACCCGGGTGCGGGAGGAGGCCCTGACGCGGGGAACCCGCGACGGGACGTTGCGCGGGCTGTCCCTGACGGGCGGGGTGATCACCTCGGCCGGCGTGGTGCTGGCGGCGACGTTCTCGGCGCTGGCGGTGATCCCGATCCTGTTCCTGGCGCAGATCGCGTTCATCGTGGCGTTCGGGGTGCTCCTGGACACCCTGCTGGTGCGGTCGTTGCTGGTCCCGGCGTTGACCATCGACGTCGGGCGGCGCATCTGGTGGCCGTCGAAGCCGGCCCGCCAGGAGGCGTAGGCCGGCGGTCTCGCACCGTGCGCTGCCGACCGGCGCGGTCGACAGCACTCACATCCCCGTGATAAGAGTCTTAGTAACCAAACATCTCACGGGGGGAAATGTGTGGGGGAGAATCGCGGCACTCGTCGTCCTGCTCCTGGCCGTCGTCGCCCGGCCCGCCTCGGCCGCGCCGGAACGCCTTGACTGGGTGCCCTGCGGGGTGGGCGCGGAATGCACGAAGATCGCCGTCCCGCTGGACTGGGACCGGCCGGGCGGGCCGGAGATCACGCTGGCGTTCAACCGGCACCAGGCCGACCCGGTGCACCGCAAGGGCGTGCTGTTCATGGCGCCGGGCGTGGGGTTCGACTTCCTGCTGACCGACGTCCGCGCCGGGGTGTTCGCGATGTTCCCCGACCTGCTGCGCGACTTCGACCTCATCGGCGTGGACCCGCGCGGCGGCGGGGTGCACCCGTTCAACGGCCGGCAACCCGCGCCGTTCCGGTCCGACGCGATCGACTGCGGCCTGCCGGCGCACGACCCCGCCGTGAACGCCTCGGCGGCCGCGGTCGACGCGCTGATCCGGCACAACCGGGCGTACGAGGCGAGTTGCGCCGGCCCGCTGCCCGGCCACCTGGACGCCGTGACCCAGGCCAAGGACCTCGACGCGGTCCGGGCCGCCTTGGGTGAAGAGCGGGCCAGTTTCTTCTTCTACGGCTACACCGGCCCGGGGCAGGCGTACGCGCACCTGTTCCCGCACCGCGTCCGGGCCATGGCGATGGACAGCCCGCTCGACCACAGTGTCCCGGTGGTCGTCCGGGCCGCGGAGTACGCGTCCACAGTGGAGCGTGAGTTCGCCCGGTTCGTCGCGTGGTGCCACGGATCGGCGAACTGTGCCCTCCACGGCCAGGACGTGGCCGCGGTCTACGACACCCTGCTGCGCGAAGCCGACCGGCACCCGGTCCGGCTCGACCTGCCGCCCGAGCCGGGCCGCCCGGAACCGCAGCAGACGACGGTCGCGGTGCGCGGCGACGACCTGGCGTTCCTCACCGAGCAGCTGCTGGAAATCGGCGACCTGACCCTCCCTGGCGGCGGCATGGGCTGGGCCGACCTGGCGACCGCCATCCAGCAGGCGAGCCGGGGCGCGAGCCCGGCGTTCGCCTTCGTCTACCGCTACTCGTGGGGCTTCCGCGACCTGTGGAACCCGCTGCGGGCCGGGATGTGCGGGGACTACCCGGCGTCGGCGGCCGACCTGCTCGCGGCCCGGCCGATCGTGGCCGCGCTGGCCCCGCACACCCGCGGCGCGTCCCAGGCCTGGGACGCGCTGAGCGGCTGCGTCGGCCGGCGCACGGCGGGCACGAACCCGCCCCGGCCGGCGATCGTCCGGGGCGCGCCGCCGATCCTGATCGTCGGCGCCGAGGGCAACCCGTGGTCGCCCTACGGGAACGTCGCCAGGGTGTCGGCGCAGATCCAGGGGGGTGTGCTCCTTAAGTACGCGGGCAACGCGCACATCGCGTTCCTGTCGTCCCGGTGCGCGGCCGGCCGGATCCAGGCCTACCTCGACGACCTGGAGCTGCCCGCCAGGGGCACCGTGTGCCCGGCCATCCCCACTCCCTAGGCGATGGTCGCCTTGAAGTCCGGGCAGTCCACCAGCGGCACGTGGTCGCAGGTGGCCGCGTGCCGCAGGCTGTCGCGCATCCTCGTGAGCCGGTCGATCGTCTCCTCGAGCTCCGCCGCCTTCTGCGCCATCCGCTCGCGCAACGCCGCGTCGCTCGGGGTCGCCACCAGGAACCGGGCGATCTCGGCGATCGTGAAGCCCGCCCCGCGGGCGCACGCCACCAGATCGAGCCGCCGCAGGACGTCCGGGTCGTAGGTGCGGCGCAGGCCGTTGCGGCCCGCCGGTTCGATCAGGCCGCGCTTCTCGTAGAAGCGCAGGGCCGACGCGGCCAGGCCGGACCTTTCGGCGACTTCGGCGATGTCGAGCAGGGTCATGGACGCCTCCTTGACTTGAAGCGTAGTTCAAGTCCGACGATGGCGGCATGCAGATCCACCACCTCAACTGCGGCTCCGTCCGGCAGGTCGACGCCCCGGGGCTGCCGGCCGCGCACGCCGTCAACCACTGCCTGCTGATCGAAACCGGGCACGACGGGCTCGTGCTCGTGGAAACCGGCCTCGGCCTCGACGACGTCCGCGATCCCGCGGCCACCCTGGGCGGCGACTGGGTCGCCATGGCCCAGCCGCTGCTCGCCGAAGCCGAGACGGCCGTCCGGCAGGTCGCCGGGCTGGGCTACGCCCCGGACGACGTGCGGCACGTCGTCGTCACCCACCTCGACGTCGACCACTGCGGCGGCCTGCCGGACTTCCCGGACGCCCGGGTGCACGTCCTGGCCGCGGAACTCGACGCCGCCCTCGCCGAGGCGCCGAGCTTCCGGTACCGGCCCGCGCACTGGGCGCACGGCCCGAAGTGGGAGACCTACGCCGAACCGTCCGGTGACGACTGGTTCGGCTTCGCCTCGGCCCCGCTGACCGGCCTCGACGCCGACATCCGGCTCGTGCCACTCGGCGGCCACACCGCGGGCCACGCCGGGGTCGCCGTGCCCGACGGCACCCGCTGGCTGCTGCACTGCGGCGACGCCTACTACTACCACCGGGAACTCGCCGCCGAGCCGGAGCCGCACCCGGTCCTCGACGTCGTCCAGACACGCTCGGAAATCCACCACGACCTGCGCGTCGGCACGCAGGCACGGCTGCGCGAACTGGTCCGGCGGCACGGCGACGCGGTGACGCTCTTCAGCGCCCACGACCCGTGGGAGCTGGACCGGCTCAGGAATCCCGCCGGGCCCGCGAAATCGCCGCTTCGCCGGTGAGGTAGGCGGCCGTGCCGGTGCGGGTGAGCAGCCGCTCCAGGGCGGGCTGCCGGTTGTCCAGGTGCAGCCGGGCGCCCGCGTCGGCGGCCACGCGGAGCACCTTCATCAGCTCCGACAGCCCGGAGGAGTCGCAGAAGCCGATCTCGGCGCAGTCCAGCCGCACTTCGTGGACGCTCGCGTGGCCGGCCAGCCGCTCGGTGACCAGCCGCAGCAGCGTGCCGGTGGTCGCGAACTCGAGGTCGCCGTCGATCGTCACCCGGGCGACGCCGTCCGTCACGGTCCAGGTGCAGGTGAGCCCGGAGGTCATGCCGGCCGCTCCGATCCGGCGGCCGGCTCCGCCAAGTGCGTTCGTGCGGTGCGGAGCAAGCCGGTGGCCCGCGGGAAGTCGCGCAGTTCGCCCTCGAGCAGTTCGAGCGCCGGCCCCAGCGAGGCCGCCGGGACGCCCCGCGCGGTCAGGATCCCGGCCGTCCAGGTCAGGAACCCGGTGAACAGCTCGCCGTCGCCGACGTAGAGGGCGGTCGCCAGGTACTCGACGATGTGGGCGAGGTCTTCGGCGGTGTACTGGCGCTGCAGGTCGGTGTAGGCCCGCATGGCCGGGATCCGCTCCTCCAGGCCCGCCAGCACCGTCTTCACCAGCCGGCCCGAGCTGCGCGTGACCAGCGTGTACTCCTGGTCGGCCAGGTGGGGCAGGTCGTCGAGCGGCTGGTGGGCGGTCTGCGGGCGGGGGAGCGGCACGGCCAGCCGGTCGGCCGCCGCCCGCGCGTCCGGGGCCCACGCTTCGGCGCCCAGCAGCCGGGCGTACCGGCCGTCGGGCCCGAAGGCGGCACCGCCCGCGATCACCGGGGTCGCCGCCGCCTGGCACGCCGTGATCGTCGCGTGCGCCGTCGGCAGCCGGGCCGCCAGCGAGCCGGACAGCGCCACCGCGTCCGGGCCGGTCCGGTGCAGGTGGGCCACCAGGTGCGGGGCCGGCACCTGGGCGCCGAGGTAGTCGACGTGGAAACCGCGCAACCGCAGGACTTCCGACAGCAGCCGGGCCGGCATCGCGTGCCACTCGCCGTCGACGCAGGCGACGGTGATCCGGCCGAGGTGCGGCTCCGGCCGCTTCAGCACGTAGCCGAAGGCGGCGATGACCCGGTCGTTGATCGCGGTCGCCGCGTGCTCCTGGGCGACGGTCAGGCGGTTCGCCGCCCATTCGCGGCCGACCCGCCGCTGCACCGCGCCGATCACGTCGAGCAGCACGCTTTCCGGGTCGGTGCCGTCGCCGAGCGCCCGGATCACGACGTCGCCCGCGGCGTACTCGTCGCCGGTCGTGACGGCGGCCCAGAGCCGTTCGGCGTGTTCGGTGACCCCGGTGCTGTGGGTGGCGGTGCTCATGCGGTGTACCGGCCACGTCCGTGGCCGCCGACCGCGGCCAGGTGCTGCCCGCGCGGCGCGGTGATCGCCAGCACGGCCATGTCGTCGTGGGTGCCGCGCCCGATCCACTGCGAGGCGAGCATCTGCACGCGCTCGACGACGGCGTCGGCCGGCATGTTCGCGCACTCGGCCACGGCCTGCTTGAGCCGCTCTTCGCCGAACATGGCGTCCCCGAGCGGGCCGCCCTTCGCCTCGACGATCCCGTCGGTGTAGAGCAGGCAGGTCTCGCCGGGGTGCAGCGTGATGTCCGCGCTCGACGACGTGATCTCGGGCAGCACGCCGATCAGGCTGCCCCGGCTGTCGGCCTCTTCGACCCGGCCGTCGGCCCGCACGATCAGCGGCGGGGGATGGCCGGCGCAGGTCACGCGGAGCCGGACCGTGGCGCCTTCGCGCCGGGCGGAGGCCAGCACGAGGGTGACGTACCGGGCGTCGGCGTTGTCACCGAGGGTGCGGTTCAGCAGGTCGAGCAGCCGGTGGTGGTCGTCGGCCATCGGCAGCAGCGCCCGCAGCGTGGTGCGGATCTTGCCGGTCAGCACGGCCGCGTCCAGGCCCTTGCCGCAGACGTCGCCGAGCACCGCGAGGGACTCGTCGCCCTCGGCGGTGGTCGTCGAGTGGACGTCGTAGAAGTCGCCGCCGATCCGCTCGCCGTCGCGGGCCGGGCGGTAGCGGCCGGCGAACTCGACCCCGCCGAGCTGCTCGAGGGTCGGCGGCAGCAGCTCGCGCATGAGCGTGTCGGTGATCGACGCCTGCAGCGCGAACACCCGGGCCGCGGACATGGCCGCGCCCGCGCGCGCCGCGAACAGCCGGGCGAAGAGCTCTTCGGAGTCGGTGAACGACGCCCGGTCGCCGCGGCGCAGCAGAACCAGGGCGCCGGCGGGGACGCCGTGGCCGGGCAGCGGCGTCACGACGATCGAGCCGACCGGCCCGAACCCCGCCGGCAGCACCCAGGACGGCGCCGCGCCGGGGTCGAGCCAGCGCGAGGGCACCGGCGGGAAGCCCTGCAGCGCTTCGCCGAGCCCGGGCAGCTCGTCCGGGTCGATGTCCAGCCGGGCCCGGGCCGGTTCGCCACCGCGCACGCAGGTGACGGCCGGGAAGCTCGTGCCGGCCGTGGGGGCCAGGACGAGTGCGGCGTCGGCGAGGTGCTGCGCGGCCAGCCGGGCGGCCACCTCCATGCAGCGGTCCAGGTTGAGCGAGCCGAGCAGCGCGGCGGACGCGTCGCTGAGGAACGTGGTCCGCTCCTGCTCGCGTTCCAGTGCCTCGCGCGCCGAGCGGGTGTCGGTCTCGTCGAGCAGCCACCAGGTCACGGCCTCGCCGTGCGGGACCGGGTGCGCGGCGAAGGCGCGCGCTCCGACCTCGCCGCGGACGACCTCGGCCGAGCCGTGTACGTGGGCCTCCGCGAGCCAGTCCGGGACCGCCCCGGCCGCCGCGCGGCCGGCGACGGCGGCCGGGAACAGCAGGTGGGCGGCGTCGTTGAGCGCGCGGATCGTCCCGGAACCGTCGATCACCACGGCCGCGGCCGGTGCGGCAGCCCAGCCCGCGGTGGCGTCGATCGCGACGGCGGGCGCGGTGTGCGCCGGATCAGCCACGGGCGCCCGCCGGATCCGGGTCGGTGGCCAGCTCGGCCCACAGGGTCTTGCCGCTGGGCCGGCGCAGCTGGCCCCAGGCCGCCGCGCAGCGTTCGACCAGCAGGAGCCCGCGCCCGCCGTGGTCGGACGGCGCCCGGCGGCGGGCGTTCTCGCCCCCGCTGTCGTCGACCTCGATCCGCAGTCTGGCGGCGCCGGGCAGGAGGCGGACGTGGTAGGGCGCGCGGCCGTGGCGCAGTGCGTTCGACGTCAGCTCGTCGACCACCATCACCGCCGTGCCGACGAAGTGCGCCGGGAAGCCGCGCAGGACCGTCCGGACCCGCGCCAGTTCGGAGAGCTCGGGGGAGATGCCGAGTTCGTGCCGGACAGATCGGAGTTTCACGTCCGCCTCCTTCGCCGTGCCGGCCCCCGTCGTGAGGCCCTCCCCTTCTTCATGCCCGGAACCGGGCCCGCCGACACGGGTGTCCGAGGTCGTCATGCCACACCCCAGGCGGCCTCGACCGCTTCGCGAGCGGGGTGCACGGGCATGACGTCGCCGAGGCCGAGCAGGGCGATGGGCCGCGTGACGGCCGGGGCGGCCGACACCACGGCGAACCGGCCGCCCGCGGCGCGCAGCCCGCGGGCCAGCCGCAGCAGGACCTGCAGGCAGCTGGAGTCGCAGTACTCGACCTCGGCCATGTCCATGACGATCCGCGCGGCGCCGGGCGCGGCGGGGAGCAGCTCCGCCAGCTTCGCCGAGGCCGCGAAGTCGAACTCACCGCGCAGGGTGTAGACGCCCAGGTCGCCGGAATCGTGCGCTTCGAGCGACCAGCCGTCACCCGAGTGCCGCTGCCGGGGCCGCACTGCGTCGGTGGTCATCGGAACTCCAGGATGGGGACGGGCGGACCCGGGCTGGCGGCTCAACCCGTTCCGGACGCAATCTACCAGCGCTGTCGACCAGGGGCAGCGCGGTGCCCCTCACCGTCCTTTAAGGACCTTCTCCGGCGGGGCGGGCACCGGCACCGGCTCCCCGGCCGGCGGCGGCACGACCGCGGTGTTCACGGTGCGCGTCAGCCGTTCGTAGGGCGCCCGGTGCTCGTCGTCGAGCAGCACCGCCAACGGGGTCCAGACCCCGACGACGAACACCGACGCGGCCAGCCCGACCGGCAGGAGCAGCTGCTCGGGGTGGTGGCCCAGGTCCCAGCGGTCCAGGTCCAGCAGCAGCCAGCCGAGCCACAGCGGGGAGAGCAGGACGCCGTTGCGGACCAGCAGCGCGACCGGCCCGGCCCGCCGTCCGCCGCGGCGGGTCACCCGAAGCAGCATCGCCCGCTTGCCGGGCGTCGACCCGGTGACGGCGGGCAGCACCACGAACCAGACGAGGGCGAGGATGACGATCGGCGTGCCGCGGTGGCGCAGGTCCTCGCCGAAGAGCGTCAGCAGGCCGAAGAGGAACCCGAGCAGGGCGGCGAACCCGAGCAGGTCGGTGGCCAGCGCGAACAGCCGCCGGGTGAAGGTGACCTTCGCGGCGTAGCGGCGCCGGTCGTGCTCGGGCTCCGGCGAGGGGAGGAGGCGGCCGAGCGGGCCGGCCAGCAGCCAGCCCGCGACGACGCCCGCGGTGTTGAGGATCAGGTCGTCGACACTGAAGAGCCGGTACGGGCAGGGGTAGACGAACCACAGGCCGGTCAGCTGCGTCAGCTCGAAGAACAGCGACACGCCGAAGCCGATCAGCGTGGCGGGCAGCAGCCGCATCCGCTGGGCGTAGCGGACGTAGAACCCCAGCGGGGCCAGCATCACGACGTTGAGCGCGGTGGTCCAGACCGCGGGGTTGTGCAGCAGCGCACCGGGGCCCCAGTGGCCGCGGGCCCGTTGCGAAACCACTTCGACGAAGTAGAACGGCCGCAGCTGCGGGGAACTGGCGTAGGTGTGGCCGGCGCAGTACGCCGGGTCGGCCGGCAGCGGCAGCACCGTCTGCGTGGCGATCGCCAGCAGGTAGAACAGGAACGCGTAGAAGACGAACGTCGGCCACCCGCCGGCGCGGCCGCGCCGGCGGTAGCTGACGAAGGCGGCCGGCAGCATCACGGCCAGCGCGACGAGCGGGAACAGGAGCAGCGCGGTCCGGACGGGGACCAGGTAGGTGGCGACCACGGAGCCGGTGGTACCCAGCCGCGGGGGCGGCGAAGCGTGCTTCCCCCGGACGGCTGGGAATCACCCGCGGTGGCTCACTGCGGCGGCGCGTCCTGCCCGCCGCCGCCCTGCTTGCGCAGGAACTCCTTGGCCTTCTCCGAGCCCTGGTCGATCTTGTCGGCGTGCTGGCCGAAGCGCTGCTTGGCGGCCTCGGCTGCCTTGTCGACGCCCTGGTCGGCCTGGTCCGGGTGTTTCCCGAGCGCTTCCTTGGCCTTGTCGAACAGGTTCATCGCGGCCCTTTCGTTCGGACAGTCGATCTTCGGACACCCCGAGGAGAACACCGGCGGCGCGGGCCCGCAACGCTCCTTCCCCTGTGCCGGGGATTTCGGGTGTTCCGGCGGGTGAAAGGCGGTGTGCGGGGGTTTGGGAAGATCGGCGGCGGGTAGCGGCGATTCCCGGGGGTGCTTGAACCTCGCGCCGCCGTGGCCCGTATATCCGGTGACGACCGCCGCCCGGCCGCACGGGCCGCGGTCACCACCGTGCACCACGACGTGAGGCTCGCCATGGTTGGAAACACCGGTCTGCCGCTGGTGCGGCGCGTCCGCCGCACCCCGGTCGCGGGCACGGCGCTGCCCGACTTCGGGCTGCCCCGGCCCGGACTGCGGCGCCACGTCGTCGCGAGCCGGGTGCTGACCGGGCTGGCCGCGCTGCTCGTGCTGTTCGGGCTCCTCGCCCCCGACGACCTCAGCTCGTTCTCCGTCGGGGCGCTCGTGCGGGTGCCGGTCGAGGGGCTCGTCGTCGCGGCGTTCCTGCTGGTCCTGCCGCCACCGGCGCGCCGCGTCACCGCCGTGCTGGTCGGGCTGGGGCTCGGGCTGCTCACCCTGATGAAGGCCCTCGACACCGGCTTCCTCGCGACGCTGGAGAAGCCGTTCGACCCGGTCTACGACTGGAGCTTCTTCCACGCCGGCGTCGAGTTCCTCGCCGGGCAGATCGGGAACGCGGCCACGATCGCCGCGCTGGTCGGCGCCGGCCTGCTCGCCGTGGCCGTGGTGGCGCTCATGGTGCTGGCGATGCTGCGGCTGAGCCGGATCGCCGCCGGGCGGCGGACCGCCGCGACCCGGGTCGTGGCCGTCCTCTCCGTGGTCTGGATCGTCTCCTCGGTGTTCGGCGTCGAGCTCGCGCCGGGGCAGCCGGTCGCCGCCCAAAGCGCCGCCGCGCTGGCCTACGGCGACCTGCGCCAGGTCGGCGCCGACCTGCGGGACCAGCGGCCGTTCGGCGAGGTGGCCGCCGAAGACGCGTTCCGGGCCACCCCGGGCGCCCAGCTGCTGAACGGATTGCGCGGCAAGAACGTCGTGCTGACCTTCGTGGAGAGCTACGGGCGGATCGCGCTCGACGACCCGGTCATCGGGGCGAAGATCGGGCCGACGCTCGACGCGGGCACCGCCGAGCTGCGCGCGGCGGGCATCGGCGCGAAGAGCGCGTTCCTGTCCTCCTCGACGTTCGGCGGCGGCAGCTGGCTGGCGCACTCGACCGTGCAGTCGGGGATGTGGACCGACAACCAGCAGCGGTACAACGACCTGCTGGCCAGCGACCGGCTGACCCTCGGCGGGGCGTTCCAGCGGGCGGGCTGGCGGACGGTCTGGGACGTGCCCGCGCACACCAAGGACTGGCCGGAGGGGCAGAAGTTCTACCACCCGGACGCCTACTACGACGCCCGGTCCATCGGGTACCACGGGCCGGGCTACGCCTACGCCACCATGCCCGACCAGTTCTCGCTCTCGATGCTGCAGCGCAAGGAACTCGCGAACGCGACGCCGCAGCGCCCGGTGATGGCGGAGGTCGACCTCGTCTCCAGCCACGCGCCCTGGTCGCCGCGGCCGTGGCTGGTCGACTGGAACGAGGTCGGCGACGGCTCGGTCTTCAACCCGCAGCCCGCGGCGGGCGAAGCGCCGGAGTCGGTCTGGAAGGACCCGGAGAAGATCCGCGAGGCCTACCGCGACGCGACGGACTACTCGCTGAGGACGGTGGTCTCCTTCGTCAAGCAGTACGGCGACGACAACCTGGTGCTGGTGTTCCTCGGTGACCACCAGCCGCCGGTGGTCACCCCGCAGGGCGCGGTCCACGACGTGCCGATCACCATCGTGGCCAAGGACCCGAAGGTCCTCGACCGGATCGCCGGCTGGGGCTGGCAGGACGGCCTGCACCCGGGCGCGCAGGCGCCGATCTGGAAGATGGACTCCTTCCGCGACCGCTTCCTCAACGCCTTCGCCCGCTGACCGTCCTGTTCGGAGCGATCCGGACGGTGTGGTCCGGGCGGTGTGGTGCGGGTGGTGTGGTCCGCACGGGGCCCGCTCCGGATTCGCGTGCGGCGGGCGGAACCCGCCATCCGTCCAGGGGCGCGGGCTAGCCCGGATGGAGCAGCGGGGTGACTTTCCGCTGCGTGCCGATTCACTGGCCCGATGAATTGCCGGTAATTCCCGTGCACTTCTACGCTCGGGTTGTCGGGTTCTCGGCGCTAGGGAGTTGTCATGGTAAGGAAATGCGCGGTTTTTGTGATCGCGGTGTTTTCCCTCTTCGGTCTGTCGGTCGTGCCCGCGGCCGCGGCGACCGGTGATTTCGCGCCACCCGGCTGCTTCGGCGAGCGCTACGGGACCCTGTTCGGGCAGGGTGTGTCGGTCAGCTGCTTTTCCGGTGAGGGCTACGGATACCGCGTGCTCGCGCACTGCTCCAACGGCAGCGCGTTCTGGCTGGTCGCCGGTCTTCCGGTGCCCTACGGATTCGGCCCGGCGGTCGCGGAGTGCTCCGGTGCGCTGCTGGTGCCCGCCCATCTGATCGCCTACCAGGTGCACCAGATCTGATTTCCGCACGGAACCGCCCGGCCGCCGTTTTTCCCGGTGGCCGGGCGGCGGCGTGCCCGCGTCCGGGATTGTTTTTTCGCGCCCGCGTGGCACGGCGAGGGACGGCCGGGCACGTCCGGTGCCCGGCAGACTCCGGTTCGGGCCACCGCCCGCGGCACCGTGTTCTACTGGTTCAGACCAACGCCGCAACGAAGGGTTCGACACGGCGCGGGGCGGCCCGACGGCCGGTCCGCGCCTCAGTCGTGCGCGCGAAAACCCCTGCCCGGTGGTTCTTTTCGAATATCCACAGTAGACGGGGAGACGGCGGTTCCGGACAGAAGACCGGACAAATCTGGACCCGGTGCGGGGTCGCCCCGCACACTCTGCGGACGGTGTGTTTCTTTCCCCCGGCCTTGGAGGAGTTCCCATGCGTCGAAGAATCGCCCTGGCTCTCGGCGGCGCCGCCGCTGTGCTCACCGCGTCCCTGACCGCTCTCACCCCCGCCGTCGCCCAGGCGTCGCCCGGGCTGATCGCCGCCATGCAGCGGGATCTCGGGCTCACCGCCGCCCAGGCGTCGGCCCGGCTCACCCAGGAGATGACCGCCGCCCGGGTGCTGCCCGGCGCGCAGCAGGCCGCAGGCACCGCGTTCGGCGGCGCGTGGTTCGACCCCGGACGGGGCAAGCTGGTCGTCGGGGTGACCGACCCGGCCGCGGCCGCCGCCGTCCGGCAGGCCGGGGCCGAACCCGTCGCGGCCCGGACCAGCGCGGCGCAACTCGACGCCGCGAAGGCCGCGATCGACGCGTCGGCCAAGGCGGAGCCCGCCCCGGCCGCGGTCAGCGGCTGGCGCGCCGACCCGCGGGCCGGCAGCGTCGTGGTCACCGTGCGGCCGGGCGCGCGCGGCGCCGACGTCGACGCCTTCCTGGCCCGGGCGGCCAAGGCCGGGCCGGTGACGGTGGCGACCGCGCCGGCCGCCGAACCGTTCTCGGCCGGCACCGTCGGTGGCGACCCGTACTACATCAACGGCAACACCCGCTGCTCGATCGGGTTTTCCGTGCAGGGCGGGTTCGTCAGCGCCGGGCACTGCGGGGGCACGGGCAGCTCGGTCGTCGGCTGGGACGGCTCGTGGATGGGCACTTTCGCCGGTTCTTCCTTCCCCGGCAACGACTATTCGTTCATCCGCATCGGCGGCGGCTGGTGGACCGCGCCGGTGGTGCTCGGCTGGGGTCAGGTGAGCGACGCGCTCGTCCGCGGGTCCTGGGTCGCGCCGGTCGGCACGTCGGTGTGCCGCTCGGGCTCGACCACGCACTGGCACTGCGGCACGGTGCTGGGCCAGAACGAGACGGTCAACTACGCCCAGGGTGCGGTCTACCAGATGACCCGCACCAACGTCTGCGCCGAGCCGGGCGACTCCGGCGGCTCCTTCATCACCGGCGACCAGGCACAGGGCGTCACCTCCGGCGGCTGGGGCAACTGCGGCTCCGGCGGCGAGACGTGGTTCCAGCCGGTGAACGAGATCCTGCAGACCTACGGCCTGTCGCTCGTCACGGCGTAGGAAAACCTTCCGGCGGCGGCCGATGAATCCGGCGGCCGCCGCCGGTAGGTACCGGTGCGGCCGCACCACCGGGGTGCGGCGAGAAGGCACCGGGAGCGGACATGAGCGTGATCGTCGTCGAGTTCACCACCCTGGACGGCGTCGTCGAGGACCCGGACGGCTCCGGCGGCACCCCCGCCGGTGGCTGGGCGTTCCGCCACGGGCCCGAGGCGGTGGCCGGGGACAAGTTCCGGCTCGGGTCCCTGCTGGACACCGGCGTCCTGCTGTTCGGCCGGACCACCTGGGAGCTGTTCGCGAAGCTCTGGCCCGGCCGCTCGGGCGAGTTCCCCGACCGGCTCAACGCCGCCGCGAAGCTGGTCGCGTCGCGGACCCTCCACGACGTGTCCGCGTGGCAGAACTCCGCGCTGCTGCAAGGAGATCTCGCCGAGGCGGTCGAGCGGGAGGAGCGGGACGTCGTCGTCATCGGCTCGGTCGGGGTCGCGCAGGAGCTGGCCCGCCGCGGTCTCGTCGACGAGTACCGCCTGCTCGTCTTCCCGGCCGTCGCCGGGGCGGGCCGCCGGCTCTTCACCGCCGCCGCGGACTTCGACCTGGTCTCCACCACCCAGGCCGGGCCGGCGGTCCTCAGCACCTACCGGACGCGCTAGGTCCGCAGGAGGCTTCCGAGCCAGCCGCCGAGGACCTGCTGGACGTCGGTGCGCGTCCGCGCCGGGTCCTCGGCCGCGGCGATCATCCGCGCCGCTTCCATCACCGCGCTGAGCACGAGCTGCGCCAGGGCGCGGACGGGCGTTTCGACGATCAGCCCGTCCGCCCTGGCCTGCTCCAGCACCGAAACGAGCAGGCCGAGGCCGTACTCCGCCTCGATTTCGCGCCAGACGTCCCAGCCGAGCACGGCGGGGGCATCGGTGAGCGAAATGCGCCGGACCTCCTCGCGCAGGCAGGCGTCGAGGAAGACGCCGAGGCCGCCCAGCATGCCGGAGAGCGGGTCGGCGCCGGCGGCGAACGCGGCCCGGACCTCTTCGGTCAGTTCGCGTTCCAGCTCCTCGACGACGGCGCGGAACAGGCCCTGCTTGTCGGCGTAGTGGTGGTACAGCGCGCCGCGGGTCACCCCGGCGGCGCGGGTGATCTCGTCGGCCGGCACGGCCTGGTAGCCGCGGGCGGCGAACAGTTCGCGCGCGGCCGCGACCAGGGCGGCCTTCGTGCCGGCGGAACGGTCCTGCTGGGTACGTCGCACCCGCCTAATCTGCCATGACGCCCGCGAACCCGACGACGTGGCGGGCCAGCGCGGCGGGCTGGTCTTCGGACAGGAAGGTGTAGGAGTCCGGCACCTCCACGAGTTTCGCGTCCGGCAGCAGCGCGGCGAGCCGGTGGGCCAGCCGGATCGGGAACAGCTTGTCCTCGGTCGCCCACGCGAGCAGCACCGGCCGGTCGAAGGTCCGCAGCTTCTCCGCGGCGGCCAGGGTGTACCGCGGGTGCACGGCCCGCAGCAGTTTCCGGAGGTCGCGCCGCACCCCGGCGGACTTCCGCAGCGGGGCGAGGTAGGCCTGCGCGACGGCGTCCGGCAGCGGGCGTTTGACCACCCAGCCGAAGAGGACCGGCAGCGGGTACAGCGCCCGGATCCGCAGCAGCTGCCCGAGGACCGCCATCGAGCCGGGGATCCGGGCGAGCGGCGGCAGCGCCTTGAAGATCGGCGGGAAGAAGTACTCGAAGCAGTCGGACGGCGTGAGCACGACCCGCCCGACCCGCTCCGGACGGCGGCCGAGCAGGATCTGCGTCAGCGCGCCTCCGGTGTCGTTCGCGACGAGCGTGACGTCCCGCAGGTCCAGCGCGTCGAGGAAGTCGGCGATGACGTCGGCGTTGCCGGTGGGGGAGAGGTCGGCGCCGGACCGCATCGGGATGTCGTGCGCGCCGAGCGGCAGATCCGGGGCCAGGCACCGGAACCCGCTCCCGGCGACGTCGGGCACGACCTTCCGCCACAGCTCGGCGTTCGTCAGCACGCCGTGCACGAACACCACGGGGGCGCCCGTGCCCCGCTCGAAGTAGCGCACCTCGCCGGCGGGCAGCCGGACGCGGTGCTCCTGACCCAGGGATTCGCTGCGGTTCGTCATGTGGCCAGATTACATACGTGATGTATGTATGTAAATGCGGACGACAAGCGCCGAGGACGTGGCAGGGGACAGTGGCGCGGTCGGCCGGATGATGCGGTGGTGCCCCGGGACGTGGCTTCGGGGAAAGGTCGGATCCTGGGGCACCACCGCCCGCGGGACAGCTGACACGGTGTCCTGCGGTGCCCTCACCCTACGAACCGCCGAGGGCGCTGACCAGGGCCTCGATGCGGTGTCGAAGGTTTGTCGCCCGGTCGGTCTCCGGACCTACCGAGAGTGGGTCTCGGTCAGGGTGTCCGCCGGCCCGGGTTCGTCCGGCGGCCGGTCGGCGTGGCGGTGGACGATCTTCCACTCGCCGTCTTCCCGGCGGTACACGTGGGTGGCGCGCAGGGTGTACGTCGTCGGCCTGCCGTTGACCGACACCGTGTTGTGCTCGAAGCCGATGGTGTACGCGAGGTCGCCGCTCGCGCCGGCCGCGACGACTTCGAAGCGGTAGTCGTGCGAATCGGAGAACTGGGCCGCGACCCGCTTGAACGCTTCGCTGACATCGGGCCAGCCGGTGCGGATCGGCAGCCAGGCCCCGAACAGGCTCACCGGGTCGGCCTGCGACCACAGGGCGGCGCGCGGTTCCTGGTCGCCGTTGTGGATGGCCCGTTCGGCGGCGGTCTGCCGCGGCAGCATCTCGGCCAGGAAAGCGTCGGTGGGTGATGGCATGATGACTCCAATACAGTCGAGCTGCTTTCAATACAGTGAGGATGTATCCGATGAGCGGGCCCGTCAAGCGCCGGTACGACTCGAGCCGGCGCCGGGAGCAGGCGCAGGAGAACCGGCGGCGGATCCTGAGCGCGGCGCACGACCTGTTCGTCACGCGCGGTTACGGCCGGACGACCGTCGCGGACGTCGCCGCCGAGGCCGGGGTCGCGCCCGAGACGGTCTACGCGGCGTTCAAGAACAAGACCGCGCTGCTGCACCGCGCGTGGGACGTGGCCGTGGGCGGGGACGAGCTGGACGTGCCGCTGCTGGAGCGCCCCGAGCTGCGGGCCGTGCTCGCCGAGCCCGACCTGCGGGCCCGCTTGGCCCGGTTCGCCGTCTTCAACACCGCGGTCATGCGGCGGACCGCGCGGCTGCACCTGGCCGTGCGCGGCGCGGCGGCGAGTGAGCCCGCGGCGGCGGCGCTGCTCGACGAGATCGACCGACGGCGGTTGGAGGCGATGGCCGAACACGCCAGGGCCGCCGCGCGCACCGGGCGGCTGGCGGTGCCCGAAGACGAGTGCCGGGACGTGCTGTGGTCCACGACGGACGGCACGCTGTGGCACCAGCTCGTCGAGCGGCGCGGGTGGTCCGACGAGCGCTACGCGGCCTGGCTCGGCCGGCTGTGGGCCTCGGCCCTCGTGGGTTGACCGGTGCTGAACGCGCGCTTACGCTGAAGTTGAAACTTCAACCGAACTGCGCGCAGCACGGAGTCCCGATGTCGATCTTCCGCCTGAACCACGCCGTGCTCTACGTCCGGGATCTGGCCGAAAGCGTGGCGTTCTACCGGGACGTGCTCGGCTTCGGGTACATCGACGGCGGTGACGCGTACCGGGGCGCGGCGTTCCTGCGGGCGCCCGGGTCGGTCAACGACCACGACCTCGGCCTCTTCGAGATCGGCGCGGACGCCGCCGAGTCCGGGGCCGGGCGGACTTCGGTGGGCCTCTACCACCTCGCGTGGGAGGTCGACACCCTCGGGGATCTCGAACGGCTCGCCGCCCGGCTCACCGAAGCGGGCGCGCTGGTCGGCTCGTCCGACCACGGAACCACGAAGTCGTTGTACGCCAAGGATCCCAACGGGCTCGAGTTCGAGGTCGTCTGGATCATCCCCCGCGACCTGCTGACCGACGAAGACCGCGCGTCGACCGGGCGGCTCGACCTCGCGAAGGAACTGGCGAAGTACGGTCCCGACGCGCGCAGCGGCGTCGGGATTTCCCGTCCCTCCTAGGCCTAGACCGTGGCGTCCGCCCGCGTCGGCTCCGAAGACCGCTGCCGGACGGACAGGTTGCCCAGCGCGAAGCGGCCCGCGCCGACGAACGCGATGAGCAGCAGCGACCAGCAGAACAGCGCGGCCGCTTCGCCGCCGTTCTGGATCGGGAACAGCCCGGTCGGCAGGTGGACGACGAAGTACGCGTAGGCCATCGAGCCGGAACCGAGCAGGGCGGCGACCCGGGTGCCGAGGCCGACGCAGACGAGCACGCCGCAAACGAGCTGGATGACCGCGGCCCACCAGCCGGGCCAGGCCCCGACGGCGGCGGTCGACTTCGCGCCGAACAGGCCGAAGAGCGTCTTGAGGCCGTGGCAGGCGAAGAGGAAACCGATGACGATGCGGTAGAGCCCGATGACTTGTTCGCGGGCCGAGTCCAGGCGGTGCATGGTGCCTCCGGTGAGCGGGGAGAGGGCGGCATCGAACCGGCCGGCAGTGTGGCCGGCCGTGCGCGAATTGCGAGTCACCCAGATATACCGTTCGTGGAGGGTTGCCACAAGCGCCAAATGTCGCGTGAGCGGGTTTCGAAAACGTTAACTCGCTGGTCGTCGTGGCGCAGCCGCCTTGTGGTGCAAGACAAAGCCGCCGTTCGGGTGATCTTCCCCGACATGGTCCAGACCACCGGATAATCCGGTCCGCTCTTTCGGGATTATTTTCGAGTCTTTCGATCCGGCTGCTTAACGGACAACTTAACAAATGGTGGATCCGAATGTCGTATTCGACGCACCCGAATGATGCGTCGAACCGCCGGGAGCGCCCGGCCCGCCGACCCGCACGGCACGATCGCCGGCGGCGGCCGGAGCGGCCTCACGGCGGCCGGCCGGCGCTGACGACGCCTGGCCGGAGGTCCGGCCGGCGCCGCGTCCCGGCGGACGGTCCTTCACGGAAGCCCAGCTGTCCGATGTGGACGAACGGCCCGGCCGCGGGCGGCGCACCGGCCGGCTCGTCCCGCGCCGCGAAGCCGGCCCGGAGTTCGAGGGGTCGCCGCCCGGTGGGCCGGCGCCGGGTACCGGGCGGGCACTGCGCCGGAGTGGACGTTCGACTTGAATGGCGAGTTCCTCGGCCGGCTTGAGGCAGTACCCCCTAAGGTGGCTCCATGGTGGACGAAGAAGTCGTCTCGGAGCGCATCCGGCAGATCGCCGCCACCCTCGCGGACCGCGCGGGCGAACTCACCGGCGAGCTGGTCCAGCTGTACGCCACCGACCTGCCGCAGCTGGTCAACGACGACGAGCGCATGGTGAGCCTGCTGTCGGCGAGCGTGTACCAGAACATCGAGACCGCGCTGCAGATCTTCCGGCACGGCATCGACCCGGCCGGCGTCGAGCCGCCGGCCGCGGCGATCGAGTACGCGCGGCGGCTCGCGCAGCGGGGCACCCCGGTGTTCGACCTGATCCGCGCCTACGACCTCGGCCAGGCCGCGATGCTCGACTTCGGGTTCCAGGAGTGCACCCGGCTGGTCGACGACGCGGCGCTGCTCGGGGCCATGATGCGGCGGCTGCTGCGGGTGGCCTACGAGTTCATCACCCGGGTCGTCCGCCAGCTCGTCGGCGTCTACCAGGACGAACGCGACCGCTGGCTGCTCAACCGCAGCGCCGCGCGGGCGGCGAAGGTGGTGGACCTGCTCGAGGGGAACGGCGGGCCGCCCGACGTCGACGCGGCCGAGGCGGTGATCGGCTACCACCTGCGCGGCAGGCACGTGGGGATGATCGTCTGGCACACCTCCGAGGCCTTCGTCGACGACGCGCTGTCGTTGCTGGAGTCGGTCGCGGGCGCGGTGTTCGAGCGCGTCGGCGGGCAGGGCCGTCCCCTGTTCGTGCCGCGGGACGAGGCCAGCGCCTGGGTCTGGCTCCCGCTCGCGCCCGGCGCGACGATCGGCCGGGAGCACCTCGACGCGGCGCTCGCCGAAGCCGAAGCCGGCGTGCGGGTGACCGTCGGCGACCCCGGCACCGGGGTCGCCGGCTTCCGCGACACCCACCAGCAGGCCCGCCGGGTGCACGCGCTGGCGCTGGCCGCCGGCGAGCACTGCGACCGCGTGCTGACCTTCCGGGAGGTCGGCACGGTGGCGCTGATGACGAGCGACCTGAACGCGGCCCGGCTGTGGGTCGCGAGCACGCTCGGGCCGCTGGCCGCCGACGACGAGAACGGCGCCCGGCTGCGCGAGACGCTGCGGGTGTTCCTGTCCTCCGGGGGCAGCTACACCGCGGCGGCGGCCGAGCTGACGATGCACAAGAACTCCGTGCAGTACCGGGTCCGCAAAGCGGAGGAGCTGCTGCCGCGCGGCCTCGGCGAGGGCCGGTTGGACGTCGAGCTGGCGCTCGCCCTCTGCCGCCGTCTGGGCTCGGCAGTGCTCTCGCCGGTGTGACTTTGGTGTCCGGGACCACCGGTGCCCAAGATCGTTGGGCCGTCGGCACGAAGCCGGGGCGCTGATCTTCGCTTACCGTGCTCGCATGGGTGAGAACGGTGAGATGCTCGCACTGGTGCGGCTACGCCGAGGCGTCGTCGGCGAGAGCAGACGCGTCTGCCACCTGATCCCCGTGCCCACCGGTCCGGTGCCGGAGTACCTGACGGCCTTGTGCGGCGAGTCGATCTTCCCGGGTGAAGCCGAGGTGCTGGACGGCCTGTGTGGCATGCCGTGCCACGCGTGCCTGGTGCGCAGCGCGCCGCCGGAGCGGGGCTTCCTGGCCAACGCGGGCTGAGGCCGCTGCGGTCCGGTGCCGGGCGGGCCCGGGCGGTTCCCGTGGCAGACTGGCGCCATCATGGTGATCGACAACGTGCCGATGACCCGCGGCCGCGAGCCGTGGCACCGGCGCATCCTGGTGGCGATGACGGGATGACCGCACCGGTGGTGGTGCTGCTCGCGCACCCGCGGCCCGGCAGTTTCAACCACGCGCTCGCCGCGCGCGTGGTCGGCGCGCTGGACCGGGCCGGGGTACCGGTGCGGTTCCACGACCTGTACGCCGAAGGCTTCGACCCGGTCCTGACCGCCGAAGAGGCCTACACCAGCGGGACCCGGGCGGAAGAGTTCCTCGCCGCCCAACCGGACCCGCTGGTGCGGCGGCACCGCTCGGAACTGCGCGAGGCCGGCGGCCTCGTCGCGATCCACCCGAACTGGTGGGGCAAGCCGCCCGCGATTCTCAGCGGCTGGCTCGACCGGATCCTCGTCCCCGGCGTCGCCTACCGCCTCGACGACGCCGGTGGCGCGCCCGAGCCGCTGCTGTCCCTGCGGCGGCTGCTGGTCGTGAACACTTCGGACACCACCGAGGAGCGGGAGCGGACGCTGTTCGGCGACCCCCTGGACTCGATCTGGCGGCGCTGCCTCGCGCCCTACCTGGGGGAGCCGGAGGTGCGCCGGCTGGTGCTGCGGGTGGTGGCCGACGCCGGCGCGGCCCAGCGGGCCGCGTGGCTCGACGACGTCTCGTCGGAAGTGCACCGGCTCTTCGGCTAGCTTGCCTTCAGGGCGTCGAAGACCAGCTTCGCCGCCTGCGCGATCAGCCGGTCGTCGTGCTCGGCGTCTTCGGCCTGGCGGCTGGACATGACCGCGAGGACGATCGGGGCCCGCCCCGGCGGCCAGACGACCGCGATGTCGTTGCGCGTGGCGTATTCGCCGGTGCCGGTCTTGTCGGCGACGGCCCAGCCGGCCGGCGTGCCCGCCCGGATCACCGTCGCGCCGGTCTTGTTGGCGCGCATCATGTCCGTGTAGATGGTCCGTTTCTCCGGCGGCAGCGCGTCGCCGAGGGCGAAGGTGCGCAGCGTGCCGGCCATCGCGCGCGGGGTGCTCGTGTCGCGGATGTCGCCCGGCGCGAGGTCGTTGAGCGCGGGTTCGGTCCGGTCGACGTGGGTGGTCGTGTCACCGACCGCACGCAGCGCGGCGGCGAGTCCCGGCGGCCCGCCGAGCTGCTGGAACAGCAGGTTCGCGGCGGTGTTGTCGCTGTAGCGCAACGCCGCGTCGATCGCGTCGCGCAGCGGAATGCCGGTGTCGACGTGCTTTTCGGTGACGGGGGAGTTCTCCTGCAGGTCGGCCCGCCGGTAGGTCAGCACCTTCGCGAGGTCTTCGACGCTGGTGCGCTGGAGCACGGCGGCGGCGGAGAACGCCTTGTGGGCCGAGGCGTAGCCGAACCGCTCGTCGGCGCGGTGGGCGATCTCGCGGCCGGAGCCGGTGTCGACGGCGTACAGGCCGAGGCGGGCGTCGAATTCGCGTTCCAGCGGGGCGAAATCCGGCTGCGGTGCGGCGGCCGGTGCCGAGGCCGTCGTCGACACCGGTGCTGGGGGCGTCGGCCGGGGCGCTTCGGCGGTGCAGGCGGCCAGCGGGACGAAGAGCAGCGCGGCGAGCGCGGCCCGCCGGGCTCGGAGGAACGGCACGGGGACTTCCTTCCGGTTTCTTGATCGTCCTCGCAGTCTCACGGCGTTCGTTCATGCTGTCCAAGACGGAAACGTGTAGTTCGATGCCGAATGGGCATAAGATCAGGTGGTGGACCTGGTCGGCGGCTGCAGGGCGTTCGTGAGCGTGAGCGAGACGGGCAGCTTCACGGCGGGTGCGGCGCTCGCCCGGATCCCGCAGCCGGTCGCCAGCCGGCGCATCGCCGCGCTCGAACGGCACTTCGGGGAGCGGCTCTTCGACCGCTCGACCCGCCGGGTGAAGCTCACGCCGTTCGGCCGGGACGTGCTGCCTTCGGCGCGGCGGCTCGTGCAGCTGGCCGAGGCGATGGAACACGACGCGAAGCGCGCCCGGCTGCGGCCGGTGCGGGTGGCGGTGCCGGCCACCTGCGGGGTGCGTGAGCTCGCCGGGCTCGCGGCGGAAGCCCGGGCGCTGGAGGTCCACCTCGAATTCCGCCCGGCGGGGCCGGGCGAGCGGGCGGAGCTCGTCCGCACGGGCGAGGTGCGGGCCGCCCTCACCGCCGTGCCGGCCGAGGAAGCCGTGTGGTCGGTGCCGCTGGGGGTCGCCGGCGGAGCACCCTTGCCGGGCCGGGTCGTGCACCTGGAGACGCTGCGGGCGGGTCGTTCGCCCGGCGCGCGGCGGCGTGTCTGGATCCAGCCGGAAGACGACGTCCCGCACGTCCGCGACCGGGTGCTGCGGGTGCGGGACGCGGTGGGCCTGCCGCCGGCCCAGGTCGCGGTGGCCGATTCGCTGACGTCGGCGGCCGCGGAGGTGTTCGCCTCCGCCGACCTGCTGCTGTGCTCGGTCGCCCAAGCCGGAGAGCTGGGGTTGTCCTGGCGCCCGATCGGCGAGCTCGACCTGGCGCGCGGCTTCGCCGTCGCCGCGGCACTGGCCGAGGACGCGGACCGGTTGCGGGCGACGTTGCACGCACCCGTCGGCCGGTGCCTCGGCGCCGTCCGATGACCGCCTCGCTGGTCCGCGACCTGCGCGCGGCGCTGGACGACGGCGGCCTGCGCGGCTCGTTCCTGGTGCGCGACCTGCGCTCGGGCGCCGAAATCGGCCTCGACCCGGACCGCGAGTACCCGATCGCGTCCCTGGTCAAGGTCCCATTGGCGGCGGCGACCCTGGAGCGTGTCCGCCGCGGTGAGCTCGACGCGGCGACCCAGCTGGAGGTGCCACCCGGCGGCGTCACCACCCCGGGCCCGATCGGCCTGACCCGCTTCCGCCACCCGGCTCGCGTCGCGCTCGGCGACCTGGTTTACCTGAGCACGTCACTGAGCGACGGGACGGCCGCGGACGTCCTGTTCGGACTGACCCCGCCGCCGGAGGTCACGCGGATGCTGGGGGAGTGGGGCCTGCCCGGGATCGCGGTGCGCCACCTCATGCGCGACCTGGTCGAGACCCCGGCCGAGCGGTTCGGCGCGGGCGAGGCGGACCTGGCCCAGGCCCTGGCGATCGGCGCGTCGACGGCCGGCCGGGGCCACCGCCTCCCGCAGCTCGACGTCACCCGCGCGAACTCCGCGTCGGCGAGGGCCCTGCTCGCCCTGCTGCAGGCGCTGTGGACACCGTCGAAGATCGACCGGTCGGTGGCCGGCGGCGTGCGCGAGCTGATGGCGAACAACATGATCCGCCACCGCTTGACCCCCGACTTCGCGTCCGACGCGGCCCGGTGGTCGTCGAAGACGGGAACGTTGCTGAACCTCCGCCACGAGATGGGCGTGGTCGAGCACGCGGACGGCGGGCTGTTCGCGGTGGTGGCGCTGACGGAGTCGAGCGTCCCGGCGGCGATCCAGCCGGAGGCGGAGATCCTGATGGCCCGGGTGGCCCGGACGTTGCGCGACCACCTCCGCGGAGGGTGAGGGATCGGGGGCGGGAGCCGCAGGACGCACGGCTCCGCGGGCCGACGCATCGCGCCGGCACGACATCCCGCCCGGCGTCACCGTCCGGGCGCCGGCCCCCAGCACCCCTCACCTCTGCCCCGGCCCGGCTTTCCTGCGGCCTGGCAAACACCGGCTCAGGCCGGTGTCTTCACCCCGAACTCGACCTCGGCCGTCTCCACCGTCCCGGCCGTGCGGCCCGGCGCGGTCTGGTACTTCCAGTAGAGATTGGTGTGTGCGATGACCTGCCCGGGCGGCGGCGCCCCATAAGCCGTCAGGTCCTCCGTCGTGTGCGCGTCCGCCACCAGCGTCACGTCGTACCCGCGGGCGAGCGCGCCGTGCAGGGTCGACCGGATGCAGGCGTCCGTCTGGGCGCCGGCCACCACCAGGGAGCCGATGCCCCTGGCCGCCAGCACCTCCTCCAGGTCCGTGTCTTCGAAGGAGTCGCCGTACTCCTTGTGCACCAGCGGTTCGGCTTCCGCGCGCACCAGCTCCGGCACGTACTCCCACGGCCGGCTGCCCCGCGGCAGCTCATCGCTGGTGTGCTGCACCCACACCACCTCGGTGCCGGCGGCGCGGGCGCGCTCCACCAGCGTGACGAGGTTGGCGAGGACGGAGGCGCGCTCGTGGGCGGTTTCCATCACGCCGTTCTGCACGTCGACGACGAGCAGGGCGGTGCGCGGACGGTCGGTCAGTGTCGTCATGGCGCCACCCTAACCACCGGCACCGACAATTTCCGTCGGTCAGGGCGCCCCGCCGATGTGCTTGGCGGACACCGCCTCCCACACCGCGTCGAAGTTCTCGTACCGGTCGCTGTCCGGCAGGCCGCCGAGCGAGCCCAGCACCGAGTCGCCACCACCGGCCGCGGCGGCCCGGCGAAGAAGTTCCTCGCGGCCGCACGGGTACTCGGTCTCGGACAGGTGCTGTTCCAGGCTGGTCCGGTCCGGAGCGGGCATCACACACCTCCTGATCGCCACCCGCATACCCGGCGAGACCGGGACGGAAACTCAGCCGACGACGATCGTGTGCTCCGAGCGCGGTTCCAAGGACCCGATCACCGGGTGCCCCGGCAGCTCCCCGGCCACCAGCAGGCCACCGGACGTCTGCGCGTCGGCCAGCAGCAGGGCCTCGTCCTCCGGAATCCGGGAGAGGTCCACGTGCGGGCGGACCCAGTCGAGGTTGCGCCGGGTGCCGCCGCTGACGTACCCGTCGCGCAGCGCCTCCCGCGCGCCCTCGAGGTACGGCACCGCCGCCGGATCCACCCGGGCCGTGACGCCGCTGGCCCGCGCCAGCTTGTGCAGGTGCCCCAGCAGCCCGAACCCGGTCACGTCGGTGGCACAGGAAACCCCGGCGGCCAGCGCGGCCCGGGACGCCGGTGCGTTCAACGTCGTCATCGCGTCGATCGCCTGCTCGAACCGGTCGCCGGTGGCCTTGTGCCGCGAGTTGAGCACGCCGATGCCGAGCGGCTTGGTCAGCGTCAGCGGCACGCCCGCGCGGCCGGCGTCGTTGCGCAGCAGCCGCGAAGGATCCGCGACGCCGGTCACCGCGAGCCCGTACTTCGGCTCCGGGTCGTCGATGCTGTGCCCGCCCGCCAGGTGGCAGCCCGCCTCGGCACAGACGTCGAGGCCGCCGCGCAGGACCTCGGCGGCCAGTTCGAACGGCAGCGTCTCGCGTGGCCAGCCCAGCAGGTTGACCGCCACCACCGGCGTGCCGCCCATGGCGTAGACGTCGGAGAGCGCGTTGGCCGCGGCGATCCGGCCCCAGTCGTAGGCGTCGTCGACGACCGGGGTGAAGAAGTCCGTGGTGGCGATCAGCGCGGTGCCGCCGGAGATCCGGACCGCGGCCGCGTCGTCGCCGGTGTCGAGGCCCACGAGCAGCTCACCCGGTGGCGATACGGGCGAGGCGCCGGTGAGGCCGGCCACGGCCGCTTCCAGTTCGCCGGGCGGGATCTTGCACGCGCAGCCGCCGCCGTGCGCGTACTGCGTCAGTCGGTAACCCACCGGTTCATCGTGCCCGCCGGGCGCGGACTTGGCAGGATGGCGGCCATGGTGCAGGGAGGCGTATCCGGCCTGGTGACCGGCGCGGTCTTCAAAACCGTCGAACGGCAGGTTCTGCCGCTGGCGGGTTCGATTCCCGTCCGCCTCCGCCATGCCTGACCCGCGGCGCGCGATCCCGCGGACCGACGCGCTCCTGGCCGAGCCCCGGATCGCCAAGGCCGCCGGGACGCTCGGCCGGGACCTGGTGAAAGCGGCGGTAAACGAGGTGCAGCGGGCCGCGCGGGCCGGCGAGCTCGCCCCGGGCGACGTCGTCGAAGCCGTGCTCGCGCGGCTGCCGGCAAGCGCGTCCTCGCTGCGGCCGGTGGTCAACGCGACCGGCGTCGTCGTGCACACCAACCTCGGCCGGGCGCCGCTTTCGGCGGCCGCGCTCGACGCCCTCGCCGCGGCCGGCGGCGCCACCGACGTCGAATTCGACCTCGCGACCGGCGACCGGGCCCGCCGCGGCCGCGGCGCCCTCGCGGCCCTGCACGCGGCGGTGCCGGACGCCGGTGCGGTGCACGTGGTCAACAACAACGCGGCCGCCCTGCTGCTCTGCGCCCTCGCCCTCGCCCCGGGCCGCGAGATCGTCGTCAGCCGGGGCGAACTGGTCGAGATCGGCGACGGCTTCCGCATCCCGGACCTCCTCGAATCGACCGGCGCGCGGCTGCGCGAGGTCGGCACCACGAACCGGACGACCGCCGGCGACTACGCCGCGGCGATCGGCCCGGACACCGGCTTCGTGCTCAAGGTCCACCCGTCGAACTACCGGGTCACCGGGTTCACCGCGGAAGCCGCGCTCGGCGAGCTGGCCGGGCTCGGCGTGCCGCTGGTCGCCGACATCGGCTCCGGCCTGCTGGCCCCGCACCCGCTGCTGCCCGGCGAGCCGGACGCGGCGAGCGCGCTGCGGGCGGGCGCCACGATCGTCACGGCCAGCGGGGACAAGCTGCTCGGCGGCCCGCAGGCCGGCCTGCTGCTCGGCGACACCGGCGTCGTCGAACGGCTGCGGCGGCACCCGGCCGCGCGGGCCCTGCGCGTCGACAAACTCACCCTCGCCGCCCTCGAAGCGACGCTGCGCGGGCCGCGACCCCCGGTGCGCGCCGCGCTCGAAGCCTCCGTCGCGAGCCTGCGGGGACGGGCCGAAGCGCTGGTCGAGGCGTTCGGGGCGGTCGACGCGCAGGTGGTGACGTCGGTGGCGGCGGTCGGCGGCGGAGGCGCGCCCGGCGTCGAACTGCCCAGCGTCGCGGTGAGCCTGCCCGCCCGGTACGCGGCGGCGCTGCGCACCGGCGAACCCGCGGTGGCCGGCCGGGTCGTCAAGGACCGCTGCCTGCTCGACCTGCGGACCGTGCGGCCGGAAGAAGACGCGAAGCTGCGGGAAGCCGTCCGCCGATGCGGGTGATCGTCACCGCCGGGCACGTCGACCACGGGAAGTCCACGCTCGTGCGGCGGCTGACCGGGATGGAGCCGGACCGGTGGGCCGAGGAACGCCGCCGCGGCCTCACCATCGACCTCGGTTTCGCCTGGACCCGGATCGGCGCCGAGGACGTCGCGTTCGTGGACGTGCCGGGCCACGAGCGGTTCGTGCCGAACATGCTCGCCGGCGCCGGGCCGGCCCCGGCGGTGCTGTTCGTCGTCGCCGCGGACGAGGGCTGGATGCCGCAGTCGGCCGAGCACCTCGCGGCGCTGGACGCGTTCGGCGTCCGCCGCGGCCTGCTGGTCGTCACCAAGGCCGACCGCGCCGACCCGGCCGCGGCGACGGCGCTCGCGCTGCGGGAGATCGCCGCGACGTCGCTGGGTGCTGTTCCGAGCGTCGCCGTCAGCGGCACCACGGGCGCGGGCCTGGACCGCCTGCGCGCGGCCATCGCCGAGCTCACCGCCGGGCTCCCGGTCCCCGACCCGGACGCCGACGTCCGGCTGTGGATCGACCGCGCGTTCACGGTTTCCGGCGCCGGCACGGTCGTCACGGGCACCTTGGCCGCGGGCACGATCGCGACGGGTGACGAACTGCAGCTGGGCTCGGCGCGGGTGAAAGTCCGCGCCCTGCAGGCACTCGGCGAACCCCGCGATCGCGTCGGCGCGGTGGCCAGGGTCGCGGTGAACCTGCGCGGCACCGCCCGCGGCGACGTCCGCCGCGGCGACGTCCTGCTCACCCCGGGCCGGTGGCGCACCACGGCCGAGTTCGACGTGCGGCTGCGCGGCGCGGCCGCGGCGGACCTGCACCGCGAGCTGGTGCTGCACCTGGGCACGGCGGCGGTCCCGGTGCGCGTCCGTCCACTCGGGACGGACACCGCCCGGCTCACCACGGCGGCCGCGCTCCCGCTGCGCACGGGGGACCGCGGCCTGGTGCGCGATCCGGGGGAGCACCGGATCGCCGCCGGGTTCGACGTCCTCGACGTCGACCCGCCCGCGTTGGCCCGCCGGGGCGCGGCGCGGGCCCGCGGCCGCGAGCTGACCGACCCCGACCTCGCCCGGACGTACCTGCGCCGCAAGGGTTTCGTGCGTGCCGGGGACTTCGCGGCGATGGGCCTGCTGCCGACGGGCGAGCGGCTGGGCGAGTGGTGTGCGGACGAGGCGCGCCTGGCGGCGGCGCGCGCCCAGGCGGCCTCGGTGGTGGGCGCGTGGGACAGCACGGCTGCGGGCGTGCCGGTGGAGGCGGTGCGGCAGCGGCTCGGGCTGCCGGCTCCGGAACTGGTGGTCGCGGTGCTGCGGGGCACCGGCTTCGAGGTGACGGGCGGCCTGGTCCGCCGTCCCGGCGCCGGGCTCGCCCCGGCGGTCGAGAAGGCACTGGAAGTGGTCGCGGAGCGCCTCGCCGAGCACCCGTTCCGCGCCCCGGAGGCGGACGAGCTGCGTGCGCTGGGCCTGGGCCGCCGCGAGCTGGCGGCGGCGGCCCGCCTCGGCAGGCTGACCGCGATCGCCGAGGGGGTCGTGCTCGGCCCGGACGCGGAAGCGCGAGCAGCGCGCGAACTGCACCGGCTGCGGCAGCCGTTCACGGTTTCGGAGGCCCGCAAGGCCCTCGACAGCACGCGCCGGGTGATGATCCCGCTGCTGGAGCGGTTGGACGCCGCCGGGCGGACCGAGCCGCTCGGTGACGGCACCCGCCGCACGACGGACCAGTAGGGGGAGCCGGCTCAGGTCTCGGGCGGCCGGTCAGCAGGGCGGCCGGTAGCCGACCCCCGGGAAGAAAGTGTCCCATTCCTGGCGGGTGATGGTCGGATGAGCGATTCCGCAGGCGCGGGCCGCGGCGCGGTCGAGGTCGATTTCCCACAGCAGTGCGGTGTGGTCGTCGCCGGCGGTGGCCAGGAGGTGCCCGTCCGGGCTGAAGGACACCGCCTCGACGGCGCCGGTGTGACCGGTGAGGGTGGCCAACACCGCAGAGCCGGGTTTGCCGATGTCCCACAGCCGCACGGAGCGGTCGTAGCCGGCGGAGGCCAGCAGCCGCCGGTCCGGGCTGAACGCCACCGACGAGACGACGTCGGTGTGCCCGGGGAGGACCGCCGGAGGGGCCGGATCGGTGACGGTCCACAGCCGGACCGTGTGGTCGTCGCCGCCGGAGGCGACGAACCGGCCGTCGCGGCTGAACGCGACCGTGACGACCAGGTCGCTGTGGCCGTTGAGCACGGACCGTTCCACCGGCCGGGAGGGTTCGCTGACGTCCCACAGCCGTACTGTGCGGTCGTCGCCGCCGGAGGCGAGCAGCCGGCTGTCCGGGCTGAACGCCACGGCCTTGACGTTGCGCACGTGCGTGGTCAGGGTCGGCAGCTCGACCGGCCGGGCCGGGACCCGCACGTCCCACAGCCGCACGGTGTGGTCGTAGCTGGCCGTTGCGAGCGTGCGGCCATCGGGCGCGTAGGCCAGCGAATAGATCGTGTCCCGGTGCCCCGTGAGCAGGGCCAGCTGGACAGGGTGAGCGGCGTCGCGCAGATCCCACAACCGGACCGTGCGATCGCGGCCGGCCGTGGCGAGGACCGTGCCGCCGGGATCGAAGGCCACCGCGTGGACGGCGTCGTCGTGTCCGGCGATCACCACCAGCAGCGCCGGGTGGGCGGGGTCGGCGAGGTTCCACAGCCGGACGCGGTGGTCGGCGGCGGCGGTGGCGAGCAGGCGCCCGTCCGGGCGGAAAGCGAGCGCGTCGATCTCCTGCACGTGCTCGAGTGGGATGGCGACCGCGCTGATCAGGGCGTCCCGGTCGTGTTGCGTGGGTCTGAGCCGGTAGGCGGCCAACGCAACCTGTGCGGCCAGCGCCGGTCGGGTCGCCCGCAGCGTGACGGCCTCGTCGGCGGCCTGCCGGGCCAGCACGGTGTCCCGTTGCGCGGTGACGGTGTCGTTGGCCTTCAGCGCGGCCGCCGTCGCCATCGTGGTCACGCCCAAGAGCGCGGCGAGGACGACGACCAGCCCGCGCAGGACCCAGGTCCGTCGCCGCGTGGCGTCCTGCCGCGCGGTCTCGGCGGCCATGGCGGCGTCGAGGAAGGCGTGTTCGCGCGCGGTCAACGCGGTATCGGCGAGCTCACGCGTCCGGGCGAGGCGGATGCCGCGGTACAGGGTGTCCGGATCGCGTTGCAACCGCTCCCACACCGCGGCGTCGTCGGCGAGCTGCCGGTGGATGCGCAGCAGCTCGCGGTCGGCTGCCAGCCACTCGCGCAGCCGTGGCCAATGGGTGATGAGGGCCTCGTGCGTGATCTCGACGCTGTCGTGGTCGACGGTGACCAGGCGGGCGGCCGTGAGCGCGGCCAGCACGGCGCGCACGGCCGGTGTGCCGTCCAGCTCCGTGCGGGTGATGCGGCGTTTGGTGTCTTCGGTGCCTTCGCCCAGCGCGACGAGCCGGAGCAGGATCTGCCGCGCCGCGGCCCGCTGGACCTCGTCGAACCCGGTGTAGACGTTCTCGGCGGTGAGGGCGAGGGCGTCCCGGATGCCGCCGGTCTGTTCGTAGCCGGCCACGGTCAGGGTCATGCCGCTGCGGCGGCGCCAGGTTTCCAGCAGCGCGTGCGAGACCAGCGGCAGCGTGCCGGGCTGGTTGGCCGACTCCGCGACCAGGCGAGCCACCAAGGCACTTTCGACGGTGTAGTGCGCCGCGGCGGCCGGCTTGACGATGGCCTCCCGCAGCTCGTCAGGGCTCATCGGGCCGACCAGGACCTGCCCGGCGCCCAGCGCGGGCTGAAGCTCGGGGTGCCGAGCACAGTGGGCGAAGAAATCCGATCGCACGCCCAGGACGACGCGGACCCGGCTGCGCGGCGCGGTCGCCGCGTGCGCGAGGGCGGTGATGAACGCCTGCCGTTCCGCTGCACCGGCGCCCAACGTGAACAGTTCCTCGAACTGGTCCACCACCAGCAGCAGGTCGGTGTCTCCGGGGTGATCGGCGAGTGCCTGCCGGATGCGCAGGTGCAGGGTCGTGGGATCACCGGTGAATTCCCGAAGCAACGCCGGAGCGGATTCGCCGGCGAACGCGGCCAGGTGCAACGCGCATTCCTCGAGCGGTGACGACCCGGGGGTGAATGTCACGGTCGGCCGGAGGTCGGTGCCGGCCATTCCGGCGTGCAGCAACGACGATTTCCCTGACCCGGACGCGCCCAGCACGGCAACCAGGCGATGGTGCCGGATCCGGTCGAGCAGCGTTGCCAGCAGAGCACCGCGACCGAAGAACAGCTCGGCGTCAGTGGTCTGGAACGCCGACAATCCGAGATAGGGCGGACGGGGTTCCGCGGAATCCGTACCTCCGGTGACCACGGGCGGGGTGATCAGCGCGTTGGTCTGGCGCCAGCGCTGTTCCCATTCAGCCGGATCGCCACCGCAGGCGCGCACGTAAGCGAGAGTGACCGCCAGGCTCGGTAGCGTCTTCCCCCCGGCCGCATCCGACAGCGTGGTCGCCGAGTAGTGGGCGTCCTGAGCCAGCCGCCGGTAGGGCGTATTACCGGCGGACTCGCGGAGTTTGCGCAGTTCACGGGCGAACAAGGTCAATGGTTCGTCCCCGGCGTGCAACGGACGTTCCGGTCGCGGCATCGGCACTCTCCCCCCCGGCCCTGGTCGCCATTGTCCGGCGCTTGGTTGTCCGGAGTCACGTCGTCGGCACCGGACAACCCGAATGCCGTAGACCTGGTGGCCGACCCCGCGATGATCCAGAGCAGGGTGCGCACATCGGGTGGACGAGATTTTCTCAACGACGGGAGACGGATATGATCCGTAAATTATCGATCATCGGATTCAGTGTGGCGATCGCCTTGCTGCACGGACCTTTCTCGACTTCCGCAAATGCCTCCATGCAGGACAGTGGTTGTGAATCGGGTGTGATTTGCGCATGGCCTGCGGTGAACTACGCCGGGCAGAAAACCTACTGGGATTGGACTGTCAACTCCGGGGATTGCGTGGGTTTCTATCACCCGTATCTGTCGCTGAAGCACCACAGGTACGTCGCGCAGCGTTTCTGGGAGAACGACAACTGCACGGGCAGGAATGTTCTCCTCTTTCCAGGCTCCGAAGTCACCGCGTTCGAGTTCGGAGTCCTTTCCGAGGGAGGGATCTGACCGGCCCCCGGCGCCTCGGCCGGGGCGGACGGCGTTCGTCCGCAATGATCGATGATTTCATCGATATCGACAGAAGGGTGATCGTGTATGTTCAGGGTCAAGTCATGGTCGATCTTCAGTGTTGTTTTGCTGGTCTTGATCGGATCTGCCACCGCCGCGGCCGCGGCGGATTTCAGCCGGCCGAAAGTGCAACGGTGCGTCACCGTGCTCGCCCGGCTCGCTCCGGGTGAGAAGGTTTCGCGAATCGTCGAACGTCACTGCGACTCGGTCAGCTCCGCCGACTCGGCGCACGCCCCGGAAGCTGCCAGTTCGGTCCTTCTGCTGCAGTACTGGAAAGACGACTGGTTCACCGGTGACAGCGATACGATCCGCGGCAGCGACGGCCCGTGCGACGAGGCCGGATACGGCGTTCCTGACGTGGGCAGCCTGCACGACTCGATCTCGTCGTACCGAACTTTCGGAACATGCTCCGGGCTCAGGGGCTACGTGGATGAGCAGTACGGTGGAATGTCGATGCTCGACAAGGAAACCGCCCTCAGCGGCCGGAATGTGCCCGACTTCTTCGACGATCGACTCGACTCGTTTTGGGTGTTCAAGGCTTGATCGACACTGATCGTGGATTCCGCGAGGCCGTCGGCCTCGGCGCTCTGAACGCCCTGGGCCCCCTTCGGCAACACAGCCGGAGGGGGCCCAGAACGTTCGGAGCGCCAGTCAGCCACCCCTCACCCACCTGCCGCAGCGCGGCTAGCGCGGGTCCTCGACCAGCGACTGCGTCCCGAGCACACCCAGCAGCGCCAGGCGGTCGGCGGCGTCGGAGCCCGGCTCGGCCGAGTAGACCATGAGCCGCAGGTCGCTGCCCGCGACGCTCAGGACGTCGCAGTCCAGCGTCAGGGCTCCGACGTCCGGGTGGTCGATCGTCTTGCGGGCGGACTCGTGCTGCCCGACCGCGCCGGATTCCCACAGCTCGGCGAACCGCGGGCTGCGCTGCCGGAGCTCGGCGACCAGTGCCCGGAGGTCGGCGTCGCCGGGGTACGTGCCCGCGGTGCGGCGCAGGTCGGCGACCAGCGCCGCCTGCAGCGCGTCCCGGGACTCCGGCGTGTCGCGCACCCGGGCGTTCGGGTTCAGGAAATTGCGCCGGACGCCGTTGAGGTCGGCACCGTGCCATTCGCCCATGAGGGCCGTGTGGAGCGGGTTGGCCAGGAGCTGGTTCCAGGCCGCGTCGAAGACGGCGACGGGCGTCCCGGCGAGCCGGTCCAGCATGCGGTGGACGCCGGGGGTGATGTGCCGCGGGACCGTGCCGGGGCCCGGCGGGGCGAGGCCGGCCAGGCGGAACAGGTGCGCCCGCTCGTCGCGGGTGAGGCGCAGGGCCCGGGCCAGCGCCTCGACGACCTGGGCCGAGGGGCTGGTGGCGCGGCCCTGTTCGAGCCGGACGACGTAGTCGGCGGAGATGCCGGCCAGCTGGGCCAGTTCCTCGCGGCGCAACCCGGCGGCCCGGCGGCGGCGGCCCGCGGGCAGGCCGGCCGCCTCGGGTGAGACGCGGTCGCGCCAGTGCCGCAGGGCCGTGCCGAGTCCGGTGTTCGCCATGCCTCGATTGTGCAAGCCGGCCGGGCGCTTGTCCTGGTACTGCCGCTCCCAGGAAAACCGGACCACTTCCCGCCCGTCCGCTTCCGGCCGATCGTGGTGGCGGAAACCCCGTCGAAAGGACCGACTCCCGTGAACCAGCTCGCCCTCGTCACCGGCGCCACCTCCGGCATCGGCCGGGCCTTCGCCGACCGCCTCGCCGCCGACGGCCACGACCTCATCGTCACCGGCCGCCGCGAGGATCGCCTCGCCGAGTTCGCCGCCGCGCACCCGGAGGTCAAGGTGCGCACGGTGACCGCCGACCTGTCCACCGACGACGGCGTCGGCACCGTCGCCGCCCTCGCCGCCGCCGAGCCGCTGACCATGCTGGTCAACAACGCCGGCGTCGCCCACTACATGCCCCTGGCCCAGTTGCCCGCCGACAAGGCGCACGAGCTCGTCCACGTGAAGGTCGCCGCGCCCACCATGCTCACCCGGGCCGCGGTCGCGGGCATGCAGGAACGCGGCGAGGGGAAGATCGTCAACGTGGCCGGGATGATCGCCTTCAGCGGTCCCGCCGACTCGTCCGTCATGCCGCGCCGGGCCGTGTATGCCGGTTCGCTGGCGTATCTCGTCGCCCTGTCCCAGACCCTGAACGCCGAGCTCGAGGGCACCGGAGTCCGGGTGCAGGTGCTGTGCCCGGGTGTCGTCGCGACCGAGTTCCACGAGCGGCAGGGCCTCGACCTCAGCGCGGTGCCCCGGATGACCGCCGCCGACGTCGTCACCGCGTCCCTGCGCGGCTTCGAGCTCGGCGAGGTCGTCACCGCCCCGGGTGTCGAGGACGCCGGCCTGCTCGACGCCGTCTTCCGGGCCGACCTCGCGGCCTTCGGCGGGCAAAGCCCGGAACTCGCCTCGCGCTACCGCTGAATCCCGCCGAAGAACTCGCCCAGTGCGGCGGCCAGCGCCTCGGGGTTCTCCTCGGCCACGTGGTGCCCGGACGCGATCGCGTGCCCGCGCAGGTCGGTCGCCCACGGCCGCCAGACGGCCAGGACGTCGCCGTAGAGGTCTTCCATGTCGTCGTCGCTCGACCAGAGCACCAGGGTGGGGCAGCCGATCCGCCGCCCGGCGGCGCGGTCGGCGTCGTCGTGATCGCGGTCGACGCCCAGGCCCGCCCGGTAGTCCTCGAGCATCGCGGTGACCGTCGCCGGGTCGTGGATCGCGCGGTGGAAGTCGGCGAAGTTCTCCTCGCCGAGCCGGCCGGGGGTGTTCCGCGTGCCGACGTCGTACCAGGCGTCGGGGTCGGCGGTGATCACCCGTTCGGGTTTTTCCGGCTGGGCGAAGAAGAACCAGTGGTACCACTCGCGCGCGAACCGGGCGTCGCAGCGGTCCAGGGCCTCGGCGATCGGGACGGCGTCGAGGATCGCCGCGCCGCGGACCACGTCCGGGTGGTCGAGCGCCAGGCGCGTGGCCACGTAGGCGCCGCGGTCGTGGCCCGCCACGAAGAACTCGTCGTGCCCGAGGTGCCGCATCAGCGCCACGCAGTCCGCCGCCATGGCGCGTTTGCTGTAGGGCGTGTGGTTTTCGTCGGTCGGCGGCTTGGTGGACTCGCCGTAGCCGCGGACGTCCGGGCACACGACGGTGAACCGCCCGGCGAGCCGCGGAGCGACCCGGTACCACGTCGTGTGCGTGCGCGGATGCCCGTGCACGAGCAGAATCGGCGGCCCGGAGCCGCCGTGGCGCACGCGCAGTGTCACGTCACCGACGTCGACGCGGTCCAGCGTGAAGCCCTCGAACACCGGCGCCCCCCAGGCACGAGCCCGCTGCCGCACCCCGGCGTCCGGGGCGCGGCAGCGGAGAACGGGTCACTTCTTGTCCGTGACGCCCTTCACGGCGTCCTTGATCTTCTCGCCGGCCTGCTTGAGCGAGCCCTTGGCCTGGTCGGTCTTGCCTTCGGCCTGCCACTGCTCGTTGCCGGTGGCGTCGCCGACGGCTTCCTTCGCCCGGCCCTTGAGCTCTTCGCCCTTGTTTTCCAGCTTGTCGTTCATCAGGGTGCACCTTCCGTCGCGGCGACATTTCCGGATCGGCCAGTCGCCAAAAGGGCCTTGGCTCCGGGTTACCCACTGGTCCGGAAGCTACACATCGGCCGGCAGGTGCCCGCCCATCCGCTCGATCCGCTGGATCGCCGGCTCGGCGAGGATGCCGTGCACGAGCACCGAGACCGCGACGGCGAGCGCGCCGACCCGCCACAGCACGTCCTGCTGGGGCACGGGAAGCCGGTTCAGCGCGTAGGCCAGGTAGTACAGCGTGCCGATGCCGCGGACGCCGAAGAACGCGATCGCCGCGGTCGCGGGCCGCCCGGGTGATGGTGCCCCGAGCAGGGAAAGCCAGCCCACCACCGGCCGAACCACCAGCACCGCTATGACGGCGATCACGACTTCGAGGGGCCGCAGCCCGCGCAGCAGGCCGTCGCCGATGGCCAGGCCCAGCCCGAGCAGGGCGAGCGGGACGAACAGCCGCTCCAGCTGGCGCCCGAAGGCGTGCAGGACGCCGTGGTACTCGTGTTCGCGTTCCTGGGTGCGCACCGCGACCGCCGCGGTGAACACGGCGACGAACCCGTTGCCGTGGACCACTTCCGACAGGGCGTAGGGCACGAACGCCAGCGCGAGCAGGACCAGCCCGTCGGCGTATTCGGCCAGCCGCAGCCGGTCCGACGACGTCCGGAAGATCGCCCAGCCGAGCAGCCGCCCGGAGACCAGGCCGGCCACGACCCCGACGGCCAGGGGCAGCAGCAGGTCCACCAGCACCCAGGACAGGTCCATGCGCGGCTGCCCGCCCGCCAGGGCCAGGCCGAGGATGACGAACGGCATGGTGAGGCCGTCGTTGAGCCCGGCCTCGGTGGTCAGCGTGAAGCGGATTTCGTTGTCCCTGGCCAGTTCCGGTTCGACGTCCGGGTGCGGCACGCCGATGTCGCCCGCCAGCACCGGGTCGGTCGGCGCCAGCGCCGCGGCCAGCAGCAGCGCGACGCCGGGGGCGAGCGCGAGCCACCAGTACCCGAGCAGGGCGATCGCGAGGATCGACACCGGCATGGTGACGGCCAGCAGCCGCCACGTCGAGCCCCACCGGCGCAGGCCGAACGGGCGGTCGACGGACAGCCCGGCCCCGGCGAGCGCGACGAGAATGCCCAGCTGGGCGAAGGATTCCACGCCGTGCAGGTGGGCGGCCGGGTCGCTCCAGCCGTTGCCGTAGGGGGCGGGCAGCGGCAGGAGCCCGAGCACGATCCCGGCGACGAGCATCACCAGCGGCACCGAGAACGGCCGGTCGGCGACCAGCTTGGGCACGATCGCCGCGGCGAGCGCGAGCAGGCCGGCCACCCCGAACAAGACGGTCAACGACGACAACGATCTCCTCCTGCCCGCTGGTCCCCGGGGCGCACCGCGACCGGCCGGGAGCCGGGGTAGCGTGGTGGGAGAGGCGCGCCGCGGCCCGGATTCCCGGCGTGCGAGCGGCGAAACCGACGAGGAGGCCGCGGTGACGGCGATGAACGGGGCGGGCGGGCCGTGCCGGTTCTGCGGCAGGCGGCGCGACCCACGGGTGCCCGGCCGCAACGGGCCGATCTGCATCGACTGCGTCCGTGCCGGCCTGCGGGTGGTGCGCGACGGCGCGGACCGGGAGAGCGGCGCGGGCGACGTGCTGGCGGCGGTGACCTCGCCGCTGGCCGCGGTGTGCGACTTCTGCGGCCGCCGCGAGCGGCGGACGTTCCTCGGGCTCCGGCGCCCGCTGCTGCGCGTGGACTGCGCCGCGCGGGACGCGGTGATCTGCGTGGACTGCCTGGACCACGCCGGCGACGCGCTGAACGTCGCCCTCCGCGGCTGAGCGTTTCCGGAGCGGCCCCGGCGGGTAGCCGGGCGCCATGACGTCCACTCGGGAACACCGCACGCGACCGGAGACCGCTTCGGTCGCCGAAACCCTGCGCGTCGCGCTCGAGGTGGCGCTGCCCACGCTGGCCGGCGGCGTCATCAAGCGCCGTCCGAAGGCGATGGCGGTGGCCGGGAAGCTGCAGTTCGACCGCCCGGCCGTGCGGCTGCTGCGCCGGCTGCGCGACCGCCACTACGGCCGTCCGCTGCGGTTGCGCGTCCCCGGCCGGACGGTGGAACTCGCCCTCTCCGGCGCGGACGTCAAGCGCGTGCTGGCCGGCGCGCCCACGCCGTTCAGTCCGTCCACAGTGGAGAAACGGGCCGCGCTGAACCACTTCCAGCCGCACGGCGTCCTGATCTCCGGCCCGGCCGACCGCCCGGCCCGCCGCCGGTTCACCGAGGCCGTGCTCGAACCGGGTCGTCCGCTGCACGAGCTGGCGACGCCGTTCGCCCGGGCCGTCGCCGAGGAAGCCGCCGACCTGCGGAACCCGGCGACGCTCGACTGGGACAGCTTCAACGTCACCTGGTGGCGCCTGGTCCGGCGGATCGTGCTCGGCGCGGGGGCCCGTGACGACACGACGCTGACCGACCAGCTCGAACGCCTGCGGCTCGACGCGAACTGGGCGTACCTGCACCCGAAGCGCAAGGAGCTGCACGAACAGTTCCGGCAGCGGCTCACCGCCCACTTGGGCCGTGCCGAGCCCGGCAGCCTCGCCGCGGTGATCGCGGAGACCGGCGAAGAGAGCGCGCCCGACCAGGTGGCGCACTGGCTGTTCGCCTTCGACGCGGCGGGGATGGCCACGTACCGGACGCTGGCGCTGCTGGCGAGCCACCCGGCGGCCCTGGACCGGGCCCGCGCGGACCTCGACGGGATCGACCTCGCCCGGCCGCACCAGCTGAGCTACCTGCGCGCGTGCGTGCTGGACGCGGTCCGGCTGTGGCCGACGACGCCGATGATCCTGCGCGAGACCACGGAAGAGACGTCCTGGGGCCCGGCGGGGACGACGGTGCTGATCTTCACGCCGTTCTTCCACCGCGACCCGGACCTGCCCTACGCCGACCGGTTCGACCCGGACCTCTGGCTCGACGGCCGGGCGGCGGAGAACCCGGCCCTGGTTCCGTTCAGCGCGGGCCCGGCGATCTGCCCGGGGCGTGACCTGGTCCAGTTCTGCGCGAGCACGATGCTGGCGAACCTGCTGCGCGACCACCGGTTCGAGCCGGCGTCGGGGCCGGTCCTTTCCCCCGAGCGCCCGCTCCCGGCGACCCTGGACAACTTCCACCTGAAGCTCAAGCAGGTGGCGTGAGCCGGCGCCGCCACGCGAGGGCGGCGCCGGCTCAGCCGATCACACCGGCGCCGTGAAGACGTACGAGCCCGCGGGCAGGAAGTACGTCCCCGGCGCGGACGGCACCGCCTCGGGCGGAGCGGTGATCCCGCCCGGGCGGGACGACGGGACCACGACCGTCGCCGACGAACCCGCCGGGATCGTCACCCGCAGGGTCAACCGTCCGTTCGCGGCCGACCAGTCGCTGACCGCGCCGCCGTAGGGCGTCTCATACGCCGACTTCGCCGAGGTCAGGCCGCCGCCCGGCTGCGGCGCGATCCGCAGCGACGCGTAGCCGGGGGACGCCGGCGCCAGCCCGCCCACCGAGCGGTACAGGAAGTCGCCCACCGAGCCGAGCCCGTAGTGGTTGAACGAGTTCATGCCCGGGTCGTTGAACGAGCCGTCCGGCTTGATGCCGTCCCAGCGCTCCCAGATCGTCGTCGCGCCGCGGCCGATCATGTAGCCCCAGCCGGGGAAGCCCGGCTGCAGCAGCACCTGGTAGGCGACGTCGGCGTGCCCGTGCGCGGCCAGGACCGGCAGCAGGTTCTCCACGCCGAGGAAGCCGACGCTCAGGTGCCCGCCCGCCGCCGCGACCCGGGCCGCCAGCTTGTCCGCCGCCGGCTGGACCAGCGAGGCCGGCAGCAGCCCGAACGCCAGCGCCAGGACGTACCCGGTCTGCGAGCCCGAGCCGATCGTGCCGTCGGCCGCGGCGAACCGCCGCGTGAACGCCGCCGCGACCTGGTCGGCGAGCGTCCCGTACCGCGCCGCTTCGGCGGTGTGGCCGGTGGCCGCCGCCATCCGCGAAACCAGCCGGGACGACCACGCGAAGAACGCCGTCGAGATCAGGTCCTGCCCGGTGCCGTCGTCGACGTTGAGCCAGTCCCCGTAGGTCTGGTGGTCGCGGGTCAGGTCCGCGGCCGACGTCGAGCGCAGGTATTCGACCCACTTCACCATCGCGGCGAAGTGCTCCTGGATGACGCCGGTGTCGCCGTACCGCTGCCACAGCGTGTAGGGCACGATGACGCCCGCGTCGCCCCACCCGGCCGTGCCCGAGCCGCCCAGCACGCCCGGCGCGACGTCGGTGAACGATCCGTCGTCGTGCTGCGCGTCGACCAGGTCGTCGCTGAACTTGCCGAGGAAGTTCGCGACGTCGAGGTTGAACGTCGACGTGCCGGCGAAGATCCCGATGTCCCCGGTCCAGCCGAGCCGTTCGTCGCGTTGCGGGCAGTCGCTCGGCACCGACAGCATGTTCGAGCGCTCGCCCCAGACGATGTTGTGCTGCACCTGGTTCACCAGCGCGTCCGACGTGGTGAACGTCCCGGTCTGCGCCCCCGACGTCCACATCGCCCGGCCGGTGAGCGTCGCCGCGGTGGGCGCCGAGGGCAGGCCGGTCAGCTCGACGTACCGGTAGCCGTGCACGGTGAACCGCGGTTCGTACGTTTCGGGCCCGCCGGTGCCGGCCAGGGTGAACCGGTCGGTCGCCTGGGCCGCGCGGAGGTTGGTGGTGTAGATCGTGCCGTCGGGGTTGAGCACCTCCGCGTGCCGCATGGTGACCGTGGTGCCGGCCGGGCCGGTCACGGTCAGCCGGTTCCAGCCGCCGAAGTTCTGGCCGAGGTCGGCCACCCACACGCCCGGTTTCGGCTGGGTCCACGAGACCGGGTGGAACTCCTGCTGCACCGTGACGCCGTTGTCCACCTGGGACACCAGGGTGGGCCGGTCGCCGGGGCGCACCCGCGCGGCAGGCCAGCCGCGGTCGTCGAACCCGGGCCGGTCCCAGCCCGCCGCCGCGAGCCGGGCGTCGTAGGTTTCGCCCTGGTAGAGGTCGTCGGCGCGGATCGGGCCGTCGCCGGCCTTCCAGCTGCCGTCGGTCGCGATCGTGGTGCTCGTGCCGTCGGTGAACGTCAGCCGCAGCTGCGCCGAGTACCACGGCTCGGTCCCGTACTTCCGGCTCCCGGCGATGCCGATGCTCCCGGAGTACCAGCCGTTGCCCACCAGCGCCCCGAGGACGTTCTCCCCGGTGCGGATCTGCGCGGTGACGTCGGAAACCCGGTACTGCAGGCGTTTCGTGTAGTCGGTCCAGCCGGGCGCGAGGACCTCGGAACCGACCTTCACGCCGTTCAGGTGGGTCTCCTGCAGCCCGAGCGCGGTCGTCAGCAGCCGCGCGCTCGCCACCCGCTTGGTGACGGTGAAGCTCTTGCGCAGCAGGGGAGCGGGGGTGCTGACGGCGACGTTCGCGCCCCACGGCCCGGTGCCGTACGCGGTCAGTGCCCGCGCGTCGGGCCAGGAGCTGTCGTCGAAGCCGCGCTGCTGCCAGCCGTCCGGACCGCTCTGGCCGGCTTTCCAGGTCCCGTCCGTGACGATCGTGGGTCCGTCTCGGACGGTCAGCTTCGCGAGCGCTCCCGCCGGGCTCTGGCTGGTGTTTTCGGTGGTGACCGCGATGGTGTTCGACCCGGCCGTCAGCAGGCTGCCGATTTCGGCGACCGCGGCGGTCTTCCACGAGTCGGCGACCCGCGGCGAGTCGCTCACGCGGGTGCCGTTGACCCAGACGGTGGCCGTGTCGTCACCGGTGACGACCAGGGTGGCCTTCGCCGGGGCCGCGGCCAGGTCGAAGGTTTTGCGGAAGAACCGGGTCGACGCCGGCACGCCGGCGACGGGATCGCCTTCGGGGTACCAGATCCAGCTCGCCCCGGCGAGGTCCGGCCCGGTCGTGGCCCGGCCGAGGAAGGCGCCGGTCCACTCGGTCGCGGGCGTCCGGAGTGCGGTTTCGAAGCGCTGCACCGCGCTCCAGCCGCCCGGGCGGCCCTGGCCGTCCCAGACGCGGACACGCCAGGTGTAGGCGGTGAGCGAGGCCAGCGGCGGGCCGCCGTAGGCGACGTCGGCCTGCTGCGCCGAGGCGACGCGGCCGCTGTCCCAGACGTCCTTCCCGCCGGTGGAAACGACGAGCTGGTAGGCCGACTGCCGTTGCTGCGGGGCGGCGGACGCCAGCTTCCAGCCGAACCGCGGCTGCGCCGGGTCGACGCCGAGCGGGTTCACCCGGTTCGCGACCGTGGCGCTCGCGACCGACAGCGGAGACGCGTCCGACGGACCAGGGGTGGTGACGCCGGTGCCCCAGGGTGCGGCGCCGTACGCGCCGAGGTCCGCGGCCGCGCGCCAGCTCCCGTCCGCGAAGCCCGGCTGCTCCCAGCCTTCGGGGGCGGTCGTCGCGCTCTTCCAGGCCGCCCCGGTGGTCAGGTCGGTGGTGCCGGCGGTCGTGGTCACCCGCAGCCGGCCGAGCAGGCCGGCCGGCCCGGCGGCGTTGCGGACGGCGACGGCGAGGGTGTTGACGCCGGGGGCGAGCGCGGGCGCCAGGTCCACCGGCAGCGCCCGGCGCCACGAATCCGCGGTGCGGGCGGAAGAGGCGAGCGGGGTGCCGTTGAGCCAGACGTCGGCGGTGTCGTCGCCGGTGAGGACGAGCCGGGCGTCGATGACCGCACCGGCGGGAACGGTGAACGTGGTGCGGAAGTACCGGGTCCCGGCCGGCGCGGCGACGCGGGCGTCGCCCTCCGGGTACCAGATCCAGTGCGCGCCGGCGAGCGTGGGCGGCGGTGCGGCACCGGCCGGGGGAGCCGCGACGGCCGCCGAGGCCAGGATCGCGGCGAGCGTGGTCGTGGTGGCGCGCCAGAGCTTCGAGGGCAGCATGCAGGCTCCCTTGCGGCGGGGACGGGTGCCGGGTTTAGAACGTTTCAACCCGGCGTGCCTGGTGACTGTAATCAGAAGCTCACGTGGGAGCAATACGCCAGTGGTATGCCCCGGACCGGCCGGGGCATCGCCTAAATCGTTTCAGGACGGCGCTTCCGCCGGAGCCGGACGACCAGCACCACCGCCGCCGAGCCCAGCAGGACCAGCACGATCGGCAGCGCCGTCGGCAGCCAAGGCCAGGCGTCGCCTTCGAAGACGATCCCGTCGGTGGGCAGCTCCAGCACTTTCGCCGTCCACCGCGCGGTGGCCACGTCGGTGCGGCGGGACAACCCGCTCACCGCGGTGTCGTAGGGGAAACCCGGCCGGTCGTGGACGTACTCGGGAGCCGGCCCGCCGGGTGGCGGGGTGACTCCGCGCGTCGCGCCGGGGACCAGCAGCCGGTCGAGGTCCGGTGCCGAGGCCAGGGCCGCCCGGGGCAGGAAGGTGAGCCCGTGCCGGGACCGGATCGGGCCGCCGTCGGCGCTCACGGCGAGCGTGCGCGAGGACAGCGACTGGCCTTCGGTGTCGAACACCGACGCGAGCTCGACCTCGCCGACGCCGTTCGCCAGCAGCACGCCGATCTCGTCGGGGTGCCAGCGGAACCCGGCGTTGACGATCGCGGCCGCGTCCGGCATCCCGTCCGGCGGGTGCACCGGCACCGCGGTGCCGTAGCGGCGCCAGCCGATCGCCGCGGCGGCGTCGGCCGCCACCCGGCGCCCGGCGAGCCGCTCGACCCAGTGCAGCGTGCCGTCGATGCCGGACAGGATCCCGGCCGTGGTGACGACGGTGCCGTCGTCGACGAAGCGTTCCCCGCGCACCCACCGCACCGCCGGGTACTCGTCGGCCCAGGCATCGACCTTCAGCCAGTGCGCGGTGGCCGGCCGCCCGTCGAGCAACCCCGCCGAGGCGAGCACCGCACCACCGTTGCAGACGCTCAGCAGCTTCGAACCGCGGGCGGCCTGCTCCCGCAGCCAGGCGAGGACCGGTTCGGTGCTCGGCTCGCCGACGTCCGGGAACGCGGGCACGACGACGAGGTCCGGCGCCCGGGAACCGAGCCGGGCGGCGAGGCCGGCGAAATCGAAGTCCGGCACCAGGTCCAGGCCGCCGGTCAGCGGTTTCGGGTCCCGGTGCGGCGCGACGGTGTAGACGTTGAACCGGCCGGTGGCCGCCAGGATCTCGTAGGGGGCGAGTGCGTCGGAGACGACCGCACCGCGGTCGCCGGCGACGACCACCGCGGTCGGCTTGGCCGGGTCGTGGGGGGCCGGGGTCGCGGCGGGGACGGGCCGCGGCGGGCCGGCGGCGTTGAGGGCGCCGATCGCGCCGAGCGAGGCCACGGTCGCGCCGACGGCGGGGACCAGAAGCACGGCGGCCACCGCGGCGAGGAGGAGGGCGAGGCGCTTGAGCACGATCAGTGCCAGTACTCGGCGCGGCGCCACACCATGGCGGCGAGCATCAGCGGGAACATGATCACGTGCCCGGCGACCATCAGCGCCGTGCCGGAGATCGCCCCCAGCCAGTACGGCACGAGCAGGGCCACGAACGGCAGGTACATCACCGCGGCCATCTCGGCGATCCGCGGCCACGAGTGCCGGCGCAGGACCATCGCGAGCACCATGGCGACGGTCATGTCCGTCGCCATCACGAGCGCGTCGACGTCCGCGCGTCCGAGCCAGGCCGGCGGCCACAGCGCGCCGAGCGCCACCATGCCGATGAGCATGGCGGCGACCATTTCGACGTAGTGGCCGGTGAACCGGGCGAGCTTGCGGGCGGTGGTCCGCGGGGCTTCGGTGGTGGTCATGGTTTCCCTCCGGGTTGGTCCTGGAAGGAGAATCGCGGGTTTGCCTCGTGCGGCCAGGTGCCGGAAGTCATGACCGGGGGTCATGGTCTAGAGCAGGCCGAGATCCCTCGCGCGCAGGGCGGCCTGGGTCCGGTCGCGCGCGCCGAGCTTGCCGAGCACGTTCGTGACGTGGTTCTTCACCGTGCCTTCGGCCAGAAACAGCGCCGTGGCGATCTCCCGGTTGCTGCGGCCGTCGGCGAGCAGGCGCAGCACGTCGAGTTCGCGCTCCGACAGCGGCACCACCAGCGGCTGGGGCCGTGGCCGTGGCGTGTCCGGCAGCTGCGCGAACCGCGCGACCACCTTGGCCGCCACCGACGGCTGCAGCACGGACTCCCCGCGCGCGGCGGCCAGCACGGCCTCGACCAGACGCGCCGACGAGACGTCCTTCAGCAGGTACCCGACGGCGCCCGCGCGCAGGGCGGCGAAGACGTCTTCGTCGTCGTCGAAGGTGGTCAGCGCGATGACCCGGGTGGCGGGCTGCTCCGCCCGCAGCCGCCGGGTCGCGGCCACGCCGTCCAGGACCGGCATGCGCAGGTCCATCAGGACGACGTCGGGGGCCAGCGCGGCGGCTTCGCGCAGCGCTTCGTCGCCGTTGCCGGCTTCGCCGACGACGTCGATGCCATCGTGCGTGGCGAGGAGGGTGGCGAGGGCTTCGCGGAACAGGGCCTGGTCGTCGACGAGCAGGACGCGGACCGGTGTCATCCGGGGATCTCCATGGTCAGGGCGCTGCCGCCGCCGGGGGTCGAAGCGAAGGCGAGTTCGCCGCCGAGACGTTCGGCCCGTTCCCGCAGGCCGACCAGGCCGAAGCCGGTCGACGTACCGCCGTCGCTGCTCCGCCCGTCGTCGCGGACCTCGACCCGGACCGCGGTGGCCGTGTAGCCGAGGACCACCTCCGCCGTGGCGGCATCCGCGTGCCTGCGGACGTTCGTCAGGCCCTCCTGCGCGGCCCGGTAGAGCGCTTCGCGCTGCTCGTCCGGCAGCGGGCGTTCGGTGCCGGTCACCGTGAGCCGGGCCGTGACCCCGGTCGCCGACGTCTCTTCGGTGAGCGCCTTCAGCGCCTCCGGCAGCGGCGGGACGGGCCGTGGTTCGCGCAGCGTCCGCACCGAGCGGCGCACCTCGGCCAGCGCGGTTTCGGCCTGCTCCTGGGCTTTGGCCAGCACCTCGTCGGCCTTGCCGGGGTCGGTCGGCAGCACCGCCCGCGCGGCCTTCACCTGCATCTGGACGACGGTGAGCGAATGCCCGAGGCCGTCGTGGATGTCGCGCGCGACGCGGTTGCGCTCCTGCGCGGTGGCGAGCCGCTCGGCCTGCGCGGCGTGGTCGCGGAGTTTCGCGTAGGCCTCGGCGAGTTCGCTTCGCGAGCGTCGTTCCCGCAGCGACAGTTCGGTGATGATCGCGGCGAACAGCACCGACATGAACGTGCCGATCCCTTCCCGCAGGCCCTCGCCCAGTGCCATCCCGAGGTGCACCAGCGGGATCACGGCGATGACGAGCGCGATCGCCGGCCGCGGCAGGCGCAGCAGCACGCACTGGCTGACCAGCACGACCAGGAACAGCGTCGTCCCGACCCCGGCGTCGATCGTGAAGAGCACGAACGCCAGCGGCAGCTGCACCACGACGTAGGCCGCGCTCCACGCCAGGTGTTCGCGGCGGCGCACCCAGCCGAAGACCGCCGTGGCGAACCCGGCGAAGACCGTGCCGAGCACGAGCGCGAGCCGGGGTTCCCCGGAGCCGAGGACCCCGAGCACGATGGAGAGGAGAGCGCCGCAGGTCAGCACCCCGAGGGCCCGGTTCATGCGGTCACTCTGGAGGGTGCCGCGGCCCGCGGTCAACCACGAAAGCGCTCACACGGCCGTTCGACACCGCGGCGCTTACGCTGGACTCGACGGCCAAGCCGATTCGGGGGTTTGACATCGATGTCAGTGCTCTGGGGCGTGTCCTTCGACGCCACTCCGCTGTCCGGGGTCGTGGTCGAGTTCCTCAAGACGGCGCACCGCTTCGCCGCCCGTGGGCACCGCGTGCACCTGGATCTCGGCTACGACATCAAGGCCGACAAGGGCGCGTTCTTCCGGCCTTACCGCGACGAGGCCGAGCTGTTCCCGGAGTGGGTCACGCTCGACCGGGTCGACGGCGTCGAGCGGATCCGGGGCTACGACCGCGCGTTCGTCGAACGGGTGCTGGCTCAGGCCGTCCAGGCCGGCGACGAAACGCTGCGCCCCGCGATCGACCGGATCGCCGGCGAACTGGCCGACCGGATCGTGGCCACCTGGGAGCGGCTCGGCGTCACCGTGGTGATGGTGGAAAACGGGACTCTGCCGGAAAACCTCGCCTACACCGAGGCGCTGTACGCCGCGATCGACCGCTACGGCGCCCGCCACCGGCTCGGCCGGTTCGTGTTCTGGCGCGACCACGACCTGATGTGGCAGAGCGAACCCGGGATCGCCAAGTACGGCACGTTCCCGTACCCCGGCGTCCCCGCGCCGCGGAACTCGCCGCACATCCACTACTTCGCCCTGCACGAACAGGCGAAGGCCCGGACCCTGGAGTGGGTGCCGGGGCTGGCGAACATCGACGTGCTGCCCAACTCCTTCGCCATCGCCCCGGCGCGGATCGACGAGCGCAACGCGGCCTTCCGGCTCGACCACGGCATTCCCGAGGACGTCCCGCTGCTGGCCCGGATCACGCGGATCATCCCGCAGAAGCGCATCGACCGGGACCTCCACCTGCTCGCGCTGCTGCCGGACGCGTGGCTGTTCGTCGCCGGCGACGTCGACGAGACGCCGACCGAGCACGCCCGGCTCGTCGGCCTCGCCACGCGTCTCGGCGTGCGCGAACGCGTCGTGTTCGGCGGCTGGCTGACCCCGTACGACACCGCCGTTCCCGGCCGGTATTCGGTGCGCGACCTCCTCGCGCACGCGACGGTCGTGTCGTTCCTGACCTCCTACGACTACGAGAGCTACGGCAACCCGGTCAGCGAGGCGATCGCGTCCGGGACGCCGTACCTCACCAGCGGATACGAGCTCTACGACGTCGTCTACGGCAGCCAGGGCTTCCGGGCCCCGGTGCTGGACATCCGGGCCCGCGACCTGCCGGACGCGGCGTTCGCGCGCGAAGTCGCCGAGCTGATCACCGACGAAGGGAAGCGGGCGGAAGTGGTGCGGGTGAACTCGGAACTCGGGCAGGCGCGGTTCGGCGCGCGGGTGGTCGACGACCTGGTCGACCGGCTGTACCCGCCGCCGATGGGCGCGGCGACGCGGCTGAGCGTCGTGCTGCCGGTGTACAACGAAGCCGCCAACCTCCCGGAGGTGCTGCGGACGCTGCACGACCAGCGCGACGGCGACGCGCCCCTCGACAAGAGCCGGTACGAGGTCGTGCTCGTCGACAACAACTCCACCGACGGCACCGTGGCCATCGCGCACGCCTTCGCGGGCGCGCACCCGGACCTGGCCCTCCACGTCATCCACGAGCCCGAGCAGGGCGTCTCGTGCGCGCGGCGGGCCGGGATGGACTTCGCCGCGGCCCGCAGCCGCAACCGGCCCGACAGCGACCCGGGGGAGCGGTTCTACCTCGTCTCGGCCGACGCCGACTGCCGCGTCGACGCCCACTGGCTGAGCGAACTCCTGGACGCGATGGAGACGTCGAAGGCCGCCATCGGCGTCTGCGACTACTACTACAACGCCGAGCACTTCACCGGACGGCCGCGGCTGTGGGACGCGATCCAAAAGACGCTGCGGTGCCGCGCGGTGACGTTCTCGCTCTTCGGCGGTTTCCCCGACGGCAAGGGCTTCGCCGTCGAGCGCGACGCCTACGAGCGCGCGGGCGGCATCGAGATCTTCTACCAGCTGCAGGACGGCAAGTTCGTCAACCACCTCTCCGACGACTGGGACTTCGGGATCAAGGTGGCCAACGGCGGCGACCCGATCACCTACGCGCCGCGCTCGCGGGTCGAGATCAACCCGCGGCGCGTCGACCACGCCATCGACGAGGTCATCGCCGGCCGCGCCTACGGCTCGGACGGCATCATCGTCATGCGCGACATCCGGCCTTCGGCGCCCTCGGCGCCGGCCGACCTCACCGAAGCCGAGGCCAAGCAGGCGTGGGAGTTCTCGATCAAGGACTTCACGCCGAAGAACACCATCCTGCCGGTGCTCCTGACCCCCGCGCTGCTGGAGGACGACGCCGTGGTCGCGTTCTTCGGGGCCGACCTGGCCGCGCGGCTGGCCCGGCGGATCGCCGAGATCCGGCACGAGATGCGGGTGGTCGACTTCACCCCGATCCACGCCTACAAGACGCCGTCGTACCGGCTGTACTTCGAGTTCGCCGAGGAGCTGTTCGCGTGCCTGCGGCGGCACGTCGGCGAAGACATCGGGTATCCGCCGCCGCTGCCGCCGTGCCTGGCGGAGATCCCGGCCGCGCGGTTCGCGGAATTCGTCCGCTACTACTGCGAAGACCGCGAGTCGGGCGAGGCGCACAACTACTTCGGCAACGGAGGGGTGTTCTGATGACCCTGGGCTACGAAGCGGCGGTCGGCTCACTGCACGCGCTCGACCCCGCCTGGCCGCGGCCGGCCGTGCTCGACGTCCTCGAAGCACCCGAGAACCGGCACCTCCTGGACTTCGTGCAGGAGGACCCGTTCGGGGCGCACGTGTTCCCGGGCAACATCCCGGGCACGCCGTCGGAGTTCCTGCGAGACCTGGACGCGCAGCTCGCTTCGTCCGGCCCGATCCACCTGTGGTCCTACATCCCGACGTGCGCCTACCGCTGCCGGTTCTGCCAGTACCCGGTGGTGCTGGTGAAGGGGAAGATGGAGAAGGCGGCCGACTGGGTCGACCTGAACATCGCCGAGGCGCGGCTGTGGCTCGACGCCGTGCCCCACCTGCGCGGCGCCGAGGTGGGGGAGTTCAACGTCTTCGGCGGCACGCCCTCGTTGCTGCCGGAGGCCGAAATCCGGCGGCTGCTGGAGTTCTACCGGTCGAACTTCGGGTTCACCGCCGGCACGACGATCCGGTTCGAGGGCGACCCGAGCACGTTCACCCCGGCCAAGCTCGACCTGCTGCGAGAACTGGGCTGCACCAAGCTCTCCAGCGGCGTCCAGTCGTTCGACGACCACGTGCTGCGGCTGTGCGGCCGTGAGCACACCGCGCAGATGTGCGTCGACTTCGTCCGCAACGCGAAGGCGGCGGGCTTCGAGTGGGTCAGCATCGACCTCATGTACGGGCTGCTCGACCAGACCCTCGACAGCGTCCGCCGTGACCTCGACGTCGTGCTGGAGAACGAGGTCACCGCGGTGGTGTGCACGAAGCTGCACCTGGCGTCCTACAGCGACACCCGCACCGGCGTCACCGGCGAAAAGCCGGCGGCCTGGCAGCTGCCGTCCTACCGGGACAAGCTCGTGCGCGACGGCCACCGCTGGCCCCCGCTCGGCGAGCAGTACCAGATGCGGGAGCTGCTCACCGAAGGCCTGCGCGCGGCGGGCTACACCGAGCACCCGACGATGTACTTCGCGCGCGACGGCCTCGGGCCGGAGAAGTGGAAGTCCATCATGGTCGACCAGGACAAGCAGGAGGCCGAGGTCGCGATCGGCCTCGGCGGCAGTTCGAGCTGCCGCGCGTCCGAGGCGATCACCGACGTGAACTCCCGCCGCTACACCGAAACCGTGCTGTCCGGCCGGATCCCGCTGGGCTCGGCGACGAAGTTCACGCCCGAGGCGCAGGAAGCGCGTGCGGTGAAGATGGCGCTGACGACCTTGCAGCCGGTGCGGGATTCCCTGCACCGCCAACGGTTTCCGGGCCGCTCGCTGCTCGCGGAACCGTGGCTGGGGACGTTCCGCTCACTGGCCTCGCGTGGCCTGGTCCGGCTGCGGCCGGACGTCGTCGAGCTGACCCCGGCCGGGGAGGTGCTGGTCGAGGCGATCATCAACACCGAACTCTGAAGATCACTGCATCGGGTGACAGACGCCTCGCGGGGACCGAGCGGGGCGGGCAGCATGGGCTCCGGATCTGCTCGTCCCCGAGATCGGAGCCCGGATGAACCGAACCGTGGCGGGCGCCGCCGCGCTGGCGGTGCTCGCGGCCGTGGTGGTCGCGCCGCCGGCCCGAGCCGACTACTCCCTGGCGGACACGAACTACGCGGGCACCCAGATCGCGCGCCACGAAGGCGTCCAGGGAACGCCACGCGCCGAAGCAGTCGGGCAGACGCTCGGGCACGACGTCAGCGGGCACCAGGGCCCGGTCGACTGGGCGGCCGCGGCGGGTGCGGGGGCGAAGTTCAGCTACGTCAAGGCGACCGAAGGCACCGGGTTCGTCAACCCGCAGTTCGGGCAGCAGTACGACGGCGCGCACGCGGCGGGCCTCATCCGCGGCGCCTACCACTTCGCCCGCCCGGACGTCTCCGGCGGGGCCGAGCAGGCGGAGTACTTCATCGCGAACGGTGGTGGCTGGCGCGCGGACGGCACGACCCTGCCCGGCGCGCTGGACGTCGAGTACAACCCGTACGGCGATGACTGCTACGGCAAGAACCCGGCGGACCTGACGGCGTGGATCGCGGACTTCACCCGCACGTACCTGGCGAAGGTCAAGCGCAGCGCGCTGATCTACACGAGCACGGCGTGGTGGAAGCGCTGCACCGGCAACACGAACCGCTTCGGGAACACCGATCCGCTGTGGCTGGCGCGGTACGGCCCCGAGGTCGGCGAACTGCCCGCCGGGTGGGCCAAGCACAGCATCTGGCAGTTCGCCAGGGCCGGCGGCCTGCCGGGGGACCAGAACTACTACAACGGCCCGATCGGCCGGGTGCAGGCGCTGGCCAAGGGCTAGCGCCGCCACTGGCGCAGGTCCGGCCACGGCGGCCGGTGCACCATCGCGATCCCGGCGAGGGTGGCGGCGACCAGCCCGACCCCGATGCCCAGCACGGCGACGCGCGTGGCGTCCACCGCCGGTTCCCACTCGGCCCGGCCTTCGCGGACCGCGAACACGCCGACCGGCCGGTGGACCGGGATCACCGTGGTCCCGTCCGGGGTTTCGTACGGATCGCCGAAGATGCGGGGTTCGGTCATGTCCGCCATCGAACCGGAGACCGCCGCCGCTGACAAGATCGGACAAAGCCTTGTCGCCTCCGTGACCGGCTGCCTACGATCGACGGGCAGCTCGTCGACGTTCGTCCTTTGTGGACCTGGGAGGCGCCGTGCGCGGATTTGCCCTTCTCGCTGCGGTTTCCGTGGCCCTGGCCGTCGTCGGCTCCGCACCGGGCGCCGCCGGCGCCGGGCGGGCGTGGTTCACGTCCTGGGCGCAGTCGCAGGACGGCCGGGCCGACACCGAGGTCACCGCCCGGTCGCTGCGGATGATCACCCATCTCAGCCAGGGCGGCGACGCCGTGCGCGTCCGGTTCCAGAACACCTTCGGCACCGGGCCGCTGACCATCGGGCACGCGACCGCCGGGCCGAGCGCGGGCGGCGCCGCGGTCGCCTTTTCGCGGGACCTGACCTTCGCCGGCCGTCCCGCGGTCACGATTCCCGCCGAAGGCGAGGTCTGGAGCGACGAAACGAGGCTCGTGACGCGTCCGGACTCCGACCTCGCGGTGAGCATGTCGGTCGAGGGCACCGCGGTGCCCGGCCGCCACGGCGCGGCGTTGCGCGACAACTACCTGACGCCGCCGGGCTCGGGCGACCACACCGGCGACGCCTCGGGTGACGCGTTCACGGCCACGGTCGGATCGACGTACGTCGTCAGCGCGGTCGACGTGCGCAACGCGGCCTTGCGGGGTGTCGTCGTCCCGTTCGGCAGCTCGGTCGTCGACGGCATCGGCAGCACGCCCGGCGCGAACCGCCGGTGGACCGACGACCTGGCCCGGCGGCTCGTGGCCGCGTCCGCGCCGCTCGCCGTCGCCAACGCCGGCGTCTCGGGCACCACGAGTGCCCCGTCGTGCCCGGGGATGCCGCCGTCGGTCGCGGGCCTGGACGCGGCGAGCCGCCTCGACCGGGACGTCCTGGCGCTGCACGGCGTCACGGCGGTCATCTACTACTACGGAACGAACGACCTGGCGTACGGCTGTGACGCGGCCACGATCCTCGACAGCTACCGGACGGTGTTCGCGCGCCTGCGGGCGGCCGGCATCCCGGTGTACGTCACGCCGAGCACGCCGCGGCCGGGGTACGGCGACCAGGCGAACCTGGCCCGGCACGAGATCGCGCTGTTCGTGAAGCGCTGGAACACCTGCGGCGGCGCGTGTTCGGGCGTGGTGGACTTCGACACGGTGCTGGCGGACCCGCTGCGGCCGAACAGCATCCTGCCGGCGTACGACAACGGCGACGGCATCCACGCGAACGCGGCAGGTCAGCAGGCGCTCGCGGACTTCGTCTCGCTGCCGATGCTCACCCGTTCCGGGCCGGTTCTTCACGCGATGGGCTGATCGGGCGAGTCGCAGCGGCGGGACTGTGCCTGCCGGTCAGCAGAGTACGTCCGGTGATGAACGAGTCGATGGACGACGCCGGGTGCTGCCTGCTGTCGGTGGCCTGGAACGTCGCCCCGCTGGCCGAAGGCCCACCGGCCTCCCGGCGCGCCGACCTGCGGCGCACGCTGGTGACGGTGTGCCGGGCGGCGGGCCACGGCGCCCGTGACTGGGCCACGCGGCACGGGCCGGGGACGGAAGCGGAGTACCGGCCGTTCCTGCAGCTCGCCGACGTCGCGTACGAGATCGCGACGCTGCTGTTGCTGGTGGAGGACTTCCTGGTCCCGGACCTGGAGCGCGAGCACCGCCGCTGGGCGGAGATCGAGGAGCTGACGTCCCGCCTGACGGAGCTGTCCGAGTGGACGGCGGCGTTCCTCTTGTCAGGTGCGCCCTTACGTCTGTAAGGTCGCGCCTGACAAGGGAGGTCTTCGATGGCTGCTGCGGTGTTCGCGCGCTGCTCGTTCTGTTCCAAGCCCAACACGGAGGTGGAGACGCTGGTCGCCGGCCCGGGCGTGTTCATCTGCGACGGGTGCGTCCAGTTGTGCGTGTCGGTGATCGACGGGAAGCCGGCGGACGCGCCGCTGATCGCCCCGTGGGAGCACGACCTGCCGCTCGAACAGGTCCTGTCCAACCTCACCCCGGTATCGGCGGCGAGTGCCCAGGTCCAGGAGAACCTGGCGGCCTGGGTCGGCAAGGCGCGGGCACTGGGCGGCACGTGGTCCCAGATCGGCGAGGCGCTGGGGATGACCCGCCAGTCGGCGTGGGAGAGGTTCGCCTAGACCGCGGCCGGCGTCCACGGCGGCCGGGGTGCGCGCATGGGGTTTCGCCACGGCGGTTCCCGATTGTCCACTGTGGACTCTTGGTGCCGTGACGGCATTCGGGTGATGCCGTTCGTCACCTGATTGGCGGGTTTTCACCTTTCTTCCGCTCGGTAGGGTTTTCTCCATCGGACGCCGGAGTGGGCCGGCGGTGCCGGGGAACTTCTGGGGGATCGCTCGGGGGATTGCTGGGGGTACCTTTCCGCACGTCGCCGTCGGCGCAGGGTCGCGTCCGCGGTCGCCCGGCGTGCGCGGCACCTTCGCGCTTTCCGCTTGCCGGCGCCGAATCCGGAGCTCTGGCCGGCCCCCGCGGGTCCGCGAGCTGCACCGCCCCTGAACGGCCCCGCCCCGGCCGCCGCGACCCGGCGGCCGGGGTGGGGTGATCACGCCCGCATGGCGGGGCGATGCACATGCGATGCAACCGCGTGTTCGGTTGCCGTATCGATCTCCCGCTGTCGCGGGCCGCGCTGAACATTTGATCGGTGGTGCGTGCCGCTAGGCCGGCCGCAGTCGAACAGTGCCGGCCCTGCGCGGCTCCTTGGCCGCCTTTCGCATCGCGGTACTCGGCGTTGCGAACCATCATCCTTCGGGCAGTTGCGATTCATATTCGATGCAAATAGGCTCAAATTAGCTCGCGGAGCGGCGGGACTGCCCCGCGGCGGCTAGTTTTGCATCGATCGTGCAACTCTCCCGGGAGGGTGGTCCATCGCTGTGAGCAGTCGGCGCGCCGCGGTCGCCAGTCCGCTCGGCGCGAGCAGGTGCGTGGCGGCTTCGCGCATGCGGCCGCCGGACGACAACACCGCGGTCACGGCCTCGGTGACCGCGGCCGGGGTCAGGCGGTGCGGATCGAGCACGCGGCCCGCCGGAATGCGTTCGAGGTCATGAGCGACCGCGAACTGGTCGCTGGAGAACGGCAACGCGACCGCGGGCACCCCGGCCGCCAGGCACTCGGTGAACGAGTTGTTGCCGCCGTGGTGCACGACCAGGGAAGCCTCCGGCAGGAGCGCTCGCTGCGGCACGTGGTCGTGGACCTCGACCCAGCGCTCGTCCGCGAAAGCCGCCCGCAGGCGGCCGGCCCGGTTCCCGGCCGCGGCCAGTACCGAGACGTCCGGCACCCGAGCCGCCCCGCGGACGACGGTGGCCAGCACGTCGTCGCGGGCCGAGAGGAACGTGCCGAACGCGACGAGGACGAGCCGGCGCCGGCCGCGGTCGGTCAGCTGCCGCACGCGATCGCGCCATTCGGGGGGCAGTCCCGCCTCGCCGACGTCGCTGCAGTGCCCGGCGAACAGCAGCGCCGGTCCGGCCGGCAGGGGCGGCAGCCACGGCAGCTCCGGGTAGTTGAACAGCACGGCCTCGGGCGAGGTCAGGCCGAACGCACTGCGCGGCGCCGGCCGGCCGGGCGCGTGCTCGGCGAGGAATCGCGTGAACAGCTCGGTGAACAGGCGGTCGTTGGCCTCCGCTTCGGTCCGCAGGGCCGCCAGTTCGGCGGACGGCGGCGTGATCGCGTCCGGCCAGTAGGGCGGCAGCCCGAAGAAGCGGTCGGGGCCGTCGAGCACGTAGCCGGGGTGCCCCGGGCAGAACGCCGCCCACCGGCGGTCCAGCGCGTACAGCGCGAGCGTGACCGCGTAGGCCAGCTGGTCGACGAGGTACCAGTCCGGCCGCAGCCGGTCGTCCAGGCGCCGCACCGCGGCGTGGACGCCGCCGGGGTCGGGCAGCATGTCCGCCCGGCGGTGCCGCGCCTGCGTCAGCAACGCCGGCACCGCGCCCGCGCGGGTGGCGTCGAGGAACTCGGCCAGCCGCCGGGCGCCGGCCTCCTGCTGGCGGGTGCGTTCGGCGATCCCGGTGTTGGCGTTGTCGCCGAAACCCAGCGGTGCGAACCGCAGCCGGTGCCCCGCGGCGAGGTCCGCGAACGCGGGGTCGCACGCGAACGTCACGTCCGCACCCGCGGCCGCGAGCGCCGCCGCCACCGTGGCGAGCGGCTGGGCGTGCGAGGCGAACGGTGGGCTCACCACCACGATCCGCGGTTCCGGCATCCCGTTCTCCCCGTCGTCGTCGCCGTCCCGGCGGCCCTATCGCCAGAGGTACTGCCGTGATCATCCACGACACCGCTCCCGCCGACGCGTTGACGGCGTTGCGCGACTTGCGGCACGACACCGATCCCGCTCGCGTCGACGCGGTCCGCCGCGGCTTCCACCCGGCGTTCGGCGGCCCGGCGCTGGTCGAATACGCCGGCGCCGACCCGGTGGCGGGCGACCCGGACTCCGCGCTGGCCGGGTTGCGTGCCGCCGTCCGGGCGCCGGTTCCGCCGTCACCCGCCGACGTCCTGGCCGCCGTTCCCGAAACCGACGGAGTGCTGGCTGACCTGAGCGCCTCCGTGGCCTTGGACCTCTTCTCGGATTCGGCCGCCGCGCACGGCCGGGAGGCCGCGGGCGCGGCGATCCGCGCCGCCTTCCGCACCGCATCGCCACGTCGTCGTGCCCTGCTGCTGGAGCTGGCCGAGCGGACCGCCGTCGGCGGCATCCCGGCCGGGGAGGTGGTCGACGGCGCCGAGCACGACCGAGCGCTGCGGCACGCCGGCTGGCGATACCTCGCCAGCCGCAGCGGGGCCATCACGCGAGAGCGCGACGAAGACCCGTACGAACGGGCGCTGGCGGCGGTCTGCCGCGCGACGCCGGCCGGGGCGCCGTTGTGGACGGTCCCGCCTCCGCAGCGTCGTGGGCTGGTCGTCGCGCAGTCGATGCTGCTGGGATCGTTCGGACGGCCCGGCGCCGGGGCCAGCGGCGGGTTGACCGTGCTCCTGCGGCACCTCGGCACGGCCCTGCCGCGCCACGACGGCATCGCGCGCGTGGTCACCTTGACGCTGGCCGGGCACGACGAACTCGCCGCCCACCCCACGCTGGCCGAGCCCGACGGCGCCGGGCACGTCGTGCTGCGGATCCCGGTCGACGCGCCCACCGCGCCGGCCCAGCTCCAGCTGTCCCGGCACCGCGCGGCGATCACGTTCCTGACGCGGCGGCTGCTGTGGCTGGCCGGCTGCCACCCCGACGTCGTGCACGTCCGTTACGCCGACGACGGATCGCTCGCGATCGCCGACGCGGCCACCGCGCTCGGTGCCCGGACCGTCTTCACCGTGACCGCGGACCCGCACCGCTCGCTCGCCGAACGGCACCGGCCCGCCAGTGCGGAATCCCCGGCGAGCGCGCGGTTCGACCTGCACCGCGTGTACGCGGCCGACCGGCTGGTGGCCAGGGCGGACACGCTGCTGGGGCTGCCCGGCCGTCCGGAAGGCGAACTGCCCGCGTACTTCCCGGCGTTGCGCGGACGTCCGGAACCGGAGTCCCTTGCCGAAGGGATCACCGTGCTGCCCCGGGCCGCCGCCGACGAGGCCCGGCAGCAGCAGCTCGTCGACTCCCTGTTCGCGCCGGACGACCGGCTGCCCCGGCTCGGCCCGGACGCGCGCGGCCTGCCGGTCGTGCTGTCGGTGGGCCGGCTCCACCCGGTCAAGCACCAGGACCTCCTGGTCGAAGCCTGGCTCACCCGCGGCCTCCACCGGCGCACGGCGCTGGTGCTCATCGGGGGCGACACCGCTCGCCCGGCCGAGGACGAAGCCCGGGTGCTAAACCGCATCCTCGCCCTGCACCGGGCGCACCCGCGGGCGGCGGGCCGGCTGGCCGTGCTGGCGGCGCTCGGCAACGACGACGTCCGGCTGCTCGAGCACGGCCTCACCCGCCTGCTGCCCGCTCCCTCGCCGCACCTCTACGTCTGCCCCAGCCGCAAGGAGGAGTTCGGCATCGCGGTGCTCGAAGCCATGGAAGCCGGGCTGCTCGTGCTCGGCCCGCGCCGCGGCGGGCTCCGGCACTACATCGACCACGGCCGCAACGGCCTGCTGGCCGACACGTCCGGTCCCGGCCCGTTCGGTGACGCACTGAGCGCGTTCGTCCGCGCCGCGGCCGACGACCCGGTGCGGGCGCGCACGGCGGCGGCCGCGGGCCGCCACACGGTCCGGCGCCGGTTCGGCATCACCCAGGTCGCCGCCCGCTTCGCCGACGTCTACCGGCGAACGAGCCGGAGGCCGGTGCCATGAGCCGCTGCTTCGCGACCGGGCCGATGCCCGGCGGCGCCGCGTCGAGCGGAGCCGCCGACGATCTCGGGCCGGGTTCCCCGCCGGTGCGGCGGAAGCGCTGCGTGCGGTCTTCGACCGGCCGGCCATGCAGCGGCTCGCTCGCGCGGGGCCTCCTGACGGCGGCGCCCGGCCGCTGACCGCGACGGGGTTCGAGATCTGTCCAGTCAGGACGGTGCCGGCTTCGGTGCCGACCACCGCGGCGGGCTCGCCGGCCGGCGGCGCTGCCCGGCCACCCACCGGCTCAACGTCCCCCGCCTCGGGCGGAAAGAATCCGGAAAGGGGGGACTGGTTGGCTGTGCGCCATGCCTTTGGACCTGCTCTTCGCGACCATGCCCGTGCCCGGCCACGTCGGCCCGCTGCTGCCCATCGCCCGCGCCCTCGCGGCCCGAGGGCACCAGGTGCGGTGGTGTTCCGGGCAGGTGTTCGCGGAGCGGATCCGGGCCACCGGCGCGGAATTCGTGGCGATGGACCCGGCCATCGACCACCTGGGCCGCAACATCGACGAGCTCTTCCCGGAGCGCACCCGGCTCAACGGGGTCGCGAAACTCCGCTACGACATGCGCTCGGTCTTCCTCGAACCCATTCCGGCACAGGTCGCGGACCTGCGCCGGGAGCTCGACCGGCGGCCGGCCGACCTGGTGCTGCACGACGCCGCCCACGTCGGCGCCGCGGTGCTGAAACAGCTGGGCGGCCCGCGCGCGGTCAGCGTCGGGGTCATGCCGCTGATGCTGCCGGCGCCGGAGGTTCCGCCGTTCGGGCCGGGGCTCAAGTACCGGCGCGGGACGCTCGCCCGGCTGCGCAACGGCGTGGTGCGCCGGCTGCTGGACAACGTCGTCTTCAAGCCCGTGTACGACCACCAGGACCGGATCCTCGCCGGGCTCGGCCTGCCGGCCGGGGAACGCGGGTTGTCGGGCGTCTCGCCGCACCTGCACCTCCAGAACGGGGTCGCCGGGCTGGAACACCCGCGCGACCGGCTGCCGCCGCAGGTGAAGTTCGTCGGGGCGCTGGTGGATCCGGCGCCGGCGGCGGAACTCCCGGAGTGGTGGGACCGGATGATCGGCGCCGGCCGTCCGATCGTGCACGTCACCCAGGGCACGGTCGCCGACACGGACCTGGCGCAGCTCGTGCTGCCCACCATCCGGGCGCTGGCCGGCGAAGACGTCACCGTCGTCGCGAGCACCGGTGCGCACGACGTCGGCCCGTTGCCCGGCAACGCGTTCGCCGCCCCGTTCCTGCCGTACGACCGGCTGCTCCCGGAGATCTCCGCGATGGTGACCAACGGCGGGTTCGGCGGGGTGCAGCTGGCGCTCGCCCAGGGCGTGCCGCTGGTCGTGGCCGGCACCACCGAAGACAAGCCCGAGGTCGCCGCCCGCGTCGAGCGGTCCGGCGCCGGGCTCAACCTGCGCACGGCGACGCCGTCGGAGAAGGCACTCGCGGCGGCGGTGCGCAAGCTGCTGGACGGCGGGTCGCACCGGCGGCGCGCGGAGGAACTGGCCGCGGAGTACCGCGGGCACGACGCGGGGGAGCTGAGCGCCGACCACATCGAGCGGCTGGCCCGCGTGCCGGTGTGACGTCCGGGGATCAGACCAGGGCGGCGAGTGGCGTGCAGGCACCTCCGCCGGACAGGGCCCGGCCGAGGCCGGCCAGGCCGGTCAGGTCCTGGAGCAGCACCCCCAAGGCGGCGCGGTGGAGCGGGTCCGGGATCCGCTCCACCGCCTGTTCCGCCGGTGGCTTCCACCGAGGACCCGCCAGCGCGGTGAGGTGCGCGGCGGCCACCGCGGTGCGGACGGGCAGGGCCCGCTCGGCCGTCACGGCCTGGCGAAAGCAGGTCACCGCGGTGGTTTCGTCGCGACGGCGGACGTGGGCCAGCCCGAGCAGGTTCGCGGCCGCCGCGCCGAGGTCGGCCGCGGCGAGCTCGGCGGCTTCGGCGCGGATCCGCTCGAGCACGGCGACCGCGGCCGGGGGATCGTCTTCGAGGTCCAGGTAGGCCAGGCGCAGCTCGGCGTAACCCCGCTTGACCGGGGCGTGCCCGGCCCGGGCGACGTCGCGGGCGCGCGCCCACCGGTCGCGGGCGCGGGCCCGGTGGCCGGCGTGCTCTTCGGCGTCCCCGAGCCGCAGGTGGGAGAAGACGACGCCGAACCGGTCGTCGATGCCTTCGAAGTACCGGAGGTTCGCCTCCGCCGCGGCCACGGCGGCCGCGAGGTCGCCGTCGCGGCGGTGCTGCTCGGACCACACCGCGTCCAGGATCGCCCGCAGCCACGGGTGCTCGAACTCCGCCAGCACCTCCTCGGCTTCTTCGAGACAGGCCCGCGACTCGACGCCGGGGCGCAGGTGCACGGCCACGGCCGCGATCGCCGGCAGGGCGATGCGGACGCCGTCCCGGTCCGTCGTCGTGCGGTAAAGGGCGCGCACACGCGCGGCCGGCCGCCACGGGTCGGGCAGCACCCCGGAGGCCCGGCCGAGGTAGCTGTGCCAGGCCAGGGCCACGGCGAGCGGTGCGTCGCAGCCGGGCCGCGGCCCGGCGTCGAAGCAGTCGATGGCCTTGCCGAGCCACTGCGCACCTTCGGTTTCCCGGCCGCAGACGTACCAGAGGTAGCCGAGCAGGCCGTGCAGCAGGAGCGCGCGGGGTCCGTCGCCGCGCCGCAGCAGCCAGGTCGTCACCGCCCGCACGTTGGGGAGCTCGGCGAGGAAGCGGGCCAGGAGTTCCTGCTGGCGCGGGGAGGTCAGCCCGGCGTAGACCTCCTGGGCGAACGCGATCCGGACGTCGGCGTGCCGGTCGCGGAACGCGGAGGTGTCCATGGTGGACGCCGCGTAGCCGCGGACGGTCTCCAGCAGCCGGAACCGGCCGTCGCCGCCGGCGACCACCAGCGACTTGTCCACCAGCGCCGCCAGCACGGCGGCGGTGGCGCCGCAGACGCGTTCGGCGTCGGCGAAGGTGCAGCCGTCCCGGAAGACCGAAAGCCCGGCGAACACCCGGCGTTCGGCCTCGGAAAGCAGCTCGTGGCTCCAGTCGAGCAGGGCGCGGACCGAATGGTGGCGCGCCGGCGCCCGGCGGGCGGCGTTCGCGAGGTCGTCGAGCCGGGATTCGATCTCGCCGAGGGAAAACAGCCGGGTGCCCGCCGCGGCCAGCTCCAGCACCAACGGCAGCGCGTCGAGCCGGGCGCAGAGCCGGCTCACCGCGGCGTCGTCGTCCCGGACGCCGGGCGCGCGGTCGCGGAACAGCCGGACCGCGTCCGGCAGGGCGAGCGGGGCCAGCGGGACCGGTCGCTCGCCCTCGATGTTCAGCGGTTCGCGGCTGGTCGCCAGTACGGTGAGCCGCGGGCAGCGCCCGAGCAGCAGCTCGGCGGCTTCGGCCGCGGCGTCGACGACGTGCTCGCAGTTGTCCAGCACCAGCAGGACTTCCCGCTCCCGCAGGTGCGCCGGGAGCCGCTCGCGGGCGGGTGCCGCGGGCTCGCCGTCCAGCAGGGTCGCCGCGATCGCGTCGAGCACGTTGCCGTCGCGGGCGACGGAGGCGAGCTCGACCAGCCGGACCCCGTCGCGGAAGCGGCCGCGCAGCCGGTGCCCGAGCTCGCGGGCGGCCCGCGTCTTGCCGACGCCGCCGGGGCCGGTGAGGGTGACCAGGCGCCGTTCGCCGAGCAGCCGCGCGGCGGTGTCGAGGTCCGCGTCGCGCCCGATCAGCACCCCGACGGGGTGCGGCAGGGTGCCGCCCGGCCGGGGCCGCACCGGGACGGCTTCGGGCTCGTCCCGCAGGATTTCCAGGTGCAGCGCGGCCGGGCCGGGACCGGGTGCGGCGCCCAGTTCGTCGGCCAGCCGCCGCCGCAGGTCGCCGAAGGCGGCGAGCGCCTCCGGGCGGCGTCCACCGCGGTGCAGGGCGCGCATCAGCAGTTCGGTGAACCGCTCCCGCAGCGGGTGTTCCACGACGAGGCCGGTGAGCTCCGGGACCAGTTCGCGGTGCCGGCCCAGCGTCAGTTCCGCGTCGAGCACGGTGTCCAGCGCGGCCAGGCGGAGCTCCTCGAGCCGGATCCGCCAGACCTCGGCGAAGTCGTAGCCGGCCGGCTGCCGCCACAGCGCGAGGGCCTCGCGCAGCACGCGGACCGCGGCCGCCGGATCACCCTGGCGCGCCAGTTCGCGCCCCTCCTCGCAGGCGGCGGCGAAGACGTCGGCGTCGACTTCGCCGTGGCCGGTGAGCAGCCGGTAGCCGCCGCCCTCGGAAACCAGCCGCGGCTGCGGCAGCGCCGCGCGCAACTTCGCGATCTGCACGTGCAGCGCGTTGACGGGGTCCTTCGCGGACCGGCCGGTCGTGAACAACCGGCCGGGCGACACCACCTCCGGCCGGGAGACCAGCAACATCGCGAGGATGGCCCGGGCCCTGGCCCCCGGGAGCGCGACGGGTGATCCGTCGTCGCCGAGCACCTCGACGGGGCCGAGCAGGCGGAACTGCATGGCCGGGAGTTTCCCACGCGGCCGCGCGAGCGCGGGCGGGAACGTCCACCCCCGGGTCCGTCCGGTCGAGACCGGTGAACCGGACGGCCCAGGCGCGCTGGGGCGAACCGGTGATGTGCGTCAACGGGACGAAGATCCACGGTGCGTTGCTGGTGCGCTCCGTCGCCGCTGCGCTACTTTCCGCCAGCGTCGGCGAAGCGACCCCCGGAGGTGAACGCGGTTGATCGGGACCACAGGTCCGAACCACCTGGCGGAACGGTGCCGTCCCGGAGACGGCGGAAGCGGGTCGCCGCGACCGTGATCCGGGTTCTGCTGATCCTGTCCCGTCCGGAACGCTCCCGCCGCATCGGAAGCCGGCTGGCCGGGGAGGCGGACATCGAGGTGCGGCACCGGTCGCCGGCGACCTGGAGCGACATCGTCGCCGCGCTCGAGGAGTTCGCCCCGTCGGTCGTCGTGCTCGACCGGGCCGTGCTCGGGGCGGAGGGTGTCACGGTCGCCGGCGACATCGCGCGCGGCGGTCGCCCGCCCGCCGTCGTCCTGCTGGCGGACGGATACCACCCGAGAGACGTGATCCCGGCCGCGAAGGCCGGCGTGCGCGGCTACGTCGTCGACCGCGACGGCGGCTGTCCGTGGCCGGCCGTGGTGCGCGCGGTCGCCGCGGGCGGCGGCTGGCTGCCCCCCGCCGCGGCCGGGGACCTGCTCGAGGAGTTCCGGGACCGGGCCCCGCACCGGCCGCCGGAGCCGCCGCGGATCCCGCTGACCGACCGGGAACTGAGCGTGCTCCGGCTCGTCGCGCAGGGCTGCTCGAACCGGGAGGTGGCGGCCGAGCTGGGGCTGAGCCAGTCGACCATCAAGACCCACGTCTCCCGGATGCTGGCCCGGCTCGACCTGCGCAGCCGCACCCAGCTGGCCGCCTTCGCGCGAGACCTCGGCATCGTGTGAAATCGTCGAATTCGTTCTTTCGACCGATGCGGCCGCCGCGGCCGCCCCCATACGATGATCGCCGGCCGGCGCGGTCCCGCATTCGCGGCCCCGGCCGCCCGCGCCCGGATGCCCGGGGAAGGCGCGACGGCGCGGCTTCCGGCCGGAGACCAATTCGCTGAATAGTGGACGGAGGTCGGTGTTGTCCAGGGAAGACGGCTCCGCGTGGGGATTGCCGCTTGCGCGTTACGAGCTCTTCCGTTCTCGTGACCCGAATCATGTGCGCGACGAAGTGAGCCGGGTCTGGGCGCCGCACACCCTCCGGGTGCTCGGTGCCGATTCGCGGCTCGACGCGCGAATGCACTACGCGCGATTGCGCGATCTGTCGGTCAGCGCACTGCACTACGGCGGAACCGTGTCGGTCGGATCCGCGCCCGCGGAATCGTTCTTCACGGTGCTGATCCCGCTGGCCGGCGAAGCCGAGGTGCGCTGCGGCACCGACCGGGTCCGGCTGACCACCGCGAACGCCGCGGTGCTCTCCCCGGCGGATCCGGTGGCGCTGCGCTGGCCGGGCGACTGCGCGCAGCTGGTCGTGCGGCTCGAGCGGAGCGGCCTGGAGGCCCGCCTCAGCGAACTGCTCGGCGCCCCGCTGCGCAAGCCGTTGCGGTTCGCCTCCGCGATGCCGGTCGGGGCCGGCGACGGCCGGAGCTGGCTGCACGGCCTGCGGATGCTGATCACCGAGCTCGAGCGCCCGGGGTCGCTGATCGAGCGGCGGGCGGTCGCGGAGATGTTCGAGCGCACGCTGGCCACCGCGCTGCTGCTGGGCCAGCCCAGCAACTACACCAGGATGCTCGACGGCGAGGTCCCGGCCGCGCCGACCCGCGCGGTGAGCATCGCGCTGGAGTGGATCGACAACCACCCCAAGTGGCAGCACACGACGGCGAGCCTGGCGCGCGAGGCCGACGTCACCGAGCGGTCGCTGCAGCTGGGGTTCCGCAAGCACCTCAAGATGGGACCGATGGAGTACCTGCGCGAGATCCGCCTCCGCGGGGTCCGCGATCAGCTCCGGGCCGCGCAGTCCGACGCCGTCACGGTGACCGAGGTGGCCGCGGAATGGGGTTTCCTGCACGCCGGCCACTTCGCCGCCCGGTACCGGCAGCGATTCGGGGAACGCCCGTCGCAAACCCTGCGCAGTTGAAATGGGCACCCGGTATTCCGGGTGCGCCGATCGGGTGCCGTCCGCGCGAGCGGGCGGCACCTTTTTTTGTGTCCGGCACCACATTCGGCGATCCGGGAAGAATGGTTCGGTTTTCGGATTTCGCCGGTGTGCCGCCCGGGCCGATCATGGAGCACGGGCGGGAATCGGAGGGATTCCTTCCCCAGCCGGAGAAGAGTACGCGTGAAGGAGGGAAAGTGCCGCCGATGATCCGGGTGGAGAACCTGGTCAAACGGTTCGGGCGGACCGCCGCGCTCGACCGGGTCGGGTTCGCCGTCGAGGCAGGCACGGTGGTCGGCGTGCTCGGGCCGAACGGCGCCGGGAAGACGACCATGGTGCGGGTCCTGGCCACGCTCCTGCGGCCGGACAGCGGCGTGGTCCGCGTCGGGGGCTTCGACGTGACGCGCGAACCGGCGCGGGTTCGCGCGCTGCTCGGGCTCACCGGCCAGTACGCGTCCGTCGACGGGGACCTGACGGGCACGGAAAACCTGGTGCTGTTCGGCCGCCTGCTGGGGTTGTCCCGCCCCGCGGCGCGGGACCGGGCGGCGGAGCTGCTCGAGCGCTTCGAGCTCGCGGCGGTGGCCGCCCGGCCCGCGTCGACGTACTCCGGCGGCCTGCGCCGCCGGCTCGACCTCGCGGCCAGCCTGATCGGCCGGCCGCGGGTGCTCTGCCTCGACGAGCCCACGACCGGGCTCGACCCGCACGTCCGGCGGGAGCTGTGGCAGGTGGTGCGGGAGCTGGTGGCCGACGGGGTCACCGTGCTGCTCACCACGCAGTACCTGGAGGAGGCCGACCGGCTCGCCGACCGCGTCACGGTGTTCGACGCCGGCCGCGTGGTCGCCGACGGCACCCCCGACGAGCTCAAGCGCCGGGTCGGCGGCTGCACCGTGCAGGTGCGGCCGGCGCTGGCACGGGACGTCGATTCGACCGCCCGCGTGCTCGGCAGGCTGACCGGCACCACGCCCGCCCGGCACGCCGGCACCGGCCTGCTGACCGCACCGGCCGCCGACCCGATGGTGCTGTCCACTTTGGTCCGCAAGCTCGACCAGGCCGGGCTGGCGGTGACGGAACTGGGCCTGCGGCTGCCGAGCCTCGACGAGGTGTTCCTGGCCCTGACCGGGAGATCCGCCGACGCGGACGTGCCCGCGGCGCGCGACGGGAGCGCCGGGTGAGCGGCCGGGTGGCGTTCGCGGAAGCCGTGCGGCACGGGCTGGTGCTGGCCGGGCGCGGGGTGCTCAAGATCCGCCGCAACCCCGGGCACCTGGTCGACGTGACCGTGCAGCCGCTGCTGTTCCTGGTCATGTTCGGGTTCCTGTTCGGTGGCGCGATCGCCGGCAGCCCCGGCGCGTACCTCCGCGACTTCGTACCCGGGCTGATGGTGCCGACCGTGCTGATGGCGACGCTGTCGGCCGGGGTGGGGCTGAACACCGACGCGGGCAGCGGCGTGTTCGACCGCTTCCGGAGCATGCCGATCGCCCGCTCGGCCCCGCTGACCGGGGCGGTGCTGGCCGGCGCGGTCCGGTACGCGGTCGCCGTCGCGGTGCTGCTGGCGGCCGGGACCGTCCTCGGCTACCGCGTCCGGACCGGCGTGCCGGAAGTGCTGGCCGCGACGGCCGTCCTGGTCGCCGCCGGCCTGTGTTTCTGCTGGATCACCGTGTTCCTCGGCATGGTGCTGCGCGACCGCGACGCGGTGCAGGGCACCGCCGTCGCGCTGTTCCTGCCGCTGGTGTTCGCGAGCAGCGTCTTCGTCCCGGCCGCGACGATGCCCGGCTGGCTGCGCGCCTGGTCGGGCGTCAACCCGGTCAGCCTGCTCGCCGACGCCGTGCGCGGCCTGCTGAGCGGCGGGCCCGTCGCCGGCCCGCTCGCCGGGGCGCTGGCCTGGTCGGCGGGTGTGCTGCTCGTGTTCTTCCCCCTGGCGATCCGCGCCTACCACCGGCGCGTCGGATGACGGAGAGGTGAAAACGGCCATGGGCTCTGCCGAGCCGACCGTGAAAGTGACCTTGAAGGGAGCACCCGACGGAATGCCCGAGACCGTGCTGGTCCGCTGCGTCGAACTCGACGGCGACCGGCTGAAGATCCCGTTCCGGGCCGGTTACGAGCACTTCGTCCCCCAGGAAAACCCCCGCGGAGTACCGGAAGACGGCGCCGTCTTCGTCTGGTGCGACCGGACGAAACTCGCGGAATAGAAGGGCGCCCATGAACACCGCCATTCTCGGAACCGGCTCGTACCTGCCGGAGACCGTGCTGACCAGTGTCGAACTCGGCCGCCGCCTGGGCCTCGGCGACCAGTGGATCTTCGACAAGACCGGCATCACCGAACGCCGGGTCGCGGCGCCGGAGGAGGCGACGTCCGACCTGGCCACCCGGGCCGCCGAACACGCGCTGCGGGCCGCCGGCCTCGCCGCCACCGACATCGACCTGCTGATCGTCGCCACCTCGACCCCCGACCAGCCGATGCCGGCCACCGCCTGCACCGTCCAGGCCAACCTCGGGGCGATGCGCGCGGCGGCCTTCGACGTCGACTCCGTGTGCAGCGGATTCGTCTACGCGCTGGTCACCGCGCACGCCCTGCTCGACGCCGATCCCTTGCCCCGCAACGCCCTCGTCATCGGCGCGGACACCTACTCGCGCATCCTGAACTACGAGGACCGCCGGACCTGCGTGCTCTTCGGCGACGGCGCCGGCGCGGTCGTGGTCGGCAAGCGCGGCGGCGGCCGCGGGCTGCTGTCGACCGCGCTGGGCACGGACGGGACGACGGCGGACTTCGTCACCGTGCCCGGCGGCGGCAGCAGGCGGCCGGCGAGCGCGGCCACCCTCGCCGCGGGCGAGCACTTCTTCGCCATGCGCGGCAGGCAGGTCCGGGAACTCGCCGGCCGGGTGCTGCCCGACCTCGTCGTCGACGTCGCGAAGGCGGCGGAGCTCGACGTGTCCGAGGTCGACCTCATCGTGCCGCACCAGGCGAACGGCCGGATGCTGCAGGACCTGGCCAGAACCCTCGACCTGCGGCCGGACCAGATGCACCTGACGATCGAGCGCTACGGCAACACCGCCGCGGCGTCCGTCCCGATCACCCTCGACGACGCCGTCCGCTCCGGACGGCTGTTCGACGACGACGTGGTCCTGCTCGTGGCGTTCGGCGGCGGCATGAGCTGGGGCGGGGCCACGCTGCGCTGGACCCGCCCGCGCAAGCCGGCGGAGCCGCGGTGAGCCGGCCCCCGGCGCGGGTGCCGCGGTCCCGTCCGCCCCGCCACCAAGTCGAGTTCCGCGGCGACGTCCGCATCCCGTCGAGCGAACCGGGCCTCACCCTGGGCGCCGACCTCTACCTGCCGAAGACCGGGTACCGCGTGCCGGCGCTGGTGACCCTCCACACCGGACGGAAGGACGGCCTCGGCGGCGTCTCGGCGAGCCGGTACCTGCGGTACTTCGCCGAACGCGGCTACGCGGTGCTGTACGTGGACTGCTTCGGCATCGGGACGTCGGAAGGGACGCCGCGGCCGCTGCTCAGCCCGGGCGAGGTCGCGGACGGCGTGTCGGTGGTGGAATGGGCCGCCGCGCAGCCGTGGTGCACCGGCCGGGTCGGCATGTGGGGCCTGTCCCACGGCGGCCTGACGACGCTGGCCGTCGCCGCGCAGCGGCCGCCCGCGCTGAAGGCGATCTTCCCGGTGATGGGCTGGACCGACGTCGAGCGCGACCTGGTGCACCCGGCCGGCCAGCGCGGCGGGATCGGGATGTTCGGGCACCTGAGCCTGTACAACATCTTCTGCGCGCTGCTGCCGCCGCTGCGCGCCGAGGACCGGGAGAACTACGAAAGCCTCTGGAAGGAACGGCTGGAGAAGTTCGAACCCTGGTTCGCCGACGCCTGGGCCCACCCGCCGGGCCACGCGGTGTGGGCCGAGCGCCGGATCGACGCGCGGCGGATCACCGTGCCGTCCCTGTGCGTCGCCGGCTGGCGCGACCTGTTCTGCGACGGGATGATCGCCGCCTACCAGCAGATCCGCGGCCCCAAGCAGCTGATCGCCGGACCGTGGCTGCACACCTTCCCGGACGTCGCGCCGGTGGCGCCGTTCCCGTCGGCAGTGCTCGCCTGCGAGTGGTGGGACCGGTGGCTGCACGGCCGGGCGCCGCGCGCGGGCACCCGCGAGCGGACCGCGACGTTCTTCGTGCAGGGCGCGGGCGCGCGCTGGGTGCGGGCCGGGCAGTGGCCGCCGGAGAAGAAGGCCGACCACGTCTTCGTCGCCTCCCGCTCCGGGCACCTGTACCGGTCGGCTCCGGGCGGCCGCCCGTCGGGGGCGGCCACGGTCACCGGCCGCGGCGACCCGACCGTCGGCGCGCTCAGCGGCCTCACGAAACACCCCACCGACCGGTTCGGCTACCCGCTCGACCAGCACGACGACGACGCCCGCACCCTCGCCTTCACCAGCGCGCCGCTGCCGGAACCGCTGCTGATCGCCGGCCGTCCCTCGGTGCGGCTGCTGCTGGGGCCCGGCACCACCGCGACCCGGTGCGTGCTCAAGGTGACCGACGTCGACGAGCAGGACCGGTCGCTGCTCGTCTCGTCGGGCACCGTGCACCTGGCCCGGCGGGAGGACGTCGTCCAGGTGCAGCTGGACCCGACGTGCTACCAGGTCGCCGCGGGCCACCGGGTGCGGCTGGTGGTGGCGGAGGCCGACATCCCGCGGCTGTGGCCGGCCGCGGAACCCGGGCTGCTCGGCGTCCGCGTGATCCGCGGGCACGGCGACTACGTCGGCTTGGCCGCCGAGGAGTACGCCGGCCACCAAGCCACGACGCTGACCCTGCCCGCCGCCGATCCCGAGGCGCTCACCGAGGTGTCCGTCCCGCCGGCGGCCCGGCGCGGCCCGGCCGGTCCGGACCGCGACCGGTGGGAGATCGCCCGCGACCACCTCCGCTCGGCGGTCCGGCTGACCGTCGAGAAGCGGGACCGCCTCCGGCTCCCCGGGGCCGGCCGGGACTTCCTCGCGATGACCACCCGGGTGGACCTCGGCGTGCCGGAACACGACCCGGCGGGGACGCGGATGACGGCGACCGGGGAGAAGACCGCCGAAACCCCGGACGGCGACCGGGTCGTCGTCCGGGCCGGCATCGACATGGGGGCCGCGGACGCCGCGGTCACGGCCGAAGTGCTCGTCAACGGCACGCAGTTCTTCACGCGGGAGTGGAAATGGACCTGACCGGGCTCGAACGTCCGCTGAACTACCTGGAACTGGCCCACCTCGACCGGGTGGTGATCATGGCCGCGGAGTACGAGGGCGACCTCGACACCGACGTGCTCGCCCGCGCGTTCCGGCAGCTGTGCGCGGTGCACCCCGTCCTGCGGGCCCGGGTCCGCGGGAGCTCGCCGGAGGCCGTGCTCGCCGTCGACCCGGACCACGAGCCGGAGCTGATCGTCCTCGAGGACGGGCCCGACGCACTGGCGCGGATCACCGCGCTGCCGTGGGACGCCACCGCCGGGGTCGCCGACCTCGTGCTGGTCCGGGGCCCTGCGCACGGGTACGTCGCCCTGCGCACGGACCACTCGATCACCGACGCCAACGCCTGGCTCGGCACCTTCCGCGAGCTGCTGCGGGTGTTCGCGGCGCTCGCGGCGGGGGAGGAGCCGGTGTGCGAGCCGGGCACCGCCCTGCCCGCGCCGCCCGCCGCGCTCTTCCACGAACGGCTCGGCCTCATCCCGTACGACCGGCGGCTGTTCCACTCCGCGACCCCGCCCGAGCCGACGGCCGGTATCGCCGGCCTGCACAGCGGGTACCTGCGGCTGGGCGTCGAGGAGACGCAGTGGCTCAAACGCGCGGCGCGGCGGTACGAGACCACGGTGCACGGCCTGGTCTCCGGCGCGATCCTGCTCGCCCAGCGCGTGCTGGCCGGCGGCCGGGAGAGCGTGCCGATGTACTGCGTGTCGCCGGTGGACTTCCGGCGGCGCGTCGACCCGCCGGTGGGTGAGCTCGAGACGACCAACTTCATGATGTCCTACGTGGCCGAAACGGCCGTTTCGCCGCGGCTGAGCCCGGTCCTCGTCGGCCGCGAGGTCAAGGCCCGGATGGACGAGGTGCTCGCCGGCCCGGAAGGGGTGCGGGAGGCGGCGCCGATGGCGGACGCCCTCGGGCGCAACCTGTCCTACGCGCTGATCAGCAACCTCGGGGTGGTGGCGGAGTTCCCGGCGCCGCCCGGGGTCGCGTTCACCGAGCTGCACATCCTCGACACCGTCGGCGACACGTTCTTCCCCGGCTACTACGTCTCGACCTACCGGGACCGGCTGACCGTGCTGCACATCTTCACCGAGCGGTTCTTCACCCGCGGCGACGTCGACCGGCTCGTCCGGGAACTGCACGAACAGCTGCTGATCGTCGGCGCGTCGGCCTAGGGAGGGATTTCGTGAAGGTGCTGTTGCTGACCCACGGCAGCCGCGGCGACGTCCAGCCGTTCGCCGCGCTCGGTGCGGCGCTGACCGGGGCCGGGCACGAAGCGGTGCTGGCCGCGCCGGCGTCGTCGGCCGGGGTGGGCGAGCCGTACTGCGCCCGGGTGATCCCGCTCGACGACGGGACGAACAAGCTGGTAGACGACCGGGCGGCGTGGGAGGCCGTCGAGCGGAACTTCCGCGGCCTGCGCGGGAAACGGCTGTTCCTGCGGCTGCTGCGCCGCAACCGGGCGGCGATGGCCCGGGTGTTCGTGGACCTCGCGGCGCTCGCCCGGACACCGGCCGCGACCGACGGCGTCGACCTGGTCGTGCACCAGGTCAACGTGCCGGGGCACGCGATCGCCGAACTGCTCGGCGTCCCGGCCGTCCCGGTGTGCCTGCAGCCGTTCTGGGTGCCGACGCCGTCGCTGCCCGACCCGCTGTTCCCGTTTCCGCTGCCCGCCACGCTCAACCGGGCGTCGTACGCGACGACCAGGACGTTCGTGCGAGCCCTGACCGGGAGCCCCGCGCGGTTCCGCCGGGAGGGGCTGGGCCTGCCCCGCCGCCGCTTCGCCCACGACCCGCTCCGGCGGCCCGACGGCACGCCGGCCCCGGTGGTGCAGGCCTTCAGCAGGCACCTGCTGCCGCCGCGGGCGTGGTACGCGGAATCGGTGCACACGCCCGGGTTCTTCTTCCTGCCGCCGTCCCCGTGGACGCCGCCGGCGGACCTGGCCGGCTTCCTCGCGGCCGGCGACCCGCCGGTCTACCTGGGCTTCGGCAGCATGGTGGGCAGCGACCCGGCCCGCACCGGCGCGATCGTGGCGGCCGCCCTGCGCGCGACGGGGCTGCGCGCGGTGGTGGCGCTGGGCCGCGGCGCGATCCTCCCGGACGGCTTGGGAGACAAGGTGTTCTGCCTGACGCAGGCCCCGCACGACTGGCTGTTCCCCCGCATGGCGGCGATCGTCCACCACGGCGGCGCGGGCACGACCGGGGCGGCGCTGGCGGCCGGGCGGCCGCAGGTGGTCTGCCCGTTCATGTTCGACCAGCCCTTCTTCGGCCGACGGCTCTTCGCGCTCGGCGTGGCCCCGCGGCCGCAGCCGCTGCGCGAGCTGACCGCGGCCGGGCTGGCCCGGGCGATCGGCGAGGCGGTCTCCGGAAGTATGCCGGCGCGGGCGGCGGAGCTGGCGGAGTCGATCCGGGCGGAGGACGGGGTCGGGCACGCGGTCAAGGTGCTGGAGGCGCTCACCGCTGCGTCGGAGTCGGCTCGGTGAGGTGGCCGTCGCGCAGGAGAACCGTGCGGTGGCAGAAGAAGCGCACCACGTCCGCGTCGTGGGAGATGAACAGGTAGCCGAGGCCGAGCTGCTGCTGCAGGTCCAGCAGCAGGTTGAGGATCTGGGCCTGCACCGACAGGTCGAGCGCGCTGGTCGGCTCGTCGCAGACCACCAGGTCCGGCTCCGGGACCAGCGCCCGGGCGATGGCGATGCGCTGCAGCTGCCCGCCGGAGAACGAACCGGGGTACCGGGCCGCCACCGCGGGGGACAGGCCGACCCGGGTCAGGGCTTCGGCGACCTTCCGCCCGGCCGCCCGGCGTGGCAGGCGGTGGACCACCCGCAGCGGCTCGGCGAGCGTGCTGCCGATCGTGCGGGACGGGTTCAGCGAGCCGTGCGGGTCCTGGAAGACGATCTGCAGGTGCCGGCTCAGCGCCCGCCGCCGCCGGGGGCCCGCGTGCGTGATGTCCTCGCCGCGGAACAGGATCCGCCCGCCGGTGGGCCGGACCAGGCCGACGACCGCGTGCCCGATCGTCGACTTCCCCGACCCCGACGCGCCCAGCAGCCCGAGCGTTTCCCCCGGCCGGAGGGCGAGGTTCACCCCGGCCACCACAGGGTGGTGCGGCCGGTAGCCGACGGCGAGGTCCTGCAGTTCGAGCAGCGGCGCGTCGGCATCGTGGCGCGGGTTCGGCGTGGTGGCCCCATCGGGTGTGGTGCCCGGGTGGTGGCCGTGGGGTTCAAGCAGAGGCACGTTCCCCTCCCGGGGCGAGCTTGGCGTGGTGGCGGCACCGGGTGCGGTGCCCGGCGGCGGGTTCGGACACCGGGACCGGCGCCGCGGTGCACTCGGGGGTCGCCAGCGGGCACCGCGGCGCGAAGTGGCAGCCCCGCGGCCAGTGCGCGGGATCCGGGACCGACCCGGGGATCGCGGCCAGCCGCGAGCCGGGCCGTGCCCGGCCGGGCAACGCACCGAGCAGGCCCTCGGTGTACGGGTGGCGAGGCTGCGCCAGCAGATCGCCGACCAGGCCCGTCTCGACGATCTGCCCGGCGTACATGACGTAGGCCCGCCGGCAGAACTCCGACACCACCGCCCAGTCGTGGGTGATGAGCAGGATCGCCATCCCGCGTTCGGCCTGCAGCCGCGCGAGCAGGCCCAGCACCTCCTCCTGCACGGCGGCGTCGAGCGCGGTCGTCGGCTCGTCGGCGATGAGCAGGCTCGGCTCCCCGGCCAGTGCCATGGCGATCGCGACGCGCTGGGCCATGCCGCCGGACAACTCGTGCGGGTAGCGGCGGGCGACCGCCTCCGGCAGGTTGACGTCGCGCAGCAGAGCGAGCGTGCGCTCGCGCACCGAGGCCCGCGATCCGCAGTGGCGCAGCCGGACCAGCTCGCCCAGCTGGTGCGCCACCGTGAACACCGGGTCGAGGGCCGCCACCGGGTCCTGCGAGATCAGCGCGATCCGCGAGCCGCGCAGCCGGCGGATCGCCCGCGGCCCGGCCAGTGCCAGGTCCGCGCCGTCGAACCGGAGGCTCCCGGCGGTGACCGCGCCGCCCGCCGGGAGCAGGTCGAGGATCGCCCGCCCGGTGATCGACTTGCCGCAGCCGGATTCCCCGACCAGCGCGACGGTTTCGCCGTGGCCGACGTCGAGGTCGAGGTCCGTCACGACGACCCGCCCACCGGACAACGTCACCTCGGCGCCCCGCAGGGACAGCAGCGCCGTGGTCGGCTCCTTCCGCGGTGTCAATGCCGGCGGGGCCGCCCGGTGCGCACGGTGCAGGCGGTCGCGCAACGGCCCCTCGTGGTCGGCGGTCGCGTCGCGGACGACGTCGCCGAGCAGGCCGAAGGCGAGGATCGCCAGGCCCAGCACGACCCCGGGCGGCACCAGCAGCCACGGCTGGCGGTCGATCACCGACGCCGCCTGCGCGATCATGTCGCCCCAGGTGGGATCCGGCGGCTGGGCGCCGAACCCCAGGTAGCTGAGCCCGGCGTCGATCAGCAGCGCGCCCCCGGCCAGCAGCGACACCTGGACGATGACCGGGCCGGCGATCCGCGGCAGCACGTGCGCCGCCACGATCCGGCGGTGCGGCAGCCCGCACACCCGCGCGGCGGCGACGTACAGCTCCTTGCGCACGGCCAGCGTGGCGCCCCGGACCACCCGCGCGAGCCCGGGCGAGACGAGCACGCCGAGCGCGATCATCACGACGGTCTGGTGCTCGCCCACGACGGCCAGCACCACCAGCAGCGTCATCAGGACCGGGATGGCGAGCAGCACGTCGACGACCCAGGTGAACGCCCGGTCGAACCAGCCGCCGAGGTACCCGGCCAGTACCCCGCCGGTGACGCCGGCCCCGACCACCGTGACGACGACGATCGCGGCGTGCAGCAGGCTGATCTGCCCGCCGTACATCAGCCGCGTGAGCACGTCCCGGCCCAGCGCGTCGGTGCCGAGCGGGTGCGCCGGACCCGGGCTGGCGAGCACGTGGTCCAGGTCGGTCGCGACCGGGCTGTACGGCGCGAGGACGGGCGCCAGCACCGAACCGGCCACCAGCAGCGCGAGGTACCCCAGCGGCAGCAGCGCGAGCGGGCGGCGGAACGCGGCGAGCCACCGCCGTCCGGGCCGGGTGCCCCGGGCGACGAACTCCTCGATGCCCGCGGTCACCGGACCCTCGCCTTCGGGTTGAGCCGGCCGTAGGCCAGGTCCACCACCAGGTTGACCACCACGACGATCACCGTGAACACCACCACCACGCCCTGGATCATCCGGATGTCGTGCAGGGAGGTGGCCTGGACGGCGAGGCCGCCCAGGCCCGGCATGGCGAAGACCGACTCCACGAACACCGTGCCGCTGAGCAGCCCGATGAACGTCAGCCCCACCAGGGTCACCACCGGGATCGCCGCGTTGCGCAGCGCGTGGCGCAGCACCACCGACGTCTCCGGGACGCCGTGGGCCCGCAGCGCCGTCACGTAGTCCCGGGAGAGCGCTTCCAGCATCGCGTCCCGCGTCTGCTTCGCGAACACGGCGATGCCGGGCAGCGCCAGGGTCGCGACCGGCAGCACCAGGCTGCGCGCCCACCCCGCGGGCGACGCGCCGAGCGCGACGTACCCGGTGGCCGGCAGCAGCCGGACGGTGACCGCGAAGAGCGTCACCATCGTCAGCGCGAACCAGAAGCTCGGCAGCGCGTAGCCGACCAGCGAGAGCACGTCGACGACCCGGCCGATCCGGCCGCCGCGCACGGCACTGACCACGCCGAGCGCGACACCGGCGAACGCGGTCACCGCCGTCGCGCAGCCGATGAGCGAGAGCGTGACCGGCAGCCGTCCGGCGATTTCGCCCGCCACCGGAAGCCCGCTGACCGGCGACGTGCCGAGGTCGCCGCGCAGCGCGTCCCGGAGCCACTGCCCGTACTGCACGAGGACGGGCTGGTCGAGGCCGAGCTGGTGACGCAGCTGCTCGTGGGCCGCGACGCTGAAGTTCTGGCCGAGGATCGCCCGGGCGAGGTCGCCGGGAGCGGCCGACTGCAGCAGGAACGCCAGCAGGGAAACGACGAAGACGAGCGCCACCGACACGACCAGGCGGTGCGCGATCAGCCGGAGCATGTCCCCGCCTCCTCCCCGTCGGCGGGCTGGGCCGCGACGAGCTCCCGGTACCACCGGTAGGACGCCTTGGGGGTGCGGGCGAGCGTCGCGAAGTCGACGTGCACCAGCCCGAAGCGCGGGCGGTAGCCGTGCTCCCATTCGAGGTTGTCCAGCAGCGACCAGACGTGGTAGCCGCGGATGTCCGAGCCCGCGTCGAGGGCGGCGCGGACCTGCCGCAGGCAGGCCCGCAGGTAGGCGATGCGCCGCGGATCCGGCACCGCGCCGGTGCCGTCCGGTTCGTCCGCGTCCGGGTACCCGTTCTCGGTGATCTGGACCGGCGGCAGGTCCGGGTAGTGCGTGCGCAGCCACGTCAGCAGCGCGCCGAGCTCGTCCGGCACCACCGGCCAGCCGAGCAGGTTCGTGTCCGCGCCGGGGACCGGCACCCGGGTGTAGCCGAACACGCCGGCGTCCGACGCGGCGACCCGCGCCGGGGCATACCAGTTGACCCCGACGAAGTCGAGCGGGGCCGCGATGAGCGCGCGGTCGGTCGCCGGCGCCTCGATCACCGGCCGGCCGTCGAGGTGCGGGTAGTCCCCGCGCTGCAGGGGATCGAGGAACAGGCGGTCCTCGTAGGCCTCGGCCCGGGCGGCCGCGGCGACGTCCTCTTGCCGCCGGGTGGCCGGGGTCGTCCCGGCCAGGTTGAGGCTGATCCCGATCTCGGCGCCGGGCACGTGGGCCCGCAGGCGCGGGACGGCCAGCCCGTGCCCGAGCATCAGGTGGTGGGCCACCCGCACCCCGTGGCAGCGCGCGGAGTCCTTCGGCAGGCCGGACATCTCCGCGTGCATCACCGACAGCGGCTCGTTGAGCGTGAGCCAGTGCCGGACGCGGTCGCCGAACCGGACGGCCAGTCCTTCGGCGTAGTCGGCGAACCGGGCCGCGGTGTCCCGGTCGGCCCAGCCGCCGGCGTCCTCGATCGGCTGGGGGTGGTCCCAGTGGTAGATCGTCAGCATCGGCTCGATCGCCCGCGCCAGCAGCCCGTCGAGCAGCCGGTCGTAGAAGGCCAGCCCGCCGCCGTTCCAGCGGCCGCGGCCGAGGGGCTGCACGCGCGGCCACGACACCGAGAACCGGTAGCTGCCGATCCCGAGCCCGGTCATCAGGTCGAGGTCCTCGGTGAGCCGGTGGTAGTGGTCGCAGGCGACGTCGCCGGTGGCGCCGCCGGCCAGCCCGCCCGGGCGGTGGGCCCGGGTGTCCCAGGTGGACGGTCCCTTCCCGTCGGCGTTCCAGGCGCCCTCGATCTGGAAGGCGGCCGTGGCGACGCCCCACCGGAAGCCCGGTGGGAACACCGGATCCGCGTCGGTCATGCGCGGCCGGCCGGGTGCCAGGCGGCGACGCTGGGGAACGGCTTGCCGGGTACCGGGGCGACGTCGACGGTGTCGCGGTAGAACAGCAGGCCCGGGCTCAGGCACACCGGCAGGAACCAGCCCAGCTCGACCACGCGCCGGACGATCCGCCGGTCGAGGCCGGGCCGGGTCGTGTCGTCGGCGGCCGCGGCCTGCCGGTCGAGGCTCTCCAGTTCGGGATCGCTGCTGTGGAAGGGGTTCATCCCGATGGCGTCCTTCAGCCAGAGCCCCCGGCCCATGAAGTAGGCGGGCAGCACGCCCCAGCCCATGGTGGAGGCGGGGAACTCGGTGAGCGCGGTGTTGGCGGCCGCGGGTTCCTTCGCCGTGATCCGCAGCGTGACGCCGACCTGCTGCAGGTCCGACGCGATGGCCTGGGCCAGGTCGCCGGGGAACCCCGGGGCCGACGGGATCACGACCGGCAGCGCGAACCCGCCGCCGTGCCCGGCGTCGGCCAGCAACCGCCGGGCCCGGCCGGGATCGTGGGTGTAGAAGGGTTGTTCGCTGTAGCCGTCCTGCCCGGGCGCCGAGGGCTGGTCGACCGGGACGCCGTACTCGCCGAGCAGGGCCGCGGTGATCTTGGCGCGGTCCACCGCGTAGTTGAGCGCCTGCCGCACCCGCACGTCGGCGAGCGGCGGGCAGAGCGTGCCGGCCCGGTCGTTGAGCTGCAGGCCCATCACGATGGCCGGGCTCGAGGCGATCGCGAAGCCGGCCGCCTTCGCGCCGCCGGCGATGGCGTAGCTGCCGGCGACGACGTCGACCTGGCCGGTCTTCAACGCGGCGAGGGCGGTGTTCTCGTTGGGCAGCACCTTGATGGTGATCTTGTCGTAGAACCGGCCCGCCGCGTTGAAGTACTTCGGGTTGGGGCCGTAGGTGTAGTGGTCGTTCGCGACGGTCTCCCCGGGCAGCAGGACGTACGGCCCGGCCCCGAAGGTGCGGGTGGCGAGGTCCGCGGGCGCGGCGGCCCCGGCCGGGCTGATCACGTTGCCGGCGAGGAAGTCCTGGGTGAACAGCGACGGCAGCAGCGGGTGCGGCTGGTTCAGCGTCAGCCGCAGCACCAGCGGGCCGGTCGCCGTCATCGTGGCGATCGGGGCGAGGAACGCCGCCGCCTGGCCCGCCGACCGGCGGAAGTGCTCGATGCTGGTCTTGAGGCTCTCCGCGGTCAGCGGGCTGCCGTCGCTGAAGCTCACCCCGTCCCGCAGGGTGAGTTCGAAGGCGGTGTTGCCGGTGCCGAGGTAGCGCCACGCGGTGGCGAGCCGGGGCTGGTAGCTGCCGTCGGCGGCCCGGTAGATCAGCGGGTCGTAGGCGGGCTGCAGGAAGAACTGGGACTCGCCGCCGGCCTTCGCCGGGTCGAGGCTGGTCGGCGGCCAGTACTGGCCGATGCGCAGCGTGCGGTCCGCGGCCGAGGAGCCGGACGGCCCGCCGCACCCGGCGGCGAGGCCGGCGGCGAGCAGCAGGCCGCCGACGGTGAACTCGCGGCGGGAGAGGACGGCAGGGGCAGACATGGAACACCTTTCGCTGGGGCCGGCGGCGGTCAGCCGCGCCAGTGCCGATCGAGCAGGGAAGCGCCGTCCTGGACGACCTTCGCGCGGGCGTCGAGGGTGGTCGCGGTCGCGGTGACCGCGACCTCGACGGTGACGTGGGCGCCGGTCGCGGTGTCGACGGTGCCGGTGAGCCGGCCGGTGGCGGTGGACGCGTCCGGTTCGAGCCGGTGGGCGGTGGCGACGAGTTCCTGGTCCACCTGCACCGTGTGCCGCCCGCCGGGGACGTTCTCCGGCCGGATCCGGTTGCCGCCGGCCATCCGCAGGGAAACCGTTTCGTGCAGCAGGTCTTCGGTGATCTCCCAGGAGGCCACCTGGTCGCCGGGGTCGGCGCCCAGTCCCTCCTCGAGGCCGGCCGCCGCGGCTTCGGCCGGTTCCGGCATCGGGCTGGCGACCCCGCGCGCCGGGTCGGCGACCGGCAGGGTCAGCGCCCGGGCCACCGGCCAGCCCGCGGGCGGCTCCTGCGGCCAGACCCGGGGGAAGTCGCCCGGGGCCACGACGACGCGCAGCCGGTGTCCCGCCGCGACCTGGTACGTGGTCGGGGTCAGCGGCACGCTGAATTCGCCTTCGCCGTCGCACGCGAGGCCCGCGCAGATCAGGACCGACCGGCCGGCGGGATCGACGTCGGCGAGCTTGACCGACACCCGCGGCCACGGCCCGCCGAGCGTCACCGACGGCCGTCCGCCGATCAGCATTGGCGCGGGCAGCGGCGGCGAGGTGTAGCAGAGGCTGCGGCTGTCGTCGCCGTGCTGGTCCAGCGGCAGGCCGAACTGCCCGGCGGGGGTCGCCCACAGCCCGGACTGCAGGCCGGTGGCCGGATCCGGGGTGGCCGGCGCCGACCGCTGCCAGCTCGCGAGGTCCTCGGTCCGGACGACGCCTTCCGGCGGCCAGGAGCCGAACCCGAGCCAGCGTGGCCGGTCGCCCTGCACGTACAGACGCACCTCGGGAGCCGCGTCACCGGTGTCGGCGCCGAGCAGCCAGCGGTCCCACCAGGACTTGGCGATCGCCAGGAAGTCGATCGGCGTGACCGGGCACTCCTGCGGCATCACGTGCATCCACGGCCCGGCGATCAGGGCCTTGGGCCCGCGCAGGCCTTCATACGCCCGGACGGCGCCGTCGACGAACAGGTCGCGCCAGCCGGCGACGCACAGCGCGGGGACTTCGACGGTGGAGACGTCGATCCGGCGCCGGGCCCACACCGGGGAGCCGGGGCCGTTGCGGAAGAGGTCGAGCACGTAGGGCGCGAACGTCAGCCGCCGGTGCCAGCGCGCCTGTTCGTCCGGGTCGGCGAAGTCGTCCACCGGCGGCAGCAGCTGGTTGAACAGCGTGCTCATCGCCCACGACGCCAGTGGCGAGAACGCTCCGCGCGCCCCGCCGGGGTGCACGAAGTCGCGGCCGGGGTCCGTCGGGCCTTCGAGGGCGATGATCGCCCGCAGCGCTTCCGGTCGCCGGGCGGCGGCGCGCAGGGTGGTGATGGCCCCGTAGGAACCGCCCCACATGCCGACCGCGCCGCTGCACCACGACTGCCCGGCTCCCCAGCGGATCGCGTCGAGCGCGTCGTCGGCTTCCCCGGCGTCGAACGGCGGCCGCTGGACCCCGTCGGACGAGCCGGTGCCGAGCATGTCCACGAGCAGGGACGCGTAACCGCGCTCGGCGAACCAGCGCTCGGTGGGCGAACCGGTCAGCGCCGAGACGTCGCGGCGGTAAGGCAGAACGGTGACCAGCAACGGGAACGGACCCGGCCCGTCGGGCAGGAACAGGTTGGCCGAGAGCGTGACTCCCGGTTCGAGCGTGGGAATCCGGACGTCGCGCCGGAGCACGACTCCGTGGCGCCGGTCAGTGTCCGTGCGTGCAGGCATCGCCGCCTCCGCTGTCGCCGGGATCGAGTGGGTACGAGATCGAATACCTCAGTACCGGATTCCGTACGGTAAACACACGGGCGGGCGCGGCGCAAGACCTGTGGAGGACGAGATGCCGGAGCCGGATCGGCCGGGAAAGCTACTTCGCGCCCTGGTTGGTCAGCGCGGCGAGGACCAGCCCGCCGAGCTCCGTGTAGGCGTCGGCCATGGAAAGACCGGAGCGGTCGAGCAGTTCCCCGTGCTGGATGCCGTCGATGAGGAGGCTGACCGCGGCTCCCACGAAGTCCGCGTTCACCGCGCGGAAGGCACCCGAGGCGACCCCGTCCTGAATGGACTCCCGCACGTGGTGGGCGGCGGCGAGCGAATGGCGGGCGTACAGCTCGGCGGTGGCTTCGAAGCTGAGCAGGTCCGCGTAGCACTCCGGCGACATCCGCCGCAGCTCCGAACCCAGGCCGGCGAGGTACTCGGCGATGCGCCGCGAGGGGTCGGTGATCGGCCCGGCCTTCTCCTCGACCCGCGCGGCCGCCTCCTGGAAGAAGTGGCGGACGGCGACGACGACGAGCTGTTCCTTGCTGCCGGCCACCGCGTACAGCGTCGACTTCGAGCACTGGAGCCTGCTGGCCAGGTCGTCCACGGTCAGCCGGGCGAAGCCTTCGTCGAGGAAAAGCCGTTCCAGGCGCAGGATCAGCTCCTCGCGCTTGGCGTCGGACATGCGTCGGCTTCGTGCCGTGCGCGCTCCCGGTGGCGTCATCCAAGGTGGCTTCGCGGTCATGGTTCCGTAGCCTCGCACACGCCCGGACGAGAGGCGGCGCGCGGTACTACCGTACCGCATCGAGTACCCTCATGGGAGAAGACCGAATCGCCGTGCGGTGACCACGGCCTCCATCCGGCTGCGCGCCACGAGCTTGCGCGAGGCGCTGCGCAGGTAGCTCTTCACCGTTTCCGCGGTGATCCCGAGGTCTTCGGCGATCTGGTGGTTGGTCCAGCCGAGGGCCACGCACGCGAGCACGTCGAGCTCTCGCGCGGCCAGGGCCGGGAGAGCCCCGGTCCGTGCCGGGCGGCCGGCCACGGCGGACAGCGTCTCGCAGATCGCGCGGACGCGGGCGCGCAGCACCGGGTCCTCGACGCTCTGGGTGAGGATCCGCAGCTCGGCGTAGGCCTCGCGGACCAGCTCCCAGTGCGGCCGGTGGCAGTCGGTCGCGTCGTAGCGGTCGAGCCAGGCGAGCCGCCGGGTCACCTCGTCGCGCACCGCCAGGGTCTGCTCGAGCTCCCGCGCCGACTCCACGACGGCCTGGACGACGCGGTCGCCCAGCGGCAGCGAGCTGCGCAGCGCGCCGTAGAGCACGCCGCGCACGTTCCGCGTCACCACCACCGGCACGGCCACCATCGCGCGCAGCCCTTCGGCCACGATGATGTGGTCGTAGTGGTGGCTGATACCGGGGGAGTGCACGTAGTCGTCGACGACGACCGGCCGCCGCTGCGCGACCGCCTTCCCGCCGAGCCCGCGCCCGTACTCCAGGCTGACGCCCCGCAGCGCGCCGGTGTTCGGGCCGGCGATCTGGCTGAGCTTCACCTGCCGCCCGGCCCCGACTTCGCCGCCGAAGGTCAGCGGCAGGCCGGTCGCGTCGCGCATCCGGGCCAGCGCCCGATGGATCTCGGGGCGGTCGTCGGCCGTGGCGTTCGGGTTCACGCCTGCCTCCTGGGAAACGTCGCGTGCGGGATTCCCTCCCCTCGGACGGGGGTAGCCGGGCGTTCGCCGCGATGGGACATTTTTGCCACGGTACGGCAAAGCGGCGGTATCGCGTAGGTCCGGGAGGTCCTGATGACGAGCATCCAGCGCCATGTCGAGGATCTGCTTTCGCAGTTCGACCGGCCCGGGATCCGCGCCGCGGAGCTGTTGTGCGACCGGCATCCCGAAGACGCCGTCGCGTTCACCGTCGTGGAGCGGGATCTTTCCGCACGCGACTGGACTTTCGGTGCCCTGCGCGAGGCTTCCGCCCGGCTGGCGACATCGCTGGCCGAGCTCGGCGCCGGCCCCGGCGACCGGGTCGCGACCCTGCTCGGCAAGTCGGCGGACCTGGTCGTGACGCTGCTGGCGATCTGGCGGATCGGCGCGGTCCACGTGCCCCTGTTCACCGCGCTCGCCCCGCCGTCGATCGCGGGCCGGCTCGCCGGCAGCGGCGCGCGGATCGTGGTCACCGAACCAGGGCAGCGGGCGAAACTCGGTCCCAACGAGGACATTCCGGCGGCGTGGGGGCTGACCGTGATCACCACCGGCGCCCCCGGGGACCACCCCGGCGACCACTCCTTCGAACGCCTGCTGGAGGCTCCGCCGCAGCCGGTCCCGGTCATGACGAGCGGTGACGCGACGCTGGTCGAGCTGTACACCTCGGGCACGACCGGGCCGCCCAAGGGCGTGCCGGTGCCACTGTGGGCGGTCGCGTCCATGCTGGCCTACCAGGAGTTCGGGCTCGACCACCAGGAGCAGGACGTCTTCTGGAACGCCGCCGACCCGGGCTGGGCCTACGGCCTCTACCACGCGATCCTCGGCCCGCTCGGCCTCGGCCGCCGCGCCCTGCTGCTCCACAGTGGATTCTCCGCCCGGCTGACCTGGGAGGTGCTGGGTGCCTTCCGGGTCACCAACTTCACCGCCGGGCCGACGGTGTACCGCGCGCTGCGCACCGCCGAAGAGCTCGCCCCGGCGGACCTGGCGCTGCGGCACTGCTCGTCGGCGGGGGAGCCGTTGCCGCCCGAGGTGAGCGACTGGGCCGAGCGCGTCCTCGGCGTGCCGGTGCTGGACCACTACGGGCAGACGGAACTGGGCATGGCCGTCGCCAACGCCTGGCACCCCCGGCTGAGGGCCGATCGGCGGCCCGGCTCGATGGGCCGGGCCCTGCCGGGCTGGCGGCTGGACGTGCTGCGGCCGGAGACGGCCGAACCGGCGGCCGACGGCGAACGCGGGCGGCTGGCGGTCGACCTGACCGCCAGCCCGTTCATGTGGTTCACCGGGTACCGGGGCGCGCCCGGGCGCACGGCCGAGCGGTTCACCGAGGACCGGCGCTGGTACCTCACCGGGGACACGGCCGCGCGGGACGCCGAAGGGAACTTCCGCTTCACCGCCCGTGACGACGACATCATCCTGATGGCGGGCTACCGGATCGGACCGTCCGAAGTGGAATCCGTGCTGCTGGGCCACCCCGCCGTCGCGGAGGCCGCCGTCGTCGGCGCCCCGGACGACCTGCGCGGCGAGGTGGTCACGGCCCACGTCGTCGTGCGCCCCGGGCACGACGCCGGCCCGGAGCTGGCCGGTGAACTGCAGACCCTGGTGAAGACCCGGTTCGCCGCGCACGCCTACCCGCGGGCCGTGCACTTCGTCCCGGCCCTGCCGAAGACGCCGAGCGGCAAGCTGCGGCGCTCGGCGCTGCGCTGAGCGCCGCGCCCGGCAGCCGTCGCGGTTCCCCCGGCCCGGGCCGGCTTTTCCCGCCCGGCGCGCGATTTCTCGCGCGCCGGGGCTCCCGGCTGCCCCTGCGGCCCCCGGGATCCCGTCTCCCGCGCCGGTCCACGCCCTGGTGCGGGTGAGGAGAGCGGTCGGCTCTCCTGCTCACGCTTGACGTCCCCGGGCCGGTCGCACCGGTGCGTCCGAGCCCGCCCGGGGACGTCAGGTTCCGCTCCCCGCACCCTGGAGGCAACGATGCCCAGGCCCGTCGAAGACCGGCAGATCCAGTCCCGTGTGGACACCCCCGCGCCCGGGCGGGTGTCCCGGCGGAAATTCGTCCTCGGGGCGGCGGCGGGGTTGTCCGCGCTCGCCGTCGCCCGGCCCGGCACCGCCGGCGCCACCACAGCGCCGCGTGCGGTGGCCGACAGCGGGGCGCGGGTGATCGCCGAGCAGCGGCTGAGCCCCACCATGCTCGACCTGACCGTCGACTCCCCGGCCCTGGCGGCCACGGCGATGGTGCGGCTGCTGCACCCGCCGGGCTGGACGCCCGGCACCACGCGCACCTGGCCGGTGCTGTACCTGCTCCACGGCGCGGGAGACGACTACACGTCGTGGACGCGCTCGACCGACGTCGCCTCCTTCACCCGCGGCGCGGAGATGCTGGTGGTGATGCCGTCGGGCGGCCGGGACGGGTTCTATTCGGACTGGTACAACCGGGGCGCGGGCGGCGCGCCGCGCTGGGAGACGTTCCACCTGACCGAGCTGCGTCAGCTCCTCGAGCGGGGTTACGGCGCGGGCCAGGTCCGGTCGATCGCGGGCCTGTCGATGGGCGGCCTCGGCGCACTGGCGTACGCGGGCCGCCACCCGGGCATGTTCGCCGCGGCGGCGTCCTACAGCGGCGTGGTGCACACGACCTACCAGGCGGCCCGCGGCACGAGCCTGATCCAGGGCGTCCTCGTGAAGGACGGCTACGACCCCACGGCCCTGTGGGGCGACCCGAACCTGAACGCGGACGTCTGGGCCGCGCACAACCCCTACGCCCTGGCCCGCACCCTGACCGGCATCCCGCTGTACCTGGCGTGCGGCAACGGCACCCCGGGTGTCCTCGACCCGCCGGGCACCCCGCCGGACCTGTTCATCGAGCCGCTGTGCGCGGAGATGAACACGGCGCTGGCCCGTCGCCTGCGCGAGGTGGGCGCCACGGTCACGACGGACTTCTACGGCCCGGGCACGCACAACTGGCCGTGGTGGCAGCGGTCGCTGCACGAGTCGTTCCCGTTGCTGACCCAGCCGTTGCGCCTGGGCGGCTGACGCCCGGGGGATTCCCGGGGTATCACCCGCCGAGTGGTGCGCCGCGCGGACCGCCCCCCGTAGTTTCGCCCCAGGCGGCGAACGGGCGACGCCGCCGACGGGAAGGGAGCGAGCACGCGGGGTCGGCTCCCGAGCGGACCGGGGTGACCGACGCCCTCGCCGGTCACCCCGGCTCCGGGGCCGGATCGCCAGGCCCGGCGCGGGGCCCGGCGTCCGGCCGTGCCGGTTTCGGTGGGTCCGGTTCGGTGCCTGCGCGGGGATTCCGGTGGGAGGGCCGGGGTTGGCGGGCCGTGGCTCGGCCGGATGGTTCGGCCGGGCTCCGAGGTCGGCGCGGTTCCGGTGAGTCCGGTTCGGTGCCTGCGCGGGGATTCCGGTGGGAGGGCCGGGTCGGCGACCCGCGGCTCGGCCGTGGGCGCAGCCAGGCTTCGGGCCCGGCCCGGTGCCGGATTCGGCCGGCTCCGCGGGCTCAGCAAGGACGGTGGCTTCGGCCGCCCGGGGCCGGTCCACGAGCCCCGCCCAGCGCGGCTCGCGAGGCAAGCCCGGCCGCCCGGTCCCGGCCGGACCCGCGGTCACCCCGGCTCCGGTGGCTCCAGGCACAGCCGTGCCGATGTGCCGGGCTCGACCAGGCCCGGCAGGCGCTGCCGCCACATCGCGCGGACCCGGGCGACCAGGTCGTGCCCGCCCGTCGTCGCGCGGGTGAGCAACGGGGTTCCCGCGAACTCCGCGATCGTGCTCTCCGCCGCCGCCCGGACGTCCACTCCGGCGCGGAGCTCGCCCGCTCGGCGGGCCCGGTGCAGCAGTTCGCCCGCGACCGCCAGCCAGCCGAGGAAGTGCGCCGGCGCCAGCACTTCCGCCAGTTCCGCGTGCAGCGGCAGCTGCACACTCGCCCGGTACGCCGGGTCGTGCTGCTGGCGCCGGGCGACCTCGAACGTCAGCCCGATCAGCACCTGCACCGGGCTCGGGTGGCGCGCGGACAGCCGGGCCGTCAGCTCCCACCACAGCGGGCAGTACCGCTCGACCACGGCCGCCGCCAGTGCCGCCTTGGACGGGAAGTGGCAGTACAGCGCCCCCTTCGTCACCTGGGCTTCCGCGCAGACGTTCTCCAGCGTGGTGCCGGCGAACCCCACCCGGTCGAAGATCGCGGCGGCGGCGTCGACGAGCTCCTCGCGCGTCCGGCGGCCGCGGGCGGTGCCGGTCACGCGGCCGGACCCACCGGGTGGGTGAGCAGCCAGCACGAATCGACGAGGTCGGCGCGGGCCGTGAGCGACACGGCGAACTCGAACGACGACACGGCACCGTCGCTCCTGGCCTGGCAGCGGAGGCGGCCCAGCACCACGACCGTGTCCTCCTCGCGGAGCCAGCGGCCCACGCTGAGCCCGGCGACGGTCATCGCGGAATCGAACGCGGACAGGAACGATTCCACCTGCCGCCGGGTGCAGGTTTCGCTGGTTCCGCCGGGTTGCTCGGGGGTCGGGCCGTGCCATTCGACGCGCGGGGCGAGCAATTGCGCGACACCGGCGAAGTCGCCGGTGCCGAACCGCAGGAGCGCCTGCTGCGCGAGGACGACGACGGCCGGGTCGGGGTGGCGGCAACGGCACTGCACAGCGGAGTTCACGCGGTCTCCCCGGGGATTCGCGGCCGGAACGGGCACTGGCTGCCGGACCGCTCCGGCGGCCCGGCCGGAGGCGACGATACCGGAAAACACCGGCGCCGCCGCCCGCCCGGCGTCGATTCATCATCAAGAACGAAGCCATTCGCAGGCGATCTCTCCGCCATTTGCGTGCACGGCGATCGAGGGGCGTTACCCGATTACCCCCGGGTGAGGGGAGGGCGGAACGCAATTCGTGGTTAACCGCGGCCGGCAATCGGTTGCCCGGCGTTTTTTCGGGTTTCGGCAGCGATTTGCCTGCGTGTCGCCGGAATGGCTCGCCAATTCGGCTCGGTCGATAGTATGAGTGCCGGTAATGGTGGCGGTTTTGATTCCCGCATCCGGAGGTACCGGCCCGCTGAATGGCGAACTAGTTTCGTTCGTGAGCGACTGGCTGCGGCCCAGGCGTCCGATCGACGTCGCCGCGGCTCGAGGTGGGAGTCGCTACAGGACAGGCGAATCCGGACGAACGACCCGTTCCTCGGTGGCACGGAATGGGCGTAGCGAAATTGTATCGGTTTCCGGTCGGCACTCTCGCGGCCGGGTGGCCGAAATGAGAGGGGCGAGTGGTGAATAAGTCATGGGCAACGGTCGATTCCGGCATTCCGGACGCGCCGAGCGTCGCCGGGATCGTGGTGCGGAAATACGGCGGGTCGTCGCTGGCGACGCCGAAGCTGGTGCGCGGGGTGGCCGCGCAGCTCGCGGACCTCGCCGCGGCCGGACGGCGGGTCGTCGTGGTCGTTTCGGCGATGGGCGACGCCACCGACCGGCTGGTGGCGCTGGCGGGCCAGTTCGCCGAGCGGCCGGAGCCCCGCGAGCTCGACCAGCTGCTGGCCACCGGCGAGCAGGTCTCGGCCGCGGTGCTGGCCCTGGCACTGACCCGGCGCGGGGTCGATGCCGTGTCGCTCGCGGGTGACCAGGCGGGCATCGAGGTGACCGGCGGGCCCGGCGCGGCGACGATCGCCCGGATCGACCCCCGCCGGATCCTCGAGGGGCTGCGCGCGGGCCGCGTCGTCGTGGTCGCCGGGTTCCAGGGCCGCGACGCCGGCGGCGAGCTCCGCACGCTGGGGCGGGGCGGCTCGGACACGACCGCGGTCGCCCTCGCGGCCGCGCTCGGGGCGGCCGGGTGCGAGATCTGCACCGACGTCGACGGGGTGCGCACCGCCGACCCGCGGATCGTGCCGGACACCCGGGGAGTCCCGTCGATCTCCTACGAGGCCATGTCGGAGCTGGCCAGGGGCGGGGTCCGGGTGCTGCACCCGAGATCGGTCGAGCTGGCCGGGCAGCACGGCGTGACGGTGCACGTGCGGCACTCGTCCGGCACCGGGGCGAGCACCCGCGTGCGGGCGGCCGGGCCGGCGCTCGAGCGCGGGCCCGAGGTGATCGCCATCGCGCACGACCGGGACGTGCGGCTGCTGCGGATCGAAGCGCCGGGCCTGTCGCCGGACCGCGGGGCGCGGCTGCTGGCCGGCCTCGCCGCGCACGGGCTGCACCCGGACACGCTGAGCTGGCCGGGCTCCGGCGACCTGCGGTTCACGCTGCGGGGCACGGCACCGTTCACCGGGCCCGCGCGCGAGCTCGTCGAGGCCCTCGACGCCCGGTGGACGCTGGACGACGACCTCGGCGCGCTCTCGGTGGTGGGCACCGGGCTGCTCGACCGCCCCGGCATGGCCGCCGAGGTCCTGCGCACGGTGGGCGAGCTCGGCGCCACGACGCCGGCCATGGCGATCTCCGCCGTCCGGCTCACCGCGGTGCTGCCGCTGGCCCGCCTCGACGACGCCGTCCGCGTTCTGCACCGGTCGTTCCGGCTGGACCGGCCGGCGGAGGCGAGGCGATGAGCCCGCGCGAGACGCCCGCGGGCGTGCTGACGGCCGGCGGGCGGGTCCTCACCAGCGCCGGGCGGCCCGGGCCGCGGACGGAGGCCCGGCTCGACCACCTCTTCGAGCGGTTCTGCGACCGCGTCGGCGGCGAGCGGCTCGCCGTCGACGCGGGCGAGGTCCGGCTGACCTTCGGCGACCTGGACACGCGGGCCAACCGCCTAGCCCGGCACCTGCGGGCCCGCGGCGTGCACCCCGGCGACTCTGTCGGGCTGCTCCTGCCCGAGCCCGCCGAAAGCTACGTCGCGATGCTCGCCGTGCTGAAGGCCGGCGCGGCGTACGTGCCGCTCGACGCGGCGTTCCCCGACGACCGGCTGGCCTTCATCACCGGCGACGCCGGGGTGAAGCTGGTGCTGACCGCGTCGCCGCTGCGGGAGCGGTTCGGTACGGACGTCCTCTGCGTCGACGAGGAAGCGGCCGCGATCGCCGCCCGCCCGGGCGGCCGGCTGACCCCGGCGGAGCGCGGCGCCCCGGCCGGGGACCTCTGTTACGTCGTCTACACCTCCGGCTCCACCGGCCGGCCGAAGGGCGTCCCGATCCACCACGCCGCGATCGCGAACTTCGTGCGCGTCGCGGCCGAGGTCTACGGCCTCGCGCCCGGCGACCGGGTGTACCAGGGCATGACGATCGCCTTCGACTTCTCGGTCGAGGAGATCTGGGTGCCGCTGCTGTCCGGCGCGACTCTCGTGCCCCGGCCCGCGGGCGGTGCCCTGGCCGGCGCCGAGCTCCAGGACTTCCTGCGGGACACCGGGGTCACGGCGCTGTGCTGCGTGCCGACGCTGCTGGCCACGCTCGAGGACGACCTGCCGGACCTGCGGTTCCTGCTGGTGTCCGGGGAGGCGTGCCCGGAGGACCTGGTCGGCCGGTGGTCGCGGCCCGGCCGCCGCTTCCTCAACGTCTACGGCCCCACCGAAACCACGGTGTCGGCGACGTGGACGGTGCTGCACCCCGACCGGCCCGTCACCATCGGCGTGCCGCTGCCGACGTACTCCGTGGTCGTCCTCGACCCCGCGGAACCCCGCGCGCTGCCCGCCGGCGAGCTCGGCGAACTCGGCATCGCCGGGATCGGGCTGGCCCGCGGGTACCTGAACCGGCCCGACCTGACCGAGCGCGCGTTCGTCCCGGACTTCCTCGGCATCGAGGACAACCCGTCCGGGCGCATCTACCGCACCGGCGACCTGGGCCGGCTCACCGCCGACGGCGAGATCGAGTACCACGGCCGCAAGGACACGCAGGTCAAGGTGCGCGGCTACCGCATCGAGCTGACCGAGATCGAGTCGATCCTGCGGCAGGCGCCGGGGGTGGCGCAGGCCGTCGTCGGGACGTACGCGCCGGAGCCGGGCCGGACCGAGCTGGTGGCCTACTACAGCCCGCGCCGGGACGCGGCCGGCGTCGACGTCGGGGAACTGCGGCGGCTGCTCCGCGAACGCCTGCCCGCCTACATGGTGCCGGCGTACTGCGAGCGGCTCGACCGGATCCCGATGACGCCGAGCCACAAGGCCGACCGCGCGAACCTGCCCGCCCCAGCCGGGCCGCGGGCGCTCGCCGCGGAAGCGGCCTACGTGCCACCGGAGACACCGGCGGAACGGATCCTCGCCGGCGCGCTCGCGGAGGTGTTCCGGCTCGACCGGGTCTCGGTCACCGCGCACTTCTTCGACGACCTCGCCGCGGATTCGCTCCTGCTGGCGAAGTTCTGCGCGCGGGTGCGGGAATCGGGCGAGCTGGCCCCGATGCCGGTGAAACAGCTGTACCTGCACCCGACGGTCCGCGAGCTGGCCCGCGTGGCGCGCGAGGCGGAACCGCCGCCGGCCACGACCGGCACCCCGCACCGCCCGGGCCCGTGGGCGCACCGGCTGTGCGGGGCCGTCCAGCTGCTCGTCTTCCTCGCCTACGTGGCGGTCTCCGCGGTGCTGGTGGACACCGGTTACGCCTGGGTTTCCGCTGCGAGCGGCCTGCTCGACGGGTACCTGCGCGCGGTCGCGGCGGCCGGCGCCGGGTTCGCCGCGCTGTCCGTGCTGCCGGTGGCCGTGAAGTGGCTGCTGGTGGGCCGCTGGAAACCGGGGGAGATCCCGCTGTGGAGCCCGGCCTACCTGCGGTTCTGGACGGTGAAGACGGTGGTCCGGTTCTGCCCGCTGGCCCTGTTCGCCGGTTCCCCGCTGTACGTGCTGTACCTGCGCCTGCTCGGGGCGAAGGTCGGCGCGGGCGCGGTCGTCCTCCTGCGGCGGCCCCCGGTGTGCACCGACCTGCTGACCGTCGGGGCGGGCGCGGTCGTCCGGAAGGACGCGCTGATCTCCTGCTACCGCGCCGAGGCGGGCCGCATCCGGACCGGGCGGGTCACCGTGGGGGACCGCGCGTTCGTCGGCGAGACGGCGGTGCTCGACATCGACACGGTGATCGGCGACGACGCGCAGCTCGGGCACGCTTCGTCGCTGGCCGCGGGCCAGGTCGTCCCGGCCGGGGAGTCCTGGCACGGCTCGCCCGGTCGTTCCTCCACAGTGGACTACCGGGCGCTGCCCGCCGGCTCGGCCGGCCGGCTGAGGCGGACGGTGTTCGCGGCCGCCCAGCTGGCCACCTTCCTGCTGGTGACCACGCCGGCGACGCTCGCGGCGGCCGCCGCCGTCGCCCGGTTCGTCCAGCCCGCCGGGGCCGGCTGGGCGTTCTACGGTGCCGAGCTGGTCTCCTCGACGATGCTCTACGCCGGTGCGCTTGTCGGCGGCCTCGCGCTCGTGGTCACCGTGCCGCGGCTGCCGGCGCGGTTCCTGGCACCGGACCGCGTCTACCCGCTGTACGGGTTCCGCCACGCCTGCCACCGGGCGGTGGCGCGGCTGACGAACCTGCGCACCTTCACGACCCTGTTCGGCGACAGCAGCTACATCGTGCACTACCTGCGGGCACTGGGGTACGACCTGTCCGCCGTCCGGCAGACCGGGTCCAACTTCGGCGTCGAGGTCAAGCACGAGACGCCGTACCTGTGCTCGGTCGGCACCGGGACCATGGTCTCCGACGGGCTTTCCCTGCTCAACGCCGACTACTCCGGCTCGTCGTTCCGCCTCCGCCGCACCGCCGTCGCGCCGGAAGCGTTCCTGGGCAACGACATCGCGTACCCGCCGGGCGCCCGCGTGGGCCGGAACTGCCTGCTGGCCACCAAGGTGCTGGTGCCGCTCGACGGCCCCGTGCGCGAGGACGTCGGCCTGCTCGGTTCGCCGGCGTTCGAGATCCCGCGCTCGGTCCGCCGGGACCGGGGCTTCGACCACCTGTGGACCGGCGCCGCCCGCCGCCGCGGCCTGGCCGGCAAGCTGCGGCATAACACCGCCACCATCGGCTGGTACCTGGCCGTGCAGTGGCTCACCCTGACCGGCGTGCTCGGCATCGGCGTGGCCGCGGGCCGGCTGCACCCGCGGTTCGGGGCGTTCGCCACGGCCGGGGGCATCCTGGGCGCGCTGCTGTTCACCGTCGGATTCCTGGTGCTGGCCGAACGCATGGCGCAGGGCTTCAAACCGCTGCGGCCGCAGTTCTGCTCGATCTACGACCCGGTGTTCTGGCGGCACGAACGGTTCTGGAAGCTGAGCCCCGGCCGGCACCTCGCGTTGTTCGACGGCACGCCGTTCAAGAGCCTGCTGTGGCGGCTGCTCGGGGTCCGGATCGGCCGCCGGGTGTTCGACGACGGCTGCGCGATCCCGGAGAAGTCGCTGGTCACCCTGGGCGACGACTGCGTCCTCAACGCGGGCAGCGTGCTCCAGTGCCATTCGCTGGAGGACGGCACGTTCAAGTCCGACCACACCACCGTCGGCGCCGGCTGCACGGTCGGCGCCGGCGCGTTCGTCCACTACGGGGTCACGCTCGGCGAAGGGACCGTCGTCGAGGCGGACGCGTTCCTGATGAAGGGCTCCGTCACCCCGCCGGCCTCACGGTGGCGGGGGAACCCGGCCACCGAAGGAGCCGGCGAGCTCGTCCAGGGGAGGCTGCCGTGACCGACGTCCACCTCGCCGACGGACCGAAGCCGCACGTCACGGGCGACCTGCCCGGGCCGCGGTCGGCCGAGTACCTCGCGCACCAGGAACGCTGGGAGTCCAACGCCCGCGTCTACCCGCGGAACCTGCCGGTGGCGCTCGCCGAAGGCACCGGCAGCCACGTCCGGGACGTCGACGGGAACGTCTTCATCGACTTCCTCTCCGGCGCCGGGGTGCTGGCACTGGGCCACAACCACCCGGAGGTGCTGGCCGCGGCGCGCGAGCAGCTCCGGCTGCTCGCGCACGGCCTGGACTTCCCGACCCCGGCGAAACGCGCGTTCGTCGACGCGCAGCTGGCGATGCTCCCACCGGCGCTGCGGGCGCGGATGAAGATCCACTTCTGCGGGCCGGCCGGCGCGAACGCGGTGGACGCGGCGCTCAAGCTGTGCAAGACCGCGACGGGGCGCGGGGACGTGGTCTCGTTCCAGGGAGGCTTCCACGGCGCGAGCCACGCGGCGATGGCGCTGACCGGCCTGGTCCGGCAGAAGCAGCCCATCGCCAACGGCGTGCCGGGTGTGCACTTCTTCCCGTACTCGTCCTGTTCCCGCTGCCCGCTCGGGCTGACGCCGCACGACTGCGAGATCAACTGCGTCGTCCTGCTGGAACGCGCGCTGCGCGACCCGCTCGGCGGCGTGCCCCGGCCCGCCGCGGTGGTGCTGGAGCTCGTGCAGGGCGAAGGCGGGGTGATCCCGGCGCGGCCCGAGTTCGTCCGGCGCGTCCGCGCGCTGACCCGGGAGCTCGACGTCCCGCTCGTCGTCGACGAGGTGCAGACCGGCTGCGGCCGCACCGGCACCTGGTTCGCCTTCGAGCAGTACGACATCGAGCCCGACGTCGTCGTCGCGTCGAAGGCGTTGAGCGGGATGGGCCTGCCGGTGGCGGTCATCCTGTACGACCGCCGCCTGGACGGCTGGGCCCCCGGCGCGCACACCGGGACGTTCCGGGGCAACCAGGCCGCCTTCGCCGCCGGCGCCGAAACGGTGCGGATCATGCTCCGCGACGACGTCCTCGGCAACGTCCGGCGGCGCGGCGAGCAGCTCGGACGGGCGCTGGCGGTGCTGCGCGACCGGCCGTGGGTGCGCGAGGTGCGCGGGATCGGCCTGATGTGGGGCATCGAGCTCGCCTCCCCGCACGACGGCCGCCCCGCGCCGGCGTACGCCCGTGCGGTGCAGGCACACGCGTTGCGCCACGGGCTCATCGTCGAGCTCGGGGGCCGCGACGACGGCGTCGTCCGGCTCCTGCCACCGCTCAACGTGACCGCGGACGTGGTGGAGCTGGCGTGTTCGATCCTGATCGAGGCGATCGAGCACTGCCGGCCCGGCCGGTGACCGGGCGGGACCGCGCGGTTCGCCGCGCGGATTGCCGGTGCCGCAACGGATCCCCGACGATCGGTCGTGATCGTTTCCGCAGCCGAGGAGAGGACAACCCCATGAGAGCAAGGTTCGCGCTGGTCATCGCCGCGGTGCTCGGCCTGCTGCCGGCGAGCGCGCCGGCCGCGTCCGCCGCACCGGCGGCTCCGGTCCGGGCCGACGTTTCGCAGCAGGACCGCGAATACCTCAACCGGGCCCACCAGGCCAACCTCTACGAAATCGTCACCGGCCGGCTCGCCGCCCGTGGCACCTGCGCCCGCGTGCGGGAGCTGGGGCAGGAGTTCGCGGAGCACCACACGGCCTTGGACGCCGACCTGATCGGCGTCGCCGCCCGCGTCGCCGTCCCGTTGTACTCGGTGCCCGAGCCGGGGCAGCTCGCGGAGATCGCCGACCTGTCCGTGCGCTCCGGCCCCGACTTCGACCTCACCTGGCTGCGCGACCAGATCGCCGCGCACGTCCGGACCGTCGCCCTCGCCGAGGCGGAGACGGGGTACGGGTGGTCGGCGGAGGTGCGGGCGCTGGCGGCCCGCTCGGAACCGGTGCTGCGGCGCCATCTGGAGGAAGCCGTCGCGGCGCTGGAGACGTGCACCACCGGGTGAGGTGAGCCGCCGCCCGGACGCCACCCCGGCACCGCGCCGGGGTGGCGTTCGGCGTGCCCGGTTCCCGGCGGGGTGAACAGGCCGTATCACCCGGATGACGGTCTGCACCCGGCAGCGGAAGCGGGAAGATCGCACCTGGCCGAGCACCGGACAACCAGACCAAGGGGAACCATGCACTGCGTCACGACGCTCGTGGTGGACGACCAGCCCGTGCTCCGGTACGCGATCCGGCGCCTGCTGCTGGAGTGCGCCGGGGTGCGGGCGGTGGCCGAAGCCGGTACCGAGCGGGAAGCGTTGCGGCACTGCGAGTCGCACCGTCCCGGCATGGTCATCACCGAGCTCTCGATCGCCGGTGCGCCCGCCGGGGCGGGCATCTGCCAATACGCCAAGGAACACCTCGGGCGCGCGGCCGTCCTCGTGTTCGCCGGCGACCCCTCGCCCGCGGCCGTCGCCACGGCCCTCAACGCCGGCGCCGACAGCTTCGTGCACAAGTCGGTCAGCGAGACCCGGCTGGTGGCCGCCGTGCGGTCCACGCTCGCCGGCGACCGGGTCTGGGTGCCGGCGGGGGAGACCGAGCCGCCGCTCGGGGCCGCGGCGCCGTACTCCAGCGTGATGACCAGGCGGGAGGAGGACATCCTCGCGCTGATGCTGTGCCGGTGGTCGAACGACGAGATCGCCGGCGAACTGCACCTGGCCCGGCAGACGGTGAAGAACTACGCCAGCCGGATCCTGCACAAGCTCGGGTTCTCGAGCCGGCGTGAGCTGGTGCACTCCCTCGGGCTCCGGGCGGGAACGCTGCGCTGTGGCGCGCCGGTACCGGGAGTACCGCGACCGGGTGAGGTTCGGTACCGGCCGGATCCTGTCAGCCGGCGATCTTCTTCCTAAGGTGACCTGAGTGACCACTTCGGCGTCGGCGAAGAAGCCGTTCTCCGGGAGGCCGGTTCCGTGACCGTGCTCCCCGCGCTGGTGCTGGCGCTGGCCGCCGGCGGGCTGCCCGGCCCGGCCGTCGCGGCCCCGCAGGTCAAGATCCAGGAGGTACTGGCCGGCCCGGCCGGCTACCTCGTCCTGCACAACGCCGGCCCCGCGCCGGTGGACCTGGGCGGCTGGTCGGTGCGGTCCTGCACCGGGGGACCCGCGCCGGTCGTGCTGGCGTCGCTGCCCGCGGGCGCGGAAATCCCCGCCGGCGGCCGGTTCCTGATCGCCGCCGCCGGTTTCGGCGGGACCGAAGCGGCCGAGCTCGTCGTGCCGGAACTGCCCGGCGACGGCCAGATGCTGCTCGACCACCGGCGGGTGCGGGCGGACGCCGTCGCCTGGACGGCCGCGTCCCCGTGCCGGGAACGCGAAGCGGCGGTGGCGTGCCCCGGGCTCGCGGAATCGCGGGACGCGGCGAGCCGTGACACCGACGACAACCGCGTCGACTTCAGCTGCGTGCGGTCGCGGACCTGAATCCGGCGAAATCGAAGGGAAAGGGGTGTTCGTGGTGCCCGCACGAATGAGGGGCGGGGAAAGAATGTCGTTCCGTTCGATGTGCGAACTGCTGGCCGAACAGCGGACGGCGAAGGGCTGGTCGCAGGACGACCTGGCGGCCCGGCTGCACGCGATGTCCGGCAACGGCAGCGTCACCCGGGAGGAGGTTTCCCGCTGGGAACGGGGAAAACGCATCCCGGGACCCTATTGGCGGAGCTGGCTGAGCCGGGCGCTGGACACGTCGTGCGCCGAGCTGGAACTGGCCGCGGCGGTGACCCGGCGGCGGCGCCGGTCGGCCGATCGGGAAAGTACCGGATAACTGGCCCCTTTCGATGGCGTCGATCTTCCTTGGATACTGGGAAGGCCACAGCGGGAAACGTTGTGGAAATCACCTGCTCATTCCCGAAAGGATTCAGTCATGCGTCGTCTCCTGGCTGGTTCGGCCATTCTGACCGCGGTCGCGGGCCTCTGCGCCGGTGGCGTGGCCGCCGCGACCGAAGCGCAGCCGGCCGTCTCGTCGTCGGTGGTGATCAACGAGGTCTCGACCCGCGGCCCGAACGGCGCGACCGACGAGTTCATCGAGATCCGCAACATCTCCAGCCGCGCGCAGGACCTGACCGGCTACACGATCCGCGTGTACGGGCCGGGCAACGCGGTCCTGGACACCATCACGCTGCCGGCGGGCATGGTGCTGCAGCCGAAGGGCAACCCGGGCCAGTTCGTCGTGCTGACCGGCCAGAACTTCTCCGGCACGGTGTCCGACCAGACCAACGTGGTGCCGTTCTTCCTGGCCGGCGCCGAAGGCATCCCGGCGAACGGTGGCGTGGCGGTGTTCAGCCAGACGGGCACGAAGGTCGACGGGGTGGCGTTCAACGCGGCGGCCTCGACCCCGCGCGAGGGCCAGGCGGCCCTCCCGGAGACGGCGGCCACCGAACAGCTCGCGGCGGCGAGCGCCCGCGACATCCTGAGCACGGACACCGACAACAACCGCCTGGACTTCTCGCTGCACCAGCGCACCCCGGGCATGGAGAACTAGACCCTCACCACCCGGCCCGCCCCGAGACGGGCGCGGCCACCGATCCGGCCGGGGCTGCCCTCGCGGCCGGGATCTCCACCGGACGGGCGGCCGCGGAGCCTCGGCCGCCCGTCCGGAAAGGAGAGTCCGACGGCCCAGCCCCGGCCAGGCCGGACGTGGGTGTGCAGGCGCCCGCGACCGGCCACCCCCGTGCACTGTCCGGTAAGGACGGTGCACGGGGTCCCGGTGCCGGAACGTTTCGGGCCCTGGCTCTCAGCGACCGGCCCTGCTGAGCCCAGTGAAGCGCGAGGGGACTGGCCATCTTCCTGGACGAGGCGGCCAATCTTCGCGAGCCGAGCCTGACCATCGCACCGATCCACTCTCCGCAACCCGGGCCGCGGCCCGATCGTCGAAGCCGGCAGCCGCTCCGATCGGGCCGCTTCCCCGAAGGCCCGGGCCGCCCTCTTGGGTTCTAGCGGTGGTTGCAACACCTGAGTTGTTCAGGGGTTGTAGTTGTTCGAGATCCGTGAGGACCGGTCGCCGCAGGGGCCTCGGAAGT